>JAVBQI010000051.1:0-65939 GCA_031549145.1 Thermoguttaceae bacterium | reverse complement strand
AGGGCAATCAGGTAATCCCCTTCCGCGACGACGATGTCCCGGGCCTGCTGTTCGGTCAAAACGCCCAAAAATTCCAGGATATTTCGATCTTTCGATTCGTCCGCACGAACAGACCCTTCCCTCCCGGCCAAGGAAAGAACAAGAAAACAGAGTAATAAACAGGTAATGGTCTTTCGAATCATTCGGAAAGAGACATTCGCGTTGAAGCGGTTTTCAACGGACTGAGGGTGGGGGTTCGTGGTTTTCAACATGATACGTGCCTTTTAGGAAATGGGATAAACGTGGTGCTCAGGAAAAAACGTGTTTTCGGCGAAAAACGACCGATCGCGACGACCGACGTTTCGCACTGCTTGTATGATATGATAAATTGACACGCTCGGACTTCAATATTTCTTTTTATTTTAAAGCAAATTCCCGAAAAAAATTTTTTTAAAACCTGATATAACGGTTATGTTTATTTTTATGGGGAAGGCAACCCTATTCCTGTCTTACACAGTATAATCATTTCCGCGAAAATTGATACAAACTGTAATTGTCTCAAAACAAGTGCAGTTTATTGCTGTGTTGGTGCTACATTGTCGTTTTATATTACGACGGAAAAGGCCCTTTCGGCTCGTTCTCCTCTTCCCCATTTAGCCGGTACCCCGGTTTTCCCGCCGATTTTGCCCCTTAAAAGACCGAAATTCGCTCTCGACACGGGCCAACGGTTTTTGTAAAATGCCCCAAAAGCAGGTTTTTTTGCCGTTTTCCAACCGAATACGCCCGGTTTTCCTCCCTTATGGCCCAAAATAATCTTCGAAAAGCCGCTATTTTCCTCATCAGCCTGCCGAAAGACCAGGCCGGAGCGCTGCTTTCCCGTTTGGAGCCGAAGCAGGTTGAAGCGGTCATGACCGAAATCGCCAAAATCGGGCTCATCACCCCCGAAGAGCAGGAAAACGTGATACGGGAATTCTCGAAGGCGAATCCGACCAAGCTCATCGGCGGGGCCGGAGGGTTCAACGTCGCCCAGCAGCTCGCCGAAGCCGCCCTCGGACAGGACGGCTTGAACGTCATTGAAAACGTCCGCAGCTCCTTGGAGGCGATTCCATTCGGTTTCCTGCAAAAAGTCGACAGCGAAAACCTTTTGACGTTTATCGTCGACGAGCATCCGCAGACCATTGCCCTGATCGTCTCGCATTTGCGGCCGGCCCAGGGAGCCGATATCATCAACGGCCTGCCGCCGGAACGGCAAATGGCCGTGATCCGCCGCATCGCGACGATGCAGCAAACCTCGCCGGAAATCATCAAAGAGGTCGAAAAAGGGCTGGAAAACCGGATGTCGAGCGTGATGAGCCAAAAACTCGAAAGCGCCGGCGGCGTCGGCAGCGTCGCCGAAATCCTCAACGTGATCGACCGGCAGACCGGCCGGAATATTATGGACAACCTCGGACAGGACGACCCGGAACTGGTCGAGGAAATTCGGCGGCTCATGTTCGTCTTTGAAGATATTCTGAAGCTCGCGGACCAGGACATTCAGGCGATTCTCAAAAATGTGGAAAGTTCGCAATGGGCGATCGCCCTCAAGGGAGCGAGCGAGGAGCTCAAGGAAAAGGTTTTCCGCAACATGTCGAAGCGGGCGGGCAAGATGCTGCAAGAAGAAATGGAATACCTCGGCCCGATGCGTTCTTCGGACGTCGAGCGGGTGCAGCAGGAAATCGTCGACGTCGTCCGCCGGTTGGAAGATGCCGGGGAAGTGACCGTCGCCCATTCCGGCAAAGGCGAGGAACGCTTCATTCAATAGCGCGAGCCTTTCTTCTTTTCGCCGGTACTCCGCGCATTTCATTCAATATCCGCGTTTTTCAAGACGCGACTCTTGCAATTTCCGCGCTCGTTCGCTATTCTATTTTCAGCGGAAAATCGTCGTTTTTCAGTCCTTTTTCGTCTTTTCAAAGATATGCCTGGTCCCAAAATCGTCGTCGTCGGCAGTTCGAATACCGACATGGTTGTCAAATCGGAAAATATTCCGGCCCCGGGCGAAACCGTAACCGGCGGGGAATTTTTGCTCGCGGCGGGCGGCAAAGGGGCCAATCAGGCGGTTGCCGCCGCCCGACTCGGCGGGGACGTGCTGCTGATCTCCCGGATCGGCGGCGACATGTTCGGCGATAAAGCGCTCGAAGGTTACAAAAAAGAGGGGATCAACACCGATTGGATCATTCGCGATCCGGATCGACCGACCGGGGTCGCCTTGATTTTGGTCGATTCGCACGGGGAAAACCTGATTTCCGTCGCCTCGGGCGCGAACCATTTTCTTTCCCCGGCCGATGTCAAGCGGGCCGAGTCCGTGATCGCCAAGGCCGATATGATCGTCGTTCAGCTGGAAACCCCGTTCGAAACGCTTCAATATACGGCGGAACTCGCGACGAAGCACGGCGTCCGGCTGTTGCTCGATCCGGCGCCCGCCCCGGCTTCGCCGTTTCCCGCGGAACTGCTACGGAAAATTTATTGCATCAAACCGAACGAGCATGAGGCAAGGCAATTGACCGGCGTTGCGGTTGCCGATGCCGTTTCCGCCCAGATTGCCGCGGACAAACTGCTTGAATCGGGAACGCAAACCGCGATCATCACCCTCGGGACCCAGGGCGCTTTGGTCGTCGAACGGCCCGGGCAGGGAACCCTCGTCCCGGCCCGGCAGGTGCAGGCGGTCGACTCGACGGCGGCCGGCGATGCGTTTAGCGGTGCCCTCGCGGTCGCCCTCGGGCGGGGCCAAACGCTGTTCGACGCCGCCCGATTCGCTTCGGCCGCCGCCGCGATCAGCGTAACCCGGATGGGCGCACAGCCGTCCTTGGCAACGCTCGAAGAAATGGAATATTTCGTTTGACAAACCCCTCATACACTGTTTTATTATTGGCATTCATTACTGGTCTGCCGGAAAAAAATTCGAATCGGGCTGCTGTTTGTTTGTTCGATTTTTTCGTCAAGATATGCTACTACACCGCCAAAGCTAATTTTGTACATGCGGCCGTTTAGCCGAGCGGCGCAGACGCCGGTGCCCTATCGGGACACGCACAATTTTAGTGTTGGTCGAGTACTACGAGCTCTCTTGGAAACTTTGTACTCGCTCCTTTTTAAAGAGCACGCGATGCGGCTCCGTGTCCGGAAGAAAAGAGGAGGAAAAACCATGTCGAAACAATGGTATTACCTGAACGCGTCGTCTGAAAAAACGGGACCGGTTTCTTCGGAAACCCTGAAACTGTTGGTCAAAGAAGGGATCATCGGACGGAAAACCCTCCTTCTCCTCGATGGGATGGACCGGCTCATCGAGGCCGGAAAAGTCAACGGCCTTTTCGAAAAAAGAACCAAAAACTCTTCCGCTCCCGCATCCGCCGAATCAACATCCGTGTTTTCGGTCGCTCCCGCGTCAACCGAATCGAAATCCGCATACTCGGTCGCTCCCATATCCTTGGAAGAGCTTCGGCCCGAACAGGCGAAAGGCCCGCCCCCGAAAGAAGAGGCTCACGCTCCCAAACATTTTACCGCAATCCCGACGACCCCCGAGCTTCTTCAACCTGAGGAAGCGTTTCTCCCTACTCCCGCCCCGCCGGAAATCCGGCCCGCAACACAGGCCCCGTCTCCGCCCATTGCTCCTCGCGTATCTTCGCCCACGGCTTACTCCGCCGCTTACACCGCCCCTTCGCCCTCGCCTCACCCGACCTCGCCCGGCTTTCAACCGGACCTGCTCGATCAGCTTTTTGCCGTCGAAAACCATCTGCCCGCCTCGCGACCCCGCGTCAACACTCCCCTCACGGCTCATGCAACCGATCCGACCTTGCAATGGGTGCTCGGGCTCGCCGGTTTCGCGCTGGTCGGGATCTTTCTTCTCGGCATCGCCGCCGTTGTTTCGTTGAACGGAAACTCCGTTCCGGTCGGAACCTCCGCTTCCGTTGAAACTCCGACCGCCGCCGAAAAAGAGGCCGCTCGGTCGAAACAAACTTCGTCCGGTCCCCGCGACACGGAAACGGTTGTCGCCGAAACCGAGGCCTCGGTCGCCTTTATCAAAGGGAAAATGAGCGGCGGGACCGGCTTCGTCGTCGGCCCGGGAATCATCGCGACCAACAGTCACGTCATTAGCCTGGAAATGATGGGCGATATCGAAGTTCGTTTTCCGGCGGCAAAGGACCTCAAGGAAAAAGGGCCTTTCAAACCGGAATTGCTTTACGAAAATCCGGAAAAAGATATCGCGTTCTTGGAAATCCCGGGAAAAAACAAACCGCTTCCCCTGGTTGAAAATTACCAATTTCGACGCGGTCAGGAGATTATCGTGATCGGAAATCCCGGTCTTGGGGACGGAACGTTTTTGGAAATCACGGTCAGCCGCGGGGTCATGGGTACGGAAGCAATGATCGACGATCGGCTCTATTATCAAACGAGCATCTCGGTCAACCCGGGCAACTCAGGCGGGCCGGCCTTCGATTCGGAAGGACGAGTCGTCGGAGTCGTCACGCTCAAGGCGTCCCAGATCGAAGGAATCGCATACTGCGTTCCCGTCGAAACGCTGCGTGATCTTATGTCGATCATGCAAAGCCAAACCGAGAAGGACCGGGAAACAACCGAAACCCAGCATCTTCTCGGGGTGTATCGCAATTTGGGGCTTGCGATCCTGGTCAACCTTGAGAAAATCCCTGAACCGCTGATAAAAGAAAACGCCAAAAAGGGGGTCGGTTATTTCGATCAGGCGATTCGTTTGGACCCGAACGATCCTCCCAGTTATATGTGCCGCGGTCTGTTGAAGACGGTCTTGAGCGACTTTTCGGGAGCGATCGACGATTTGAACGAGGCGATTCGCCTGGACCCGAAGACGCCGGGTTACAAACAATTGCGGGCGGCCGTTCAAATGGCCTGGGATGCACAAAGGCGAACCGGACCGGGAATACGTTCGCCGATGCTGATGCGCCCGTCCATGTTCGCGCGCAACGGAATGGACCGTTACAGACCGTCGATCGAATTCGACGATGCGCCCCCGTCGACGTTTTTCGATCTGCCCGAACAAGGGAAGAAATGATCCCGCTCGGGATCGGTGATACGACGACACAATACGATTCCAAATTAAAAATGATCTGACTTCCCGTCATCCCCGCGCAGGCGGGGATCCAGAGATTACGCTTTCCCTCTGGACCCCCGCCTGCGCGGGGGTGACGGTTCTATTCCAAAATAAAGGGCCAAAATTTTTCTAGGGCTCGGTACCGCACACCTGACAACAACCTTTCAAACCAACACCATGCTCAACCTGCGTTTTTTCTGCTGCGTACTTTTCGTCCTCGTTGCGATCGGATCGGTTTCGGCCGGGGACCTCGTATTCTATGTTTCCAAGGACGGCGACGACCGGTTTTCCGGCAAGCTCGAGAAACCGACGGCCGAACGATCGGACGGGCCGTTCGCGAGTTTGCAGCAAGCGCAATCGGCGGTTCGAACCGTCCGCGAAACGACGCCTGATCTCAAGGGCGATCTCATCGTCGAGATTCTCGCCGGGGATTATGAGCTCGAAGAGCCGCTCGCGTTCGGTCCCGAAGATTGCGGCAAGGGAGCTTCCCGGACGATTTGGCGTGCCAGGAAAGGGGATGCCGTCCGTTTGCTCGGCGGAAAAATCCTCAGGGATTGGCAAGTCGTTACGGATCCGGCCGTGCTTGAGAAATTCGAGCCGGAGGTTCGCGGAAAAATTTATCAAACGGACCTGAAAGCGGCCGGAATGCTCGAATACGGTTCGCCGGACAGCGGCGGGGCCGAGCTCTTTTTCGGACACCAGCCGATGCAGCTTTCTCGTTACCCGAACGAAGGTTTCGTCAAAATCACCGGTTTGCTGAACGAAAAGCCGACGGTCTTGCATGGGATCAAAGGGGATTTGTCCGGCAAATTTCAGTTCGAGGATACCAGGATCAACCGTTGGTCTGTCGAAAAAGACCCTTGGGTACACGGCTATTGGTTCTGGGATTGGTCGGAGCAGCGGCACAAGATCAAGTCGATCGACGCCAACGTTCTCGAAGTCGAGCCCCCCTATCACGGTTACGGTTATCGGCTCGGACAATGGTTTTACGGTTTCAACCTGCTTTGCGAGATCGACCGACCCGGTGAGTATTACATCGATCGGGCGGCGGGCGTCCTCTATTTTTACCCGCCCGGTTTGCCGGAGACGAGCGAATCGTTGCTTTCCCGGCTTGATTCGCTGATCCTGATCGGCGACGGTTCCGGCCTTACGATTCGCGGCTTTCTTTTGGAAGGGTGTCGGAAAGACGCGATCATGGTCCAAAACGGGAAAGACGTCCTGATCGCGGCCTCGGCGATCCGCAACATCGGCGGGACGGCGGTCAACATTTCCGGCGGCGAAAACTGCGGCGTGCAAGGTTGCGACATTTCGACGGCCGGAGCGGGCGGGATTTCCCTCAGCGGCGGCGACCGCGAAAAGCTGGTCCCGGCCGGGCATTTCGCCGACAACAACCACATACACCATTTTGCCCGGATCCAACGGGTTTACCAGCCGGGTATTTCGCTCAACGGCGTCGGCAATCGGGCGACCCATAATTTGATCGCCCACGCCCCGCATATGGGAATGGGATTTTACGGCAACGATCACCTGATCGAATTCAACGAGATCGACGATGTCTGTTACGAATCGAACGATGCCGGGGCGATTTACACCGGCCGGAACTGGACGATGCGGGGGAACATGATTCGGTACAATTACCTGCATGACATCGAAGGGTTCGAGAAAAAGGGCTGCGTCGGGATTTATTTGGACGACATGTTCGCTTCGGCGGATATGATCGGCAACATTTTCCTCCGGGTCACTCGGGCGGCGATGATCGGCGGCGGCCGAGACAACAGCATCCTCAACAACATTTTCGTCGATTGCGTGCCGTCGCTGCACGTCGATGCGAGGGCACTCGGCTGGGCCGCCTACCACGCCGATGAGTGGATCGCCGAAGCAAAGGAGAAAGGGACGATTTCCGGAATCGCCTGGAACAAGCCCCCTTACAGCGAACGGTATCCGAAGCTCGTCAACATTCTCGAAGACGAACCAAAGGCTCCGAAAGGGAACGTGATCGCCCGCAACATCTGCTTGCGCGGCGTTTGGGACAAACCGGCCGGATTTTGGGATATGTCGATCGAAGAGAAGGCGCGACCGTATTTGAAAATGGAGGACAACACGAGGTTGGTGCTCGACGGCGAAAAGCCGGTCGGGACCGACCCGTTGTTCGTCGATCCGGAGCATCCGGAAAAGGCCGGTTTTCGGCTGAAGCCGGAATCGCCGGCACTCAAGGCCGGATTCGAGCCGATTCCGTTCGAGAAAATCGGTTTGTACCAGGACGAAAACCGCGCCAGTTGGCCGGTTCAAAAGGAGTGATTGACCCTGATTCAGTTTGGCAAGGTAGACAACCGACCTCCGGGCGGTTGCGTACGGTACTCTGTTCTTGTTGATTCTCACTTACCGATCTGTGCAAAAAATTTGAACCTCACCTTTCGTCTTTCCCGCGCAGGCGGGAAGCTATAGAACACGTCTTCACTATGGATTCCCGCCTGCGCGGGAATGACGGTGATTTCTTCGTTCGAAAAAGTTCACTCCCAAATGGGTGCAAATTTTTTGCACAGGTCTAAAAAATATCGAATCCCGTGAACAGCAGCCCGAAGCGTCAGCGCGGGTTGGCCCTCGCGTTTCCGTATTGGAGAACCGGGTGCTCACGCTTCCGGCTGCTGCCCGATTCGATATTTTTTTCAGAAATTCCGACTTTGCAATCGTCCGAATCGACCTTGCGGGAAATTGACAATTTGGGAAAAGCGGCATAGAATCAAGTATCTTTCGACTTTTCTTTTTCCTTTCTCGAACGCTCAATCTCATGACACTCCGCTTCAAAGTCGTCGAAGAAGCCTATAAACGCAAGGCGATTCCGGTCGAGCCGCCGTCGGCGCTGATTTCCGATTATTACGGTAAAAACGTCTTCAGCCGGCAGAGAATGACCAAATATCTCTCGGAAGAGACGCTCCAGACGCTTTGTGATGCGATCGACAAGGGAATTCCGTTGGACCGGGACATCGCCAACCATGTCGCCGCGGGAATGAAAATGTGGGCGCTTGAAATGGGGGCGACGCATTATACGCACTGGTTTCATCCGCTCACCGGCGGCACGGCCGAAAAGCACGATTCGTTCATTACCCCACTGCCCGGCGGCGGCGTAATCGAAGAACTGTCCGGCAAGCTTCTCATTCAACAGGAGCCGGACGCTTCGAGTTTCCCGTCCGGGGGAATCCGCAACACGTTCGAAGCCCGGGGTTACACCGCTTGGGATCCGTCTTCGCCGGCGTTCGTCGTCGACGACACGCTTTGTATCCCGACGATTTTCGTGTCTTACACGGGAGAGTCGCTCGATTACAAAACGCCGTTGCTCAAGGCGATCGGGGCGGTCAACAAAGCCGCGACCGAAGTTTGTCATTATTTCGACAAAAACGTCAAGAAAGTAACCTCTTACCTCGGCTGGGAGCAGGAGTATTTCCTGATCGACGACGGACTGTATGCCGCCCGACCTGATCTGATGCTGAGCGGCCGAACGCTTATGGGGCACAAAAGCGCGAAAAACCAGCAGTTGGAGGACCATTATTTCGGTTCGATTCCGACCCGGGTGATCGCGTTTATGCGGGATATGGAATTCGAAGCATACAAATACGGCATTCCGTTGAAGACCCGGCACAACGAAGCGGCCCCGAACCAGTTCGAGTTCGCCCCGATTTTCGAGGAAATGAACCTCGCGAACGACCACAATCAGCTGCTGATGTCGCTGATGAAAAAGGTCGCCCGACGGCACAATTTTCGCGTTTTGCTGCACGAGAAACCGTTCGCTGGGATCAACGGTTCCGGCAAGCACAACAATTGGTCGATCGGGACGGACACCGGCCTCGGGCTGCTGACTCCTGGCAAAACGGCGACGGAAAATCTCCAATTCCTGACGTTTTTGGTGAGTGTTTTAATGGCCGTTCACAAGCACAACCGCCTGCTCAAGGCGAGCATCATGTCGGCTCCGAACGCCCATCGGCTCGGCGGCAACGAGGCCCCGCCGGTGATCGTTTCGGTTTTTCTCGGCTCGCAGCTTTCCGCCGTCCTCGACAAGCTCGAAGAAAGCGACAGCGAAGAAGCGGTTTTGCTCGACGCGAAAAAAGTGATGAAACTCGGTCTCGCCCATATTCCCGAGGTGTTAATCGACAACACGGACCGGAACCGGACCTCGCCGTTCGCCTTTACAGGGGACCGGTTCGAATTTCGCGGGATCGGCTCCTCGGCCAATTGTGCCGGAGCGATGATCGCCCTGAGCACGGCCGTCGCCGACCAGTTGCAGGAGTTCAAGGTCGAGGTCGACGCCAAAATCAAGGCGGGAACATCGAAGGAAAGGGCGATTTTCGAGGTCATTAAATCGTATATCAGGAAATCGAAGCCGATCCGTTTCGACGGCAACGGCTACAGCGATGATTGGAAGCTCGAAGCCGAACGACGCGGGCTCGATTGCGAAAACTGCGTCCCGCTCGTTTACGATTCGTATACGACCCCGGAAAGCGTCGCGATGTTTGCCCGGACCAATGTCCTTTCGGAAAAGGAATTGGCGGCCCGAAACGAGGTGATGTGGGACATTTACACGAAAAAAATCCAAATCGAAGCGAGGGTGCTCGGCGATTTGGCAATGAACCACATTATTCCGGTCGCGACGAAATACCAGTCCGCGCTTTTGGAAAACGTGTACCGGATCGGGCAGGTTTTTCCGAAAGACAAATTCGAGAAGCTCGCCGCGACGGAAATGGGGCTGATCGAGACGATCGGCAATCATATGAACGAGATCAAGCGGCAAACGGAAGCGATGATCGAGGCCCGGGTCGAGGCGAACCGGATCGAAAGCGAGCGGGAACGGGCGATCGCTTATGCCCGGACGGTCGCCCCGTTGATCGAGACGATCCGCGAGCACATCGACCAATTGGAATTGATCGTTGACGATGAAATCTGGCCGATGCCGAAGTACCGCGAACTGCTGTTCGTGCGGTAAGCAGACAGTCAACAAATGACCGTGTCATTTCGAGCGAAGCGAGAAATCTCACCCTCGCCGAAAGGGCGGAAATTCCGACCCTCGCGCGAGGGTGAGATTTCTCCTTACACTACGTTTCAGTCGAAATGACGGGAATTTGCGGTTCTCACGGGGGGATACCGGAATTTTCGGAATGTTCTATAATCGGGGGTTTTCCGATCCGTGTCCCGCGATCCGTAGGGGCATCCCCTTTTTTTCCGACCCAGCCTGAAATGTCAACCAAGCCGATACTTCCCCCGGAATTGCAGCAGGTGTATCGGCTGATTGAAACGGATCTCGAAGAGGTCGAGCGGCAGATGCGGTTGGACTTTTCGAGCCCTTACCCTTTCGTCGAGGAGGTCGTTCAATACGGGCTGCGTTTCGTCGGCAAACGGCTCCGACCTGTCCTCGTTTTGCTCTGCGGAAGGGTCTTCGGCCCTTTGACGGCGGATCACTACCTGACGGCGGCGGCCCTTGAGATGATACATACGGCCTCGCTTTTGCACGACGATATTCTCGACGGGGCCAAGGTCCGCCGACACCTCGCGACGATGAATATTCGCTGGAACAGCGCGACCAGCATTTTGGGGGGCGATCTTCTTTTAGCCCAGGCGATGCGGATTATGACACGGTCCGAGGACTTTTTCGGCTACAAGACCGTAACCGACGCCGTTTGGAAAACCTGCGAGTCGGAATTGCGGCAAATCGGGACGAAGCGGCGATTCGACGTCGGGAAAGAGGAGTATTTTTCGATCGTCTCCGGCAAAACCGCCGCGATTTTGTCCTGTTGTTGCGCTCTGGGAGCACATTTCGGCGGGGCGGGGAAAGAAACGGTTCGGCAGTTCGCGGAATTCGGCGAAAAACTCGGCATCGCCTTTCAAATCATCGACGACGTCCTTGATCTCATCGGCGAGGAAAACATCGCCGGAAAAACCCTGGGGACCGATTTGATCGAGAAAAAGCTGACCTTGCCGTTGATCCTGTTTCTCGAATCTTCCGCAAAGGACGAGCGGCAAGCGATCCTCGATCTTTTGGAAAAAGAAGAGATCACCCCTGATTCGGCCCGGCAACTCGCGACCCGACTCAAGGAGAGCGGCGCGGTCGACGCCGCCCAAGAGTGCGCGGTCCGATTGATCGAAGCGGCTGTTCGATCCCTGGAGCAGGCGAATCTTGAAAACCCGAGCTCCGAAGCGGTGAGAGCCTTAATCGAAATCGCCCGGTTCGTTCTCCAGCGAAACCATTGAAGGTGGCGGGGTGACGCCGTCCAGGAATAAAAGCCGGAAAGGAACGCAGCGCAACTGGCGGACCTTGTGATTTCGCCTGTTCAATTTTTGAGACAATGACTTTCGTCACCCCCGCGTAGGCGGGGGTCCAGAGGGAAACCGTAATCTCTGGATCCCCGCCTGCGCGGGGATGACGGAAAGTCAGATCAAATATTTTTTTTTGCGCTGCGCATAAAAAAACCTTGCAACCCCTTTGAGATGTTGCCTCAAGCGCTTTCCTGTGCTAAAAAGAGAAACGTAAACGGGAAAACGTAATAACATTTTCGGTAATATGGACCCTGTCAAACGGCATTTCGATTCGGAAGCGGAAGAGTTCGACGGGATCATCGTTCGGTTGATCCCGCACTACACGACCATGCTCCGCGCTTTGGTCGAAGCGGTCCCGTTCGAGAAAACCAAGCCGATCAGGGTGCTCGACCTCGGCTGCGGGACCGGCACTCTTTCCCGGATGTTGGCCGAAACCTTCCCGAACGCGAGGTTGACCTGTTTGGACGCCGCCCCGAAAATGATCGAGATGTGCAAACGAAAAATGGCCGACCGGGCGGAAACGGTGTTCGTGTCCGCCGATTTTTCGCGCTACGGTTTTCCGACCGGAACGTTCGATCTCGTGGTCTCCTCGCTCGCGCTACATCATCTCGAAAGCGACCGGAAAAAACTCGCGATGTACCGAAAAATCTTCAACTCCCTTCGCGAAAACGGCTGGTTTTTCAATGCCGATTCGGTTCTCGGGCCGACACCGCATCTCGACCGGTTGTATCTCGACCGTTGGGTCGATTACATGCGACAAAACGTGTCGGAGGAATCAATTCAAAACGAATGGCTCAAGCGTTACGCATCGGAGGATTTCCCCGCACCGCTCGGACATCACCTTCGTTGGCTCGGAAAAGCCGGCTTTGAGAGTATTGAGGTCGTTTGGAAGTATTTCGGGTTCGCCGTTTTCGGCGGCAGGAAACCCGAAACGGCCAAAAAAATCCCGCGATTCCTGCAACGGGCCGAAGCGAAAACCGTCTCGCCGACGACGGAAACGATTCCGGCCTCCGTTCTGAGCCTGACTCCGGCGAGTTGATGCGGGATTGAAGGGCGGCTCGGAAAACTCCCGGCCGGTGATTTGTCGTAACGAAGCGCGGTCTCTGAGCGTCAATATCGAAGACGCGGGAATTGGTTTTCCGTCGATCGTATTCCGTCAAATTCGCCGGGACTCTCGAATAGGATCATTGAACAGAAAAAAAACGTGCGAAAAACTTTCATTCTTTTGACCGCCGCGATTGGGTTGACCACCTTTTTCTTTTTGGGCGGGCAGCTGATCCGTCAATTTCTTCCAGTCGAGGATTTTCCCGCGCCCGATGTAACGGCAACCTTGAACCTCGACCGGGCTCTTGACTCCCAAGCCGTACAAAAGCTGAAGGCGATGCCTGAGTTCGGCAGTTTCGTCGAAGCGATCACCGGGAAAATCGACACCGATTACGCGAGACTGCAAAGCATTCCTCATTTTCCGAATGAACTGGCCCAAATGATCTGGGAACGATCCCAAGCCGTTTCCGGCACGGAAAACCCCGGCTCGAAGGTCGCCTTCGGCGTGGTTTTCGAAAGGCTTCTCGCCGTGCAAATGAACGTCTGGGCCGTTCCGGCCCCCGGCAAGCCGGAGACCGCTCCGAAAACCGAAGGAGCCTTGACGGTGGTGCTTCGTTCGAATCCGTCGGAAATCGAAAGTTTTTTGAAATACATCGACAAGGATCACTATTCGATCGTTCAAAAAAAGGGGGATTTCGCGATTTATCGTTTCGAAACGAACATCGGAACGCGATTCGCCGGCTACGCTCCCTTGCACCAGCGGGCGGAATACGCCGTCGTCGTCAGCGAAAAGCAGGATCGCATCGAACGGCAATTGAACGTCGTCCGCTCCCAGCGTTTCGCGGAGGAGCTTTTCGGCGGGCAGTCTCCTTTGTTCCGCTTTGCGATCAATCCGTCTTTTTTTGAGAAAACGAAAAATAACGTTCTCGTTCAAGTCAAAAAACAGTCCCAGGGCAATGTCCTCTTGAAATCGCTCGTCGGGACGCTTGAGAAACTGGAACGGCTTGAAGCCGTCGTCGGGGATCAGGCCGGAACGACGGTCGGAACGATCCGTTTGACGACCCGAAGCGAGGACGACGCGAAAAGAATCGCGGCGGATTTCTCGAAAATTCCCGCGATCAGCGCTGTGGTGCTGAAATCGCCGGAAATGGCGCCGAAAAACATCGACCCCCGGCTGCTGAAACTGGCGCCGATTCTCGCGAAAATCAGCGTCTCAAGCCAAAAAAACCAGAACACGGTCGTTCTTTCCTACGGTTGCGGCCCGGAATTTTTCGAATATCTCGGCGCAACCTTCGGCGAGACAGCCAAAAAAGCGGAATAACACGCACTCGCAATTGGCGGCTTAGCAAATCGTGTTTTCCAAGCCGCTAAGTTGCGAAGTCGCTAAGCCGCATCAATGACGGACCGCTTCGCTTTTTTCGACGACCATTTCCGGTCGCCCGCTGGTGAGAACCCACGCCGGGATCATGCACAGGCACAGGATGCTCATGATCGCGAATTGCGGGACCAGGATCGCGGCCATAAAAAACGAGAGCCAACCTTGCCGCGTGATCGCCAGCGACATGCCGACCGCTCCGGCGGCGACGGCCAACGCCGCCGGAATCGCCGGACAGAGAACATGGGCCGCGACCCCGACGGCGACGCCGACGAACAGCGAAGGGAAAATGCGGCCGCCGCGAAAACAGCAGCTCGCCGCGACGACGATCGCCGCCAGTTTGACCGTGATGATGAGAACCAGCCCCGAAAACGAATCCTCCCCGATCCGGTCGGTCAATTCCCGCATCTGATCCAACCCTTTCGAGAGCGTGATTTCCCCGCCGATCATTCCGAGCACCCCCAGCAGCATTCCGCCGATGACGATCATCAGCGGCTGAAATCCGAGCCGGGCGAACAGTCGATGTGCCCAGGGATAGACGTACACGGCGATCAGCCCGATCAGGGCCGCGACCGCTGCGATCAACGAACCGCTCAGCAGATCGACCCATTGGAAGCCGGGATAGTTCGGCAACACGATCGAAAAAACGGAACCGGCCAACGCTTTCGTGGTCAAGGCTCCCGCGCCGGCCGCGATAAGCGGGACGACCAATCGATCCCAAAGGGGAACTTTCGGATCGTTGCCCGGAATTTCCGAAAGCATCAAGGCGACGGCGAGCGGCGTTCCGAACAAGGCTCCGACGGTCCCGGCGATCGCGAGGGTTTTCCAAACGGCCTGATCGGTACGCGGCACGAACCTTCGTCCTAAAAACACCGCGAGCGCGATATTCGCCCCCATGATCGGGTTTTCCGGCCCGAGGCTGACGCCGCCGGCGAGCATCAGGACGGCGGCGAGCAAAAGCCCGGGCACGACCGAGGCGTGGAATGGTTCGTCAATGAGCGAGATGGTCGCGGGGTCCGGTCCGGCATGTCCCGGGACCTTCCAAACGATCAGCCCAACCAGCAAGCCGGTGAGCGTCAAAATGGTGAAAATCCAAGTCGGCCCGAACGGATCAACCCCGAACTGCATCGGCAATACCGACCACCAAAACCGTTCGAGCAACCGGGCCGCCTCCGAGATGAGGATGAGCAAGAGCGAGCACCCGACGCCGATCACCAGGGCGAACGGGATCATCGACCAGGCCCTGAACCCGACAACCGTATCCGAATTTTGACCGCGAAATCCCGGGCTCACCTTGTTGCTCCCTTCTAACGCGGCGAGTCCACTGAACGCCGGGCGCTCGAACGTGCCGGAACGCCGAACGTCGTCGGCAACCCGCACGACCATGCCGAACCGCTCCGCTGAATCGTCAGGAGAATGCCGAGAAACGCGGCCATTTCCTCGACTTCGCCGAGCAGCCGCTTCTTGAGTTTGGCGTCGGGATTGCCCTGCTCGGCGCGGAGAAAACGGATTTGCGTTTCTTCGTCGCAAAACCGCGGAAACAGGGCGGTGTAAACGCCGTAATAACCGACGTACGGTTTCGAGGGGATTTCGCCGACCGGAATCACGAAATCGGCGTCCAGGATCGTCCGGCAAAGGCCGACCGGTTCCCCTTTGTCGTTGGCGGCGAGAAATCCCAGCGTTTTCCGCTCGGCGGGAGAATGAATCGCGATCCGGACCGGCTCGCCGTTTGTCTCGGACAACCGATCGTGCAGAGCGTTCCGCAGGGCCGTCCCTTTTTTCTTTTCCTCTTCCTCGGTTAAGACAATCGCGATCTCTTCCGGTTCCGTGCAAAGCCGGAAAACTTGCGAAGCCAGTTCCGCGAGCACCTCCTCTTCCCGGGCGATGCGCTTATCCGGCACAATCACGACCCGATCGCCCGGAAAAACGCATTCCGAAAGCGGCGGAGCACCAACCGGCTGGTCAAGGGAAAAGTACATTGTTAGAGGATAGAGGATAGTGGGAAGTGGGAAGTGGGAAGAGAGCCGCGGCCTACGGTCGCGAAGAGGCTTCCCAAAATAATTCTTAATTCATAATTTTTAATTCTAAATTTTCATTCCTTCATTCCTCGTCCGATTGCGAAGGCCTTAAGATTGACGTCGAGAAATTTTTCCTTGACGCTTTTGCGAAGGGCCGTTTCCCAAGCGGTTTCGGGCAGCCGGATTTCCCGCGACATCGCCCCAAGCAGGATCGTGTTGGCCGCTTTCGGGTTCCCCAGCCGGGTCGCCTCGCCGACGGCGTCGAGATAAATCAGCCGGGGAAAATGTTCCCGCAACACCGCCGCGTCGATTTCCGGATACTTGACCGGGCCGGTCGAAGCGCTCACCGGAATGATTCGCTGGTCGGAAACGACGGCCAACCCTCCGGGTGCCAGGTAATCGACATACCGCAGGGATTCCATACGTTCGAGAGAGCCGAGGACGCTGGCCGATTGTTGCGGAACGAGCGGGGAATAAACCTTCTCGCCGAAACGGATTTGCGCGATCACCGATCCGCCCCGCTGGGCCATCCCATGCACTTCGTTCGTCTTGACGTCGAACCCGGCGGCGACGGCCGCTTGAGCGATGATTTCGCTCGCCAATAAAATTCCCTGCCCACCGACCCCGACAAGCACGACACTCGTTGTTTGCATTTGTTGATGATGTTGATGATTTTACGATAATTGTATTTCAATGATATGGAACGTCCCTTTTTCACCCTTTGGCGCGGTCGAGCAACCGGCCGTCGTCGATCTCTTTTTGGTATTTCAATTTTCCGGCCAGGGAAAGATCGTGCGTCGCCAAAATCAGGCTCCAACTCGAATCGAGCAGCGAAAAAAGCAATTCCGTAACGCTCGCCGCCGTCGTCCGGTCGAGATTCCCGGTCGGCTCGTCGGCCAAAATCAACGACGGCCGCCGGACCAGCGCCCGGGCGATCGCGACCCGTTGCCGCTCGCCCCCCGAAAGTTCGCCCGGCCGATGATCGATCCGCTCGGCGAGACCGACTTTTTCCAACAATTCGAGGGCAAAATCCGATTGCGAACTCGAAACACGCCCTTCGGCCAAAAACGGAATCAGCACATTCTCAAGAGCATTGCATTGCGGCAGCAAATGATGATCCTGAAAAACGAACCCGATCTTTTCCCGTCGAAACGCGGCCAATTCCTTTTCGCCCAGCCCGAACGGCCGGATTCCGTCCAACTCCAACGCCCCGCCGCTCGGTGATTCCAAGGTTCCGAGAATGCTCAGAAGCGTACTCTTGCCTGAACCGCTCGGTCCGAGAACCGCGAGCGATTCCCCTTTTTCCAGCGAAAACGAACAATCCCGCAACACCGAAATCGTCCCGCTCCTCGCCGGATACTCCTTACTGATCCGTTCGACGTTGAGCATATACTTTGCGAAGTCGAAAAATTCGACTTTTCTCCTTTTCCATTTTTTCGAGTCCGAATCGGTAAGTGCTCGGCATGCAATAAGTTAGCAGCCCAACGAGGCTGCGGACTAAATGAGGCCGAAGGCTTACCGCAATACCGCGTACGGTATAGCATCAAGTTTACATTTGGAGACACATAAAACTTTGGGCAAAGGCTATTGATTGAAGGTCGTTGGCAGCCGACCCCATTTTCCAACCATTCCCTACAGCCTACAGTCTATAGCCTACAGCCTTGCCTCAGTGTTTCCCCATTCTTTTCAATTCTTCTTCTTGCATTCTTTTCCGGTCATACTCATCGATAATGGAATCGGCCCGGCGACCGGATCGAAGAATCAATATCAATCCCAATGTAACGCAACCGGCGAGCAGCGCGTAGGAAAGGATCCATTCCGGCTCCGGCGGCGGCGGTTTATCCTCGTCTCTTCCGGCGGCGAAAATTAATCCGCTACTGAGAAGGACGAAAAAGAGCGAAAGCAAATAATGATAGCAATATCGAAAAAATTTCATTTGTTGTCCCTCTTGGTTACGACTGCCGAATGCTCCTCGGATCGCGGCTTGAATGCAGAGATTTCCGATTGACGTTGAATCGACGCCTCTTTACCTTACATTTTAACCAGGAATCGCCGAAAAAACAGTGAGGTTTGCAGAAAATCAAGAGAACTGCAAAGTCGGGATTTTCGGAAAAATCTCGAATCGGACAGCAGCCGGAAGCGTCAGCGCCCGGTTTCCCAACACGAAAACGCGAGGCCAACCCGGCGCTGACGCTTCGGGCTGCTGTTTGCCGCGTTCGAAATAAAATCGTCTTGCATTTTAACCAAAAAATCTTCCCAAATCACCTAAAGTATGGTAGGATTAAGCGGTTGTTTTTGCCTGTTCTCTTTATTCCCACTACTTTTCCATTCGGAGAAAAGATATGAATCGTTCTCAAGCCATTGTTTTGCCGGTTATAGCGGTTTTTCTTTTAAGCAGCTCCTCCGTTTTCGCAGCCGGGCCGGGACACTTGCTTTTCGCACGCCCCCATGCCCCCACCTACGTTCTGGGGTCGAAGGTTCCGCTCTTTTCCGGCAATTCGCTCGAAAATTGGATGACCGCGAGCGGTGATGAGGTTCGACCCGGCTGGGTCTTGAACGACGGCGTTTTGCATCGGGAACAGCGGGCCGGTGATATTATCTCCAAAAAAACGTATGAATATTTCGTCCTCGAATTCGACTGGAAAATCGTCGAAGGGGCCAACAGTGGCGTTAAATATCGATACAGAAAATTCGGCAACCGTTGGCTCGGTTGCGAATACCAGATTCTCGACGACGAACGCTCCAGTGAACTCAATCCGAAGAACCAAACCGGCTCGTTGTACGACGTTTACGCTCCCGATGCCTCCAAGCATTTGAAGCCGGCCGGGGAGTTCAACCACACGAAAATCGTCGTTTTCGGCAACCGAATCGAACATTGGCTCAACGACCAACGGGTTTTGGTCGTGCATACCGGCACGAATGATTGGCGAAAGCATATCGCCGAGAGCAAATTCAACGAAGCGAAAGGGTTTGGCGAAAATCGTTACGGTCGTCTCATGTTCCAGGATCACGGCGGGGAAATTTGGTTCCAAAATGTAACCATTCAAGAGTACCGTCAGGTCGAGTGCCGCCCCCGATTCTTTCGGTAAGACGCGATTTTTAGAGGTTGCGACGGTGTTTTACTGCCTGTTTTACGAATTTCCCACAAAACAGGCAGTCTTGCTATTTTGCCAACATTGCCCCAGTCAATCATCGGGGCAATGTTTCGATTTTCCTCTGGTACGATTCGGCCGAATCGTGTACAATTCCCCGTTCATTTCCGCTCACAATCAGGGGTTTGCAAGGATGCAAAATGTCGGGAAAATCAAATCATAAAAACAGGGAAAAGTTCCATTCTTCGAAACCGCAACTTCCGGATTTCGTCGAGTTCTCCGTCTCCGACGCTGAGCTCTCGGCACTCGAATCGGCCCCGCCGCTTTCGCAGGCCGGACTCGAAATGCCCGCCGCGGTCGCTCCCACCGAAATTCGGGACGACCTCACCGAAGAGCCGGAGCCGGACGTCGACCCCGGAGCCGATTTTTTGAAATTCGTCAAGAATCTTTGGAGAGGAACCGCGGTCGTTTTTTGGCGAACCGTCGCCGTGCTTCGGGCCGTCTCGCGTTTTTGCCTCAACGGGGCCGTCGTTTCGTTCACGTTTTTGAAAAGTCGCACTTTTTCGCTGCTTTCGCGTTTGCGAAAGAGCGAGTCGCCGGATTTCTCCGAAGAGGAAATCGAAGGAAAAATCGAGGGACTCCGGGACGAAATTCCGCTGCCCGCCTTGCGGCAGGAAAATGGCGAAGAGGAAGAAGTTTCCGGAGAAGAAGACTTCGACGAAGAGGCCTACGAAAACGCGATCCGCTCGATTCGATTCAAAATCGTCGCGACCGCCGCGCTGATTTTCCTGTCAATCGGCGGTTTGATCGGGTACCGGTATTACGCCCACGCGAAAAAAAACGCCGCGATCCTCGCCGAAAACAAGCCGTTGACCGAATCCCTCTCCGAAACTCTCGCGAAAAAAGAGAGCCCTTCGAAATCCCCCGACCGTCTCGCGGAACCCCCGCTTTCGAAACCGGTCGAAGCGAATCCGGCTTACACTTCGGCGGTCGGGTCAACCTCGACCAACGAAAAACAATCTCCGCCCGCCGTTTCCCTCGTTCCAGAGACCGAAGCTGGGACATTGGAACAATCCTTGGAAAACCCTCTCGATTCCCTTGAGCCGCTCATCGGTACGCAATCCGTCGATTCGTTCGCAGCAAACGATCCGCCGATGATCTCCGATCCGTACGGAACCGAAGCCGTGCCGGAGTTGGACGTTGCGGGCATCGAATCGAACGTTCCGGACCCCTTTTCCAATGTCGTCGCCGGAAATCCGGGAATCGCGTCATTGACCAACGATTTTTCCCACGAAACGGTTTCAACCCCGGCATCCGTTTCGGCCCTCGCTCCCGTTTCGGCTTCCGCTCCCGGTTTGCTCTCCGCTTCCGGTTCGACAGGGACGGAGACAGGGACATCCGTTTCAACGACCCCTGTTTCGACAACTGCGGTTTCAACGGGCAGCGAGCCTTTGAAAAATACGTCGGACCGTTCTTCCTTCTCCGGAACATCGGTCCCGTTGACGACCGAACAAACCTCCCCGCTCACAAGCCGGACACTCGCCGAAGCGGCTCCGGCCGTTTCGCCGATGCGGGAGCCGGTTGCCGTCGTTGCGAATTCGATCTCCGCGACAAGCACCGCGTTGACGCAACAGCCGTTGCAACAATCTCAGCAACTTCAACCGCAGCAGTCTTTGCAACAGCAGTCGCAACAATCGCGGCAGTTGCAACCGCAATCACAACCTTCGACCCAACAACCGCAACAACAACAGGTCGCGTCCGTCCGTCAACAAAATGAGCCGCAAGCGGTTTTGACGCAGCCTCGCCCCAAATACGCCGATCAAAAAACAGAGCCGACCTCAAGAGAAAATACGACCGCAATAGGGAGTACGGCTTCAAAAGAAAGACCGACCGCGAAAGGGAGTGCAACTTCAAAAGGGAACGCGAAGCTGACCCGGGCACCACTCTTTTCCCCGACGGCGACCAGCTCCTCGCCGCAAGAGACGTTCGTTGCGGAGGCCCCCGGCCCCGTCGGCATTTCCGCGTCTCCCTTGACGGGTCGGTCGACGCCGACGCAACGTTCGACCTCGACGGAACTTTCGACGCCGCCCGTTGTCACTTCCCTGATTTCCGACTCTTCGCCGACGGCCCGGCCTGTCGCGACGTTGGACTCAAATCGATCGAGCCTTCCTACACAGACGCGAGATCAGATCGACGAATCCGCGGATTTGCAGAGAGAAAAACTCTTTTCGCCTGGACGGCAGGTCCTTTCGCCGGGGCAGCAGGCCCTTTCCCTTGACTCGGGCGGAAAGAAGGCGGAACCGTTTCGGCCCGGATCGAGAAAGGCTCGACCCGAGGTGTCGATCGACATTTCTCCCGGGACGGTTGCCTCCTCGCAAGAGCTGGTTTACACCGTTCAGGAAGGGGACAATCTTTTCAACATCGCGAAAAACGAGTTGGGGGATGTCCGAGGTTGGCAGGAATTGTATCGGCTGAACGAAGACGTACTCGGGGACGACGCGGAATATCTGAAGCCCGGACTCGAATTGAAGCTCCCTTCGCGCGAGGCTCTCGATTTTCCGCAGGAAAGAAGATAGAATAAGGGCTTGCTTGAAGCTGTACGTGTTGAAGCTGAATAATTGGAAAAGGCGGGCGACCGACCTACCATCCCAAGGTTATTGTTCTTTGCAAAAATTTTCGAATCGGGCAGCAGCCGGAAGCGTAAGCGCCCGGTTTTTGACATGAGAACACGGGGCAAACCCGGCGCTTACGCTTCGGGCTGCTGTTTGTGGTGTTCGGTTTTTTGTATGAAGATCAGTAAACCGTATCAAGACGCTGCAGTCTCAACATCATTCTTATTTCTTAATTCATAATTCTTAATTCCCCATGATTTGCGTCAGTATTGCCTGCGGCTCCCACAAGCGGATGATTGCCGAACATCTTTCCGTTGCCGATGAGGGAATGCGACTGGTCGAGCTTCGCTTGGATTTTCTTCGCTCGACACCCAATCTCGGCCGGCTGCTGCCGGATCGCCCGACCCCGGTCGTCGCAACCGCCCGACGGCCGAAAGACGGCGGCCTTTGGCGCGATTCCGAGGAAAAGCGAATGGTCCTCCTCCGCTCCGCGATCGCCGCCGGCGTCGAATTCGTCGATCTGGAAGAGGATATCGCCCACCAAATCCCGAGATTCGGGAAAACCAAGCGGCTCATCAGTTATCATGATTTGAAGGAAACCCCGGACGATCTTGAGTCGCTGTACCAACGGATGCTCGGCTGCGACCCCGATTACATTAAAATCGCCGTTACGCCGCAGAGTATCGGCGATGTTTTCCGGCTGGTCCTTTTTACCCGGGAGAAAAATCGCGAGCGCCCCGAGACCCCGATGATCGGGATCAGCATGGGGGAGATCGGCGTCATGTCCCGGATCCTCGCGAAAAAATTCGGCTCCCCGTTCACCTTCGCGACCTTTTCCCAGTCCCGGGTGATCGCTCCGGGGCTTTTGGAATACACGAAACTGCGGGATCATTATCGTTTCGAGGAAATCAACTCAAGAACCGACGTGTATGCCGTAATCGGCGACCCGATCGCCCACAGTTTAAGCCCGCTGATTCATAATGCCGGTTTCTCGAACGCCAATATGAACCGGGTCTATCTTCCGCAGCGGGTTTTTCCGCAGGATTTGAGCGAGTTCGTCGCCAAGGCTCCGTTGGTCGATTTCCGGGGGATCAGCGTTACGATCCCTCACAAGGTCGAAATCATGAAAGAGTTGACGCAATGGGACCCCGCCGTCGAGGAAATCGGAGCCTGCAATACGGTTTTGTTCGAAGGGAACGAACGTTGCGGTTACAACACGGATTACATCGCCGCGATTTTGAGCCTCGAAATCGCGATGGGCGGCGACGGTTCGGCCGACAACAGCCCGATGATCGGCAAACGCGCCCTCGTCCTGGGAGCCGGCGGGGCGGGCAAAGCGGTCGCCTACGGTTTGATCCAACGCCAGGTCCGGGTTACGGTTAGCGATTTCGAAGATGCGAAAGCCCAATACCTCGCGGGCCTCCTGGGTTGCGATTACGTCGACTGGGAACTCCGGCATGGAACCCGGGCCGACATCATCGCGAACTGCACGCCCGTCGGAATGCATCCCAACGTCGATCACACGCCTTTCGAGAAATCCGGTTTGAAAAAGGAAATGATCGTTTTCGACGCCGTTTACAATCCGGAAAACACGCTTTTGATCAAAAATGCCAAGGCGAAAGGATGCAAGACCGTTTCCGGCGTCGAAATGTTTATCGGCCAGGCTTGCATGCAATTCAAACTGTTTACCGGTTCGAAAGGCCCGGCGACGCTGATGCGCAAACTCGTCAAACAAACCATCTCCGCGATTCACGAAGACGAAGAAAGTTAAAGGACAGAGGGGAGTTAAAAAATTAAGAATTATGAATGGGAACTCGCGACCACAGGTCGCGGCTCTCTTCCCACTTCCCACTATCCTCTGTCCTCCGTCCTCTATCCTCAACCACTATGATTACGAAAATTACCGGCCGATTGGTTTCTCTTTTCGACGAACGGGCTGTTCTTGCAGCCGAACCGTTCGAGTACGAAATTTGGATTCCGGAATTTACCCGACGGCAACTGCAGCAGGACCTCGGCAAAACGGTGTCCCTGCACACGATCTATTCCCTGGACGGCACGCCGCAGGGAAAAATGACGCCGCGACTGGTCGGTTTTTTGACCGAAGCCGAGCGGGAATTTTTCGATCTGTTTTGCAGCGTCGACGGGGTCGGAACGAAAAAGGCGCTTCGGGCGATGGTCCGGCCGGTCAAAGAGGTCGCGAGTGCGATCGAAGAGAAAGACGAAAAATTTCTCTCTTCGCTGCCCGGGGTCGGCCCGGCGACCGCCGAACGAATCGTCGCGAAATTGCGGCGCAAAGTCCCGAAGTTCGCGCTGTTGATCTCCCGCGACATCTCGCCCGATGCGGCCGTCCGAACCGACGTCGTTTCCGAGACATTCGAAGCGCTGGTTTCGCTGGGGCATTCGGAATCGGAGGCCCGACGGCTGATCGATCTCGTTTTGGAATCGAAAAAGAAGTTCAAGGATTCGGCCGAACTGATCCAGGCGATTTATCTCAATCAGCACCGTTGAAAAAAACGTTATCAAATTTCTGGTAAACCGGCTTGCGCATCGACTATCGGTCGAACGCGCGGAGATTTTTGACGGCCTCACGGGCGAGACCGAGATAACGCACCGCCTCGGCCAATTGGCCGTGTGCATGTGTCTTTTGCAAGGCTTCCCATTGGACGAAAAACATGTCCGCGGACGGCGTCTTCGCATCGACGAGGCATTTCCGGAGGATTTCCAGTGCTTTCGTTTTTTCCGAGGCGAGTTGCTGCAGATGCGTCTCGACAAGCAGGATCATCTGCTCCAGGTTGAAACGGGTTTCCTCGAAAATGTGAAAGATCGCGTCTTCGTCGTGATCGGAGTAGGATGACATGAGGCCGGAAATCCTTTCTTGAGAAGGGGTTGAAGTCAACCCGATCCGGCGCTCCTTTTCGTGTTTCAGAAAAGGAGCGCCGGACCGAGCTGCTTCGCCAGCCCCCATCACGAGGCAACAAAGGACAACATCGGCCGGGCTCCCGTACGGGTAGCGCCGACCTGATATCACCCTTTGTTTGAGGGCTATTGCCCTCTGTGATGGGTTTGGCGAAATGATAAAAGGCTTAAAACGCTGCGAATGAAACAGCGAAAACTGATTGTTTGATTGTCGATTTCCGGTCGGAAATCAGAGACATCCAACGAGGATTTTATCAAGACGGAGTGATGCCGTCAATCACGATTGGATTGGTCTTGAACAGCATTTGGGTATAGTGAAATTTTGCAGGCGAGATTTCTGCCCCCAACGGGGGCTCACAAGGTAGCCGGGGGTGAGGTGTAATCGCCAAACCCCCGGAAACTATGCACCAAGCACATCGCACCCCAACGGGGTGCAACAAAAAAAGACCTTGTGCGCCCCGTTGGGGACGATCGGTTTGTGATCCTATCACCGGGGGTTCGCGAGTACGCTCACCCCCGGCTACCTTGTCATTGCCCCGTTGGGGCAATCTTACCCAAACTCACAATAGAATTTTACTACGCCCCGGGAAGCATCTGCCAATGAGTATCCAAATCGACTTCTAACGATTCGGCTTAAGAACATCGATCGGAAAGCCGCGACCGTACATCGTCAAATCCTTGAACAGCACCTGCCGGGGCGGCTGGGTCGTCCCGTCGATCACCGCCTCGCAACGGCTCGCGGTCCCCTGGTTGTCGAAAAACCCGATCGCCTGACAACGGAACACGTCCCCCCCGCCAGTGATTTTGTCCCAGAGCGATTTCATGCTCGTGAGATCGACGACCCCTTCGGCGAAAATCCAAACGGCATGCCGCAATTCCGCCTTTCGGGTCGATGATGCAAGAGCCGCCCGCTTCGAAACAATTTGCGAGACCGATTCCTCCGAGAGACCGGGAACGGCCCGCAGCACATCGGGCAACGCTTCGTTGATGTTGAGACGACCGGTAATCACAACCGTCGGGCTCGTCGTTCCGTAATCCAGCAGTTTGTAAAACCGCTCTTTCCCTCGCGTCTGGTTGAACGAAAACGGGCTCGGCCCGAACCCTTCGACCGAGACCTCCAACAGATCGAGCGGCGTTGCCAACCGGAATCGAGCCGGCTGCGAAAAATCAGGCTTGCCCGTCGATCCGGCGGCCGTTTCGGCTGAACCACTCGAACCGGTCGCCCCGACCGTTTCCGAAACGGTTTCGCTTGTCGGAGCCGTTGTCGTACTCGTTGTCGTCGCGGGGCCGTTTTGCCGATACAGGATCACGAATCGGGCCGACGACGCGTCGAGCGCCTTTTCGATTTGTCCGTAAAGGAATTCGAGGTTCGGCTCGTTCAAATCGAACTTGGCGATCCCCTCCGGATTGACCTCTTTTTCGGCACTCAAGGTCGTCAGCATATAACACCACGGAATTCGAACGGAACCGCCTGTTGCGGGGGAATTCGGAGACGACAGAGCGGAAAGCGATTCCGATTCGAACGCCCCGCCGACCGCCGCTTCGGTTCCGGCTCTGGCAATCGGCGAAGCGGTTTCGCTCGCCCCAAGGCCGGCTTCCGGAATGATCGGAAGTGTCGCATCGTTCGCATTCGTCGGCAAACTCAGGCTTTGACCGTCTCCGAACGGGTCGGCCGAGGGCGGGTTCGAAACCGGAACCGCGGTCGGGACCGTCGGCAGCGGCGCCGGGGCTTGCGGCATGAGCGGATCGTTTGGCGTCGTCGATGAGCCGGTCGTCGCCCGATTCGGATCGAATCCGTAACTGAAGGTTTCGTCGTTCCCGAAAAGCAACGGCCGGGTTACGTCCCGAACCAACAGGAGTTCTTCGAGTGAAACCGGGATCGCGTTTCGCGGGCCGTAGGGGACGCCGATGCGGCGGTAATACTCCAATTCGGCTCCGGACGGGCGGGCGATTTTGTCCGAGTCGATCCAATCGAGAATCGAATCGGCGATGCTCGGGGTCATTCCGGGGAGCGACATCAGCGATTTGCGCCCTTGCCCCGGATTTTCGTTGTCCCATTGAAGAACGGTGCCGAGATGCAACCGGGCCGATTCGTTGACCAAACCGTATCGAATCCCGGCGAGGGAACCATTCTCGATTTTCGGGGCGAGCACGGTCAGCCGGACGGCTCCTTTCAGATGCCCCTCGGGAGCGGGCATCAGTTCGATGCCGGCGAAATAGGCCGGGTTATTGGTGATACCGCCGATCTGTTCCCGCCGGGCTTCGGACATCGCGACGACGGAGCGGGCGAGCTCGACGCCGGAAAGGGCGGCCTGATTGACCTGAATCTCGTCCCCTCGGATCGTCGTCGCCTGCCGCTCGACCAGCATCAGCGCGACGAGCGAGATCGCCCCCAGACTCAGGATCGCGATCACGATCGCGACGAGCAAAAGAGCAATGCCGGAGCGTTGAGAGTTTTCTCGTCTCATCCGAAAGCGCTTCCCGTCAATCATGCGGCTGTAGGGATTTTTTATGTAAGACCGATCCTCAGGAAATTGTTCGAATAAGGATTCAAAAAAGAGCCGCATGTGTAGTCGGTACTCCGACGTAACTTGCGGACCTTGTACCAGGTCCGCAAGTTACGCTTCGCTTCACATGCGGCTCTTTTTACATCACGAACCGGCGTCCTACATCCATTCGACGGTTGCCGGCGGTTTTTCGGTGCAGTCGTATCCGACGAGATCGATTTGCGGGAAATCGCGGAGGATCTCTTCGACCAGTTCCCGCATTCCTTCCGTCGGGATCTCCTCGCCGATTCGGGCCGGTCGGCCGGTCATAAAATCGTTCGTAACGATCGCCCGCAGCACGACCGAATACCGGCCCGTCGCGGTTCCGAGCGGCAAGAGCACCGCGAACGCCTGGCCGATGCTGCGGTTCCTTGCCAAGAGTCGCGAGACCCTCGCATCGACCTGCCGCAACAGCTCGATGTTCTCCCGCGTGATTGTCGTCGGGAAGGGAGCGAGGTTCGTTTTTCCTTCTCTCTTTCCCAAAACGTACACGATCCGGTTGATGAAATCGAGCCGGTTCGGAATCTGACCGGCCAATCGCATCATGGTCTCCCAATCGGTGTCGAAGCCGCCGCCGGAAACCAACGCGAAAAACCGGAAGCTGCGGTTGTCTCCTTGAACCCCGACCGTTCGGATCGGGACGACCTCGCTTTGAAATCGCGGTGCCAATTCCTTGAGCAGGGCGTCGAATTTCGCTTTTTGTTCCGCCGAAACGGTTTCCTTGCCGTCGTAACCCATGAGCCGAACGCCGAGCCCGGGGCCGGGAAACGGCTGTCGGTAGGCGATCGCTTCCGGAATGCCGAGCATGAGGGCGACTTTCCGGACCTCATCCTTATGCCAATCCCGATTCGTTTCGACCACCAGTCCGCGGTCGCGCGCCTGCCGGACGAGATCGACGTCGTTGTGATGCGTTTTGATCCGGTTCGCATGTCCGCTGACATCGGGGTTGCCGCTTTCGATCAAATCGGGCCGCAGCGTTCCCTGGGCCCAGAAGGTTTTGGAAAAGTCGAGCCCGAGCTGGTCCGCGATTTTTCGGATCTGCTCGACGAACAAGGTGCCGATTACGTTCCGGCGATGTTCGGGATCGTTGAGTGTGATCAACGGACCGAGCGGGCCGTCCGGGGTTTCGATCGGCGTGTCGAAAAAGAAGTCCTGTCCCTCGACCCGGATTAGGTGTTTGAGACCCATGTTTTGCAGCGTTTCGCAAATCCGGTCGCTTTAGTTGAGCCGCATCAGGCCGTGATCGACGTGTATCGCGGACACGTTTTCCGGCGGCAGGGCTTTGAGCAACAGGGCGGCACTGACCGCCGAATCGACCCCGCCACTGACCAGGACGAGAATTTTTTCGTTGCCGACCCGGGAGCGAATTTCGTCGATCGAGGTTTGAATTCGATCTTCCAAAGAATAGGAACCGCGAAAGCCGACGATTTTCCGGAGAAAGTTTTCGAGCATCACGAGCCCGTGCTCGGTCAAATCGACCTCGGGATGAAACTGGACGCCGAAAAACCGTTTTTCGGGATTCCAAATCCCCGCGACCGTCTCCCCGGACCAGGCGCAGGCTTGAAAACCGGGAGCGAGTCCTGTCGCGGTATCGCCGTGCGACATGAGCACGGTTTGCGTCGCCGTCAGCCCGTCGAACAACGGGCAGTTCGGATCAATCCGGATCGGTGTCGTGCCGTATTCCTTGGCCGCATTGGGCGAAACCGCTCCGCCGAGCTCATGGTTCAACCATTGCATGCCGAAGCAGATTCCGAGGACGGGAACGCCGAGGCTGAGGATCGCGGGATGCCCCTTGGGCGCGTTCGACTCGTAAACGCTCGCCGGTCCGCCGGAAAGAATGATCGCCTGGTAAGGGGCGAGTTTGAGCGGATCGACGTTGATCGGAAAGATTTCGGAGCGGACGCCCAGTTCGCGGACTTTCCGGTCGATGTTTTTCGTGTATTGTGCGCCGCAGTCGAGAATCGCGAGAAGTTCGGGCATAGGGAGAAGAGGACAGAGGACAGAGGGGATGTTCTTCGACAATGACAAGGTTATCAAATAGCGGGGAAAAATCAACGGCGGCGGGGAATTTTCCGGGCATCGCCCGAACATACGAGCCGGGACCCGCGGTCCCGACACGCTCACCGCGAAAAAAAGATGACAACATCAAATAAGCGGCAGTCGGGACCGCAGGTCCCGGCTCGTTATTGGGCATTATTTCGTAAGATACGTCGCTTGTCGCGGAATTTTTTGGAGAAACTTGCCCCGGAATTCGTTTTTGGTAAAATAATCCTGATTTAGGTGATGTTTTTTGAATTATTTGGAGAGCTGTTTTCAGCTTTTATGGATACGAATGTCTTATTCCAACGGATTACAATTTCTCGAATCCAAGACCAAGGTCCTTGAACTGACCAACGAGTTCGGGGCGAGGATCGCGATTTGCCCCGCTTGGAACGGCCGTGTGATGACGAGCACTTGCGGCGGAATCGAGGGGGACAGTTACGGGCTGATCGACGTTCATTCGATTGAAACCGACACGAATCAGCATTCCTTGCGACACTGTTTCGGCGGAGAAGATCAATTTACCCTTTCTCCCAACGGCGGCCCTTTCAGCCTTTATTACGATACGAAAGGCTCCGAGGGAAACCCGGCCTCGGCTTTAGCCGATTACCAGGAGAGCATTCAGGTTCCGACCGGTTTCGTCGAAGGGCCTTTCGAAGTCGACTTCGGAACGTCTTCCCAATCGGTTCGGATGCGGCGTACGATTACGGCGACGAACATTTCCGGAGCCCGATTCGATCTCGATGTCGTCCGCTCCGTCCGGCTGTTGAACGAAGCCGGCTTGCAGGGCATCCTTCCGGATGCCGCAATCGTTCCGCTTGAACAGCCGGAGGTTTCTTTTGTCGCCTACGAGTCGTCCAACACGATTTTCAACCGGGGGGCCGCCTTATCCAAAAACAGCGGACTGGTTTCGATCCGGGTTCGTGGGATGTTCAATGCGACGCCGTATTCCGTGATGCTTCTCCCCTTTCGTCCGGGGAACGAAGACGAATTGGGGCCGCCGATCCAATCGGAATTTTTCGGTGTTTCCTCGCGAAAACGTCTCCATATCCTGAACAACGCCGCGGTTTTGAGGGCCGACGGGCTTTTGCGCGGGCAGATCGGCGTTTCGAGGCGTCGGGCAATTCCTCACTGTGCGGCAATCGATTTTCGTACCGGAGTTCTGACGATTCTCGCGTTCAACATGCCGGACAACCCGGTCGAACACGACTATTTGAGCAATGATTACTTCGAGCCGGGGGCCGACTTTCCTCAATCCGATTTTTTAAGCACGCGGGAGTATTATTTCAAAAATTCCGTAAAACCGACCGGACGAGCCGAGAACGAAACCGTTTGCGCCAACGAGCTTTTTTCTGTCCCGCCGACCACAACGGCTGAAATCGCGAAAGAGCACCTCGCCGAAACCCCGTTTTCCGGTGAAGTGGTCCGGGCCTACAATCATGGGTCGCTCCAAGGCGAATCGAAACGTTCGCTCCCTTTTTTCGAGCTTGACACTTATTCCCCGGCCAAGGAAATGCAAAAAGGGGAATCGATCACGCATAATCAATACACGATCCATATTTTCGCCGATTCCAAGACATTGGAGTACCTCCTGAGAACCATTTTCAATGTCGATGCGAATTTGATTTTTAGCGATATTTTGAAATAACCTTCGTTCCTCTCCCCATTGAGTCCCGATGTCAAGTTTTCTTTCCGCTTCGATTCGAAAGACTTCTTCGCCGCTGCCGTTTCTATCGCTTTTGTTTCTTTTTTTACCGGCTCTTGTTTCCGGGGCGGAAAGCATTCCGCCGCTTGCCGGTTGGAACGACCCATTGGCGACCTCGCTCAATGATCGGGTTGCCGCCAAATCTCCGGCCGAAGCGGCGGATCTCGTCGCGGAGGAACTGCTCAACGCGGCCAAGGAACTTCTTGCCGTTCTCGAAACGGTCGCCGACGACGCCTCCAACGTCCCGGAAATGCTCTACAAATTGTCCGTTTCACAATTGAAAGTTCGGGCTCTTTCGGAAACGGTTGCGTATTTCGCCCACCGGATTCCGCAAGGCGAACAAAAGGCTTGGAAAACCGCCGCCCTCGCCAAAATTTCTTCTCCCCTGCAGCTGACGGCCGAGGCCTTCACGTCAAAAAAAATGACTCGCGGTGCCGGAGAAATCAATCTTTTTCTTGAGAGTTTCTCGAAATCGGAACCGGACATTTGGGATGAAGTTCAGACTTTGGAAGCCCAGCCCGCCAACGCCCCGGCAGCTGTTTCTCCCGGCGGCCCCAATGACGCTCAAGACATCAATTCCCTCTGTCGCCGTTTTCTCGATTCCTATCGATCCAACGAAACCGAGGCTGAAAAAACGCTGCTCTTGATGATCAGCGTGGCTCAAAAGCCACTCTCGAAGCATCCGGTCTCCCCAACGCCGGACTCTCCGGCGCCGGCCCCCCAAGCACCAGCCCTCGATCTAAAGATCCCCGGCAAAATGTCTTATACGAGGAGGGGCGAAGAAGATACCCCGCAGGTCGCGCCGAAAGTTGTGCCAAAGGTTGAACCGAAAGTCGAGCCGAAGGTCGAACCGAAGGTCGAACCGAAGGTCGAACCGCCGAGCGAGTCCGTTCAAAAAGTCGCAACCGTTATTTTGAAACGCATTTTTCATGATCCCGGTTCCAAACTCGCAACCAAGGCCGCAGCCGCCTATTGCCTTTTGGCCGTTGAAGATATTGCCCCGGAAATGGCACTGTTTCTCTCCAAATCGAAAAAAAAACCCGATGTTGGAATCTGTTTCGATTCGCTCCCATTGCAAAACGGTTGCGCCGAAGACCCTCGAATTCAGTTTTTATTGGTCGGTTACCTGACTCTCGACGCGAAAGAACCGCAAGCCCGCAACAGAGTCGTCGCCGCCTTTTCCTACTTGAATGGGGGCTCGCAATTCGTCCTGCCGTATCTTGAAATCCCTTCAATTCGCGATCTCACTCTCGCGGTCCTCGCGGTGATCGACGATCCTGATGCCGCCGTCGCGCTGATTCAAGTGCTCGAAGACGACCCCCTGCCGGAAGTTCGCTCCAAAATTCTCGATCTACTCGGAAAAACCAATGATGCCCGGGCCGCTTTGCCGCTTCTGCGGCTGCTGATCGTTCCCGATTTGAAGGACAAGGCCAAAGAATGTCTCATCAAAATCGGCGCTCCCGCGGAAGAAACGGTTCTTTCAGCGTTCAATGCCAAGAATGAGGAGATCGATTTGCTGACTTTGGAGATCCTCCAACAAATCGGGACTTGGAAATCGGTCGCCCGACTCGCGGGGCAACTCATCATGTATTCCAAGGCGATAACGCCCGAAGAGTCGTTGGACGAATCGGAAACGAAACCGAAACGTGTTCTCGAAACGGAGCAACGCAAAGAGTTGTTACAAAAAACAATAGAAACCGGCGCGAATATCATTGCCCGATTAACTCATACACAGCCCCCGAATTTACATCTTTCGAGCGACGCGAAAAAATCCCCGGCCTCCTCGCCTCCGAAAAGCAAAACCGCGGCTTCCGAAGACGATTTTTCGGAAGAATTTGAGGACGACCCTTTGGCGGCCAATGCGTCGCTCAAGTGGGTTTTTGCCCTTTCCGAAGCGGCGGCCGCCCAATACGACGACATGGCCTCCGTTCTTTCCGGTGCGGTGAGCAGCGAATCCGGGAAAAAAAGGGGAAAAGAGTACCAAAATTACAAATGGGTCAAGGACTGCTTCAACGCCGCGATGCTGCAAGCGGAAACGGAGTGTCTTCCGCGTTTGGAGACCTCGAAAAAAAGGGCGGGGGCAGCCTATCTCGACAACATCACCTCCAGGTTCAAAAAGGTGGAAAACGAGCAGAAGAGAATTCAAAAAGACAAGAAAATTTACGACGGGTTTCAAGAGGGTTATGAGGAAAAATAACCCATCGCCGCTTGCCGCAAAACGCAAGACGATCGCGAATACACTTTGTTTAGGGCACCTATAATAATTTGAAAATCCAAGATTATGAACGCCTATATCCTTGGTTTTCCGAAGCCGTGACCACAAGTCCCGGTTGGTCAGCGGAATTTTTAGAGGTTGCCTTTAGTGATCGTCTCCTTTTTAATTAACATTCTTTTTTGTTCATTTACCAAGGCCTTGCAATTGATTGAATAGGCACTAAAATAAGTATCAATCATTTTGTTATGTTCCTTTCAGGTTGACACGCCGAGGGAAATAGTCGTTATAATTGATTTTTCTTTCCGAAACGGAAAATTCAAACCCCTGTCATCATCTCAGATTATAAGGTCGTTTTCTATGAAAATTTCAGCAAAGACGGAATATGCCTGTATCGCGGTTTTGGAACTGGCCAAAAATCAGGGGTCCAGCGAACCGGTTCGAATTCGAAACATCGCCGAACAACATAAGGTTCCGCCGAGATTTCTAGTCCAAATTTTGCTTCAACTGAAAGGGGCGGGAATCGTTTCAAGTACCCGTGGGGCGGCGGGAGGATATCACCTCATCCCCAAACCGGAAGATGTCACATTAGGGCAGGTCATGAATATTATCGAGGGACCGGTCCTGATTCCCAAACGTCTTTCCGACACTGCCGGCTCTTCCTCGGTGATCGGCATTTTGGGGCGCGTCTGGGATGCGGCGGAACAAAAACGGCAGAATCACCTCAACAGCGTTACTTTTGCCGATCTCGTCAAACAGGCCGGAGAACTCCCCTCCCCTTTGACCACTCCGGTCTCATCGCCGTCCGCGGCTTCGGATTCCCCGGCCATACTCGCTCCGCCGTCCATTCCCGTTCAACCGCAAGATCCTGTGATCCAGGAATCCAAATCGGCTTACGCCTAGTACGTTTTTACGCTTAATCTTGGAAAGGTGTCCGACCGATCCCCCGATTCGTTGTCGCTTTTCCAGTGATTGATTCGTAATCAAGATTTTCGTACAAAATCATTTTTCCGTGTCACATTCACTCGACGGGTTTTTTAAGCAACCCCAATCGGTTCTCGAGGCGGTCCCCTCGGCGATTATTGTTGCGGATATTCAAGGCCGGATCGTTTCCCTCAATCCGTTCGGGGAGAAACTCTTGGGCGTTTCCCGGGAGCACCTTCTTGCGAAAAGTCTTTTCAAAACCGTATTCCCGGGAAAAGATCAATCCGGAAAGCCCTATGCGAGCGTTTTCGCCGGGTTCCTTGACGATCCCGGAAAAGAGGAAACGATCAAAATCTCCGAGGTGTTCTCCGGAGACGACGGCACGAAACGCCGAGTGTTTTGGAATTGTCGACCCTTTCGCGACGAAAACGGAACCCCCGAAGGTTGGATTTGCAGCGGCCAGGATATCACCTCTCTCCAACAAGAGGAAACCGCCGCCGTCAACCGGTCATTTCAAGATCAGGAAACTCTCGAACGAGTTTTGGAAATGACCCGAATGGGGATTTGGACGTTCGATCTCCCGAGCGGCCGCTACTCCCCGCTCTCGCAAGCTCTTTGCAACATTATCGGAGCAACGGAGATTCTTGAAGATGGTCTCGCTTACGCTGAAGCGCTGTCCAAAATCGCCCATCCGGAAGATGTTGCCGAGATCACGAGTTTTTTTTCAACCGACTTTCAGGTCGAAAAAAAAATCGTCTTTCGAATCGAAAAACCGGACGGCGAGCTGGTTTTCGTCGATGCCCATGCGATTCCGCTCTTCAACGACCGCTTGGAGCAGACCGGCCAAATCGGCCTGTTCCGTGACGCGAGCGAACAACTCAAGACGGAAAAGTTGCTCAAGGAACGGGAACTGTCGTTATTTCACGCTCTTCGCGTTTCCCGGAGCGGAATCTGGGAATTGGATCCCTTAACGGAATCCCTCGATCTCTCGGATATGCTTTGTGATCTTCTGGGAATGGTTCGCGGAGAACAGATCACCCTTCAGCAAATGGTCGAAACCTGGGTTTATCCGGAGGATCGGCAAAAAGTCTGGGAAGCACTCTGTCTTTCGCTCGTTCAAGGGAATGATTTCGATCTCGAATATCGCATGTTGGACACGCGCGGGGAAGTGCACTATCTCAAGCAATCGGGCGAGGTCGTTCGCGACGACTCCAACCATGTATCGAAAATCATCGGCGTCGTCCTCGATAGGACCGAGTTCAAGCGGTGGGAGCTTGATGTTCTTGATAAGGAAACGAGATATAACGCCCTGTTCGAACAATCGAACAACGCGATCGGCCTTCTCGATCATTTTCAGTTCATCGAATGCAACAATCGCTTCCAGAAGCTTTACGGAGCGACTTCTCCGGAGCAACTGATCGGGAAAACACCCGCCGATCTGTCTCCGGAATTTCAACCGGACGGTCGATGTTCCGCCGGGCTTGCGCGAGAATTGGAGACCCTGATCCAGCCCGAGGACGTGCTGCTTCTGAATTGGCGGGCCAAACGTCTTGACGGCTCGGAGTTCGACGCCGAAATCTCCCTGACCCGGGTTCCCCGCGAAAAAGGAACCGTGATCCTGGTCCAGGCCAAGGATTTGTCCGAGGAAAAACGGGCGGCTTTCGCGCTCGAACAATACCAGGCCTATCTTTCCGTGTGTGCGGAGATTCGCAAATTCTTTTACGGGCAAACGGAATCGGAAATTCTCCTTGGATTTTTGAACAGCCTCGTTCATCATTTCGAGATCGCCAAGGCTTGGGTCGGAACAATCGAAGATGGTGTCCTGCGTCCGAGCTTACATGCCGGAACGGCCAAAAATTATGATGATGCACCGGAAATCCTTCCCGTGTCCGATTTTGGAAATTCGCCCTATCCCCTGTACCAGGCGATTGAAACCGCGACGATGTTGGTGGTCGACGATTTGGAAAACTCCGTGCCGTTCGCGCCTTGGAAAAATTTCGCGAGCCGGGCTCGCGTTCGTGCCTTACTCGCACTCCCCTTGGAAATCGACGGATCGGTTCGCATGGGGATGGTTCTCTATTCCCCGATCGGCGGTTATTTCAACCGGACCGTGGTCGATTACATTGAAAATTGCGTTCGCGAACTCGAACGGACGCTTTCGGAAAAACGGTTTTGGGAAAAGCAAAAAGCCGATTTGAAAACGGCCCGGGAAGCGACCGAACGGGCGGCCTTTTCGCGAACCCAGTTCCTGGCGAGCATGTCGCACGAAATTCGCACGCCCATGACCGTGATTCTCGGGTACGCGGATTTGTTTTCCGACTCCCGAATCAGCAAGGAAAGCGTTTTGGAAGCCGGAAAGATCATTCGGAACAACGCGGGCTATCTCTTGCAGATTCTGAATGATATTTTGGATCTTTCCAAAATCGAAGCCCACAAAATGAGCGTCGAGATTCAAGAAGCGGAACTGGGAGTGATCCTCGCGGAGGTCGCCGCCTTGTTCGCTTCCCGGGCCGAAGAAAAGGGAATCTCCCTTGAAGTCTCCTATAAGACGCCGATTCCGAAAACCATTCAAACCGACCGTTTTCGATTAAAACAGATTTTGGTCAATCTCGTCGGCAATGCCGTAAAATTCACGGATCGGGGGGGCGTTCGAATCGAAGCGTCCTGGAAGTCCGGCAAAACGAGAACGCTTTCCGGGTTGCTTTCTTTGGAGGTGATCGACACCGGAATCGGCATTTCCAAGGATCGGATCGGGTCGATTTTTTCCCCTTTCCAACAGGCCAGCCTTTCGACCGCGAAAAAATTCGGCGGGACCGGGCTCGGGCTTTCGATTTCCCGAAGCCTTGTCGAAGCTCTTGAAGGGAGTTTGGATGTCCGGAGCGAGGAAGGTCGGGGGAGTGTTTTCCGCATCCTGTTGGCGCAGCAATTTTCGCGGGAACCGGCTTGGGTTGAAAAATTCGAACTTTTACCGTCGGACGAGGAGGTTCGAAAACCGACCGTTTCGTCGACCCCGCCTGCAAAACCGCTCCGGGGGCTCCGGATTCTCCTTGCCGAGGACGGCTTCGACAATCAGCGCCTTTTCAATTTGATCCTGACCAAGGCCGGGGCGAATGTCGTTCTCGCGAGCAACGGCGAAGAGGCGCTCAAAAAAGCCTTGAGACGTCTCAAGGCCGAAAAGCCTTTCGATCTGATTCTTATGGACGTGCAAATGCCGATCCGGGACGGCTATTCCGCGACGCGGGAGCTCCGGCGGCGGCATTACACGGCCCCGATCGTCGCGTTAACCGCCCATGCAATGGCCGAGGAGAAAAACAAATGTCTCGAAGCCGGCTGCGACGACTACGCGACCAAGCCGATCTTTCGCGAAGCGTTGATTAAAACGATCTTGAAAAACTGTCGTCGAAAGCCAAAAGACGAGGGGCAGGAAGGACCGCAACCGTAATTTTTCTTCTCGCTCCTTACTTCCCACTTCCCGCTTCCCACTTCCCACTCTGATAGAGCCGATGCGTATGAATGTACGTCTCAACGGTCCAAGGGGTTTGGAAACGGATGCTCTTCCCCTGGGCGATCCGTTCGCGGATTTCGCTTGAGGAAAGTTCGATTTGCGGCATATGAATCAGATAACGGTGAAACCTTTCCAACCGCGTTTGCGGAACGAATTGGGCGAGCGCCTCGAAATAGGGGGGCGGAAAGCCGGGCCGGCAGGCGACCAACGGGGTCGCGATGCGGCAGATTTCGGCCGTTTCGTACCAGCTCGGGAGATTGTTGAACATGTCGGCTCCGAGAATCAGGTACAAATCCGGGTCGAGAGACGATTCCTGGAAATGCCGCAAAGTATGAATGGTGTAACCGGTTTGCGGAGAATCGATTTCAAATCGGGAGACGCTGAATTCCGGAAAACCGCCGACGGCCAGTTGCAGCATTTCGGCGCGGTCTTCTCCGCCGGCCTGGAGCGAGCCGATTTTATGGGGGGGATTGCCGCCGGGCACGAAGACGATCCGTTCCAATTCGCATTCGCGGAGAGCGGTTTCCGCCAGTAAAAGATGCCCGAAGTGAACCGGATCGAAACTCCCGCCGAATAAACCGATTTTCATTCTCGTTCAGCCCCCGTACCAATCGGAATTGCGTTCGTACAGTTTGACGTACTTCAAAAACGACATCAACGAGAAGGTCAACGAAGTGATGAACCCGGCATAACCGCGAAAGAAATTCCCGCGTAAAAAGTAAAGTCGCGCGAACGCCCCCAGCCCCCGCAAAACGGCTCCCCAGGGAGAGGCTTTCTTTTTGCCGTAATACTGATTGGCGAACAGCGTGCTGTAGACCTGGGCTTTATGAAAGAGCTGGTCGACCGATTCGTAGGAATGGTGTTCGATGGGCGCATGCAGATGGGCCAACTTCATTCCCTTGCCGAGCTTGATGCTTTCGTGGACCGCCCTTTGATTCCAAGCGGTTCGCGTGCGATTGTACAACCGTTTGATTCGATCGTCGTAGGCCGGAAGCGACTTGCCGCGATAAAACATCCGGCGGGGAATTTCGTAAACGGTTTCGGGATCCAAAGAGATCGCGGCAAGCTCGGCGAGGAATTCCGGCGAGACGAATTCGTCCGAATCGATATGCAGAAGCCAATCGTTTTCCGCTTTTTCGGAAATGAAATTCCGCGTTTCTCCGAAATTCGCGATTCCGTTTTGGTGAAAAACCTTGACCTTCGAATAGCGCTCGAGAATCTCCAAGGTCGTATCGGTCGAACCGGTGTCGAGAACGAGAATCTCCGAGAAAACATCACCGGAACACAAGGCATCCAAACATCGTTCGATATAGTATTCGTTGTTTTTCGTGAGAATGCAGGCGGAAATCCGCTTCTCGGAAGCGGGTTCCTTGTGATCGGACTGAGATGACATCATATGACTCCCGGCGTATTTAGCCCGTACTCGGCGGTTTTGCCTCAGATATGGCGGTTCGTACCACCCATTCAGACGGATTATCTCGGCTGAAAAACAATCCCAATTGAAAATATCGGAAAATAAACGGCCCGGAATTCAATAAAAATCGGAAAAAAAGGAATTGTCGTTGAAAAATATTTTGTGTCTTGTAAAATTGCACGAAACATGCCGTACGTACTATATAAACTCTCTCGGGAATAACGAACGATCCCCTTTCCCCCAATATTGATTATCGCACAATAACAAATGTCCTCTTTTCGGCTTCCTTCCTGGTTCGGCTCGCTGCTTTTGCACGCCGCCGGCTTTTTGCTCCTGTTTTACTTGATTCCGTTTGAACCGCGAATCAAAGGGGCTCCGGGATTCGAAACGACCGGAGATGTCGGAATCGTTCTCAAAACGGAGTCGGAAGAGGGAACCGTCTATACCGGCGAGGACGGAACGTTGGAGCCGAGCGGGGGAGCCCCTCGTATCGATCGGCTATCGGACCTGATCGAAGAGACCGAATCGTTATTCGAAACGGACGGTGGGCTGCCGCTGCCGGTTGAAAACGCGATCGGGCCGTCCGCGGCCGCGAATGAGGCGGGTGGGGCGGGCCGGGCCGGAGACAGTGCCGGTTCTCTCGTTGGCAACGGTTTCGGATCGGGAATGGAAGGAGCGAAGGCGACGGTCCGCGTCTTCGGATTGCAGGGAACCGGTTCCCGTTTCGCCTATGTGTTCGACCGATCCCTGAGCATGAGCGAGCCGAATCATCGGCCGATTCGGGCCGCGAAAGTGGAACTTCTTGCATCTCTGGACGCTCTCAAAAGTAATCATCAGCTCGCGATCCTCTTTTATAATGAGGATGTTACGATTTTTCCCTCGCCGAAAACGGCCAATCATCTGATCTTCGCGACCGACATCAACAAGGAATCGGCGCACAGATTTGTCGATTCCGTTGTCCCGACGGGCGGAACCGACCACGAAAAAGCGATTCTCGCGGCCGCGAAATGGGGGCCGGATGTCATATTCCTGCTGACGGACGGAGAAGCGAAGGACGATTTGCATCCTGGGCAATGGGACCGTGTTTCCCGACGGGTTGGGGGAATACAGATCAACGTCATTCAATTCGGTACCGGAACGCAGCCTTCGGGCAACAATTATTTGAAACGATTAGCTTCGGAAAATCGGGGGCAATACCGGTATATTCCCATCGGCTCGCTCACGGAAAAATGAAAACGCGAACTTTTGAGAATGTCGCAAATATTGTCCTCCGCGAAAAAATTGAACCGGAGCTTTGAACTCAACACTCACGGTATCGGGGCTTTCGTCGCTTCGCTCGGGAAACCCCTTGGCTCAATTTTGTGCGGAGCACGGTAAGTTGTTTTTTGCTCCTCCTTTTTTCGTCCTGAAGGGACGGCATGTCACTAACCCCCGGCGTGAGCCGGGGGAATGGAGAGCGCAAAATATTTCCAAGCCCCAACGGGGCGTAACAAAGCCGACAAGTGACGCCCCGTTGGGGCTAAAAATATAGGAGGCGAACTCTTTGCCCCCGGTTAAAACCGGGGGTTATCGATGTACCGCCCCTCCGGGGCGAAGAAAAACATCAATTTTCAAACGACAGCCTCAATCTTTTTGAAAAACAACCCATCAAGGAAAATCAAATATGTTTGGCATGTTAAGTCCTCTCGGAGGCGGAGACGATATTCCGCTGAAAAAGAAGGAAATCATCGTCGGCCGCAAAGAGGATTGCGACGTCGTCCTCCGGTTCAAAAACGTTTCGGGCAAGCATTGCCGACTGGTCTTGTCCGACGGCTATTGGTACGCCCTCGATTTGAACAGTTCCAACGGCGTTAAAATCAACGGGCTGCGGACGATGGACCGTCGGGTCGATCCCGGGGCGAAAATCTTTTTCGCCGACCATGCGTATATCATGCAATACGATCCGCAGAAAAACGGAGCGGTCGGAGCCCTACCCCCGGACATGCTCGAAACCGACGTGTTTTCCAAATCGCTTTTGGAGCGGGTCGGGCTTTCCAAAGGTTCGAAAAAGCCGCCGACCGCGACACACGAAAAGGTCAAGGGCAAATCGAAAGACGGCGAGATCGACTACGGTTCCCTGACACCGGACGACGTCGAATTCTTTTGAGGTACCGGCGTCTGCGCCGCTCGGCTAAACGGGTAAAAAAAGAGCCGCAAGTGTAGCGAAGCGCAACTTGCGGACCTTGGACACGGTATGGGATTTTCTTGAGACGATCGGTTTATTCGTCATTTTCGTAAAAATGGGACAAATAGGCAAGACGGCAGAACAGTAAAAAAGGAATCAAACACTAGCCGCTCACCTCCTTACGCTCTATAATCCGTTGGGGTACGAGGCACGTAAAGGCCTTGGGCAAACAAAACGGCACGCCGCATAGACCACTTTAAAATTGAACAGTTTTCAGAGATTCGACTGTAACGGAATATACGGCGATGTCCCGTCGCCGCTCACGCCGGACGTGTACCGGAAGTTGGGGGCTGCGCTCGGGTCGCTCGTTCCGTCCCGGGGAAAATTTCTTGTCGCGGCCGATGCTCGAAGCAGCAGCCCGATTTTTTTGCCGGCCCTGGTCGAAGGTCTGAAATCGGGCAACGCGGCCGTCGTCGATGTCGGGTCGCTCCCCGTTCCTATGGTTTATTACGCGGCGAGACGGATCAAGGCGGACGGCTGCGCAATCATTACCGCTCCTTTTGCCTCCGAGGCGGCCAACGGTTTGGAATGGTCGATCGACAACGCCGTTCCCAACCGGCAACAGGTCGAATTCTTGCGGAAAGCGGTCAACGGAAAGCCGCCCCTCACTCCAACCACCCTCGATCCCTTGCCGGAACGAAGTTTGGATGTCTCGTTCGATTACGTGAGTTGGTTGCAGGACACTTGGTTCGACTCGCCCGCGATCTCGGCCCATGTCGTTCTCGATCCGAAATTCGGTCCTTGGGCCGGTTTGGCGCGACGTTATCTGCAAGCCGTCTTTCCCCGTTTACTTGTTTCGGCGATTCGCGATTCCTCCGATTACGGCCTCGCGGAAAAATGTGAAAACAACGGGGGGGGGGATGCGTGCGATCCGCTCTCCGAAGAGGTCGACCGGATTCGGGCGGATCTCGGCTTTGTTCTCGGAATCGACGGCCGCTGCCTGACGCTGATCGACGGCAACGGCGTCCCGCTCCAACCGGCGGAGCTGAATGGGCTCCTGGTTCAGTCGTTCGGGGCTTCGTTGGAAAACGAGATTTTTTTACACGACCGGGGTTGCTCTCCGGACGTGATCGACGCCGCGGCCCGATGGGGGGCGAAACCGATGTTGGTCGAATCGGAGCACGCCGAATTTTGGCGGATGATGATTGCGACCTCGGCACCCTTGGGGGTCGATTCGACGGGGAGACATTTTTTTCGGGCGATTTGCGGCAACTGCGACGCCCTGTTTACGATCTGCTGGATTCTCGATTACATCGCGCACCAGGGCAAACCGTTCGCGAAAATCCGGGAGCAAATGCCTCGGTAAGACTAGAGGCTATAGACTGTAGGGAGCGGTTGGAAAACCGGTCCTACAGCCTACAGCCTACAGCCTATAGCCTATAGCCTTTAAAAAACACACGACATGCGGGTAATCATCATGGGCTCGGGCGAGCGGCCCGGGGTTCGGGAAACCTTTGAACGGTTTCGGCCGAGTATCGAGCGGTACTTGGAACCGGTCGGCGTCGATTTCGACGGGACGGCGGATTTTTCGATGGTTGAGGCCGAACTCGCGGTCGTTTTCGGCGGGGACGGGGCGATTCTCCGGAGTGCCCGGCAGATGGGGCAACGGCAGCGGCCGGTTCTCGCGGTCAATCTCGGAACGCTGGGGTTTCTCGCGAGCGTTCATTCTTACGAATTGATCGACGTTTTGAAGTCGCTCGACTTGAAGCGGCTGCCGATCGTCAAGCATTTGATGCTCGAATGCCAAATCTGGCGAGGGCAGGCGGAAGAACCGGAGCAGAGTCGCCTCTGCCTCAACGAAGTGATCGCCTTTCGCGGGGACGATTCGTTCCGGATCATGAGCGTTGCCCTCTCGGTCGATGGGCTGCCGGTTACGACATTCCGTTGCGACGGACTGATCCTGAGCACTCCGGTCGGATCGACGGCCCACAATCTTTCGGCGGGCGGCCCGATTTTGCGGAAAGACCTCGACGCGATCGTCATTACCCCGATCAGCCCGCATTCGCTCTCGCACCGGCCGGTGGTCGATTCGGCGGACCGGGCGTACACGCTGCGCGGGGTCGGGCTGCCGGCCAAAATTGTCGTTGACGGGGCGACGATCGCGACGTTGGAGCCGAGCGACCGGGCGGTGATTCGCCGGGCGAATGTCGCCTTTTGCATGATCGAGACCCTGGGGCACTCGTACTACGCGACCTTGCGCGAAAAACTCGGTTGGAGCGGCCAACCGTCCGGAATCGAAGAGAGCGACGAGCCCCCCGTTTAGCCGAGCGGCGTAGACACCGACGACCATGAGCCCGGAATCACGAACCCACCTCGTTCGAATAAAAGCCGGAAAGGAGCCGTACTCGGCGCATTGACGGTGTGTTGGCTTCAAACTCAACCGGCGTTCAATCTCAACACGCCGTCAATGCGCTGCGCTCCTTTCCGGCTTTTATTCTTGGCCTCGCCCTGCGATTCAAAAGATCGTGAACGGTTACGGTTTTTCGTCATTCCTGTTCCCGCAGCGCCGGGAACGCGACCCAACACCCAATCAAAATGAAGAATATCATGGAAAAATTCACGACATACCAAGACGAAATGATTTCGTTCACGCTTCTCCCTAATTACAAGATGAGCGAGCGTTCGACCCCCTTCGATTGGTGCATGAAAAAAGAGGGCCGAATTTATACAGCTTAGCAATTCGCTCTCCTAGCGAAGTTCTGTATCATAAGGCGACATTGATCGATAGCACGCACTCGCTTTCGTCATTTTACACACGTATTCCCGCACAGCAGATCGAAATCGCCATCGGTACGTTGCATTATGGCGGTACGATCCGTTCCGTTGATACTGCATGGAGTAAGTATCTTGTCTGCGTCGTATTTTTCGAAAAGTACGGCTATTACATGACCATTCGCGAGAACAAGGAATTCGACATTCAGAAGTACGTGCCGTTTTTCAATAGTATCGTGTTGAACGAAGATGAGTATTTTCGTCGACGGGAAACATTCGTTGCCTAAGATACGACTTAGTAGAAGTGTTGATAATGAAGATGATGGCCAAAAGTGACCTTGCCTGCCAACCCGCCTATGCTACAATCGCGACATGAAATTTTAAGAAAACGGCGGCGGGATTGCAGCCACAAGGGCAACTCCGCCTCGTTTTTATCGGTCGCGTTTTCAAAAACCCCGTGTTTTCCAGCGTCAGACCGACAAGGCAGCCGCAAGTTACTCCGGCGTCTGCGCCGCTCGGCTAAACGGGGGTTGGCGATGTGCTACCGTCGCGTCGTCGGCCCTCGCGGCGGGATCGGAGAGACCGTGATGTCGCGAAAGTCGATTTGCGTTCCGGCGTCGTGCCCTTGCAGTTGAATCGTTCCCGCTTGCAAACGGAGCCCTTTGCGCGGGTTCGGCTCCTCCGCCTGCTCGGCCGGGCGGCGGTCGAAAAAGTCCGCGACCGGAATGCCGTTGACCCAGGTTTCGATGTGGTTGTCGACCGCGAGAATCGTGAGCGAGTTCCATTGTTTGTCCCTGGCCCCGACCTTTCTCGCGTTTTGGAGGCGGAAGATTCCCCCGGTGTCGCAACCGATATATTTTTTTCGATCTTCCTCACTCGGCAGGTCGTTGATTTGACACTCGTACCCGTTCATGTTTTCGCCCGGGATCGATCGAAAAAAAACGCCCGAATTCGTCCCTTCGTTCATTGCCCGGTACTCGCACCGAAACACGAAATTGTCGTACTGTCCTTTCGATTCGATCATTCCCGGTCCGCCGTCGAGATGCAAGCTTGAGGCAATAACGGAGCTGACCGTTTTCGAGCCTTCGGGAGTCGTCCAGTTTCGCGAATCGTAGCCGTCAAAAAGCGTCTCGGCGGATCCCGTCGTCCAAACCATGTTGCGAAAACGTGCCTTGCCCCGCGTCACCAAAAGGCCGATGTATCCCCGGCCCAGCGGTTTCGGGTCGAGGTAATTGTTCTCGACCATCCTGTCGTAAGAAACCTTGATCACCTGGTCGCTCGCAATAACGAAAAACTTGCGCCAAGGCCGTTCGCTGCCGTCCCCTTTGTTGATGTCGATATCCGATGGAACCGGAGCGGCCTCCTGTCGGCCGATCAAGGAGCCGGGATACCGCGCCGGCGAGGCGGAAGAAAGCAAAATCGCATAACAGGAGCTGGCGAGGTTTTTCGGGTTCGGTGAGGTCCGGCACAAGAGAAACGCTTCCGTGCCTTCTTCGGCCTGCATTTCGAATTCCAAAACAATGTCGCCGAATTGAGCGGTCGTGTACAGAAGGCCCGGATGAGCCGGATCGCTGCAAATCGCCTCGTTCTCGATCGTAAATTTGCCGCCTCCGTAATGCCCTTCCTTTTGAACCCGCCAACCGAAAAAGGTTTTCCCGTCGAAAAGCAGGTTCCAACCTTCTCCCAACAAAGGATGCGAAACGGCTCGAAAAACATTCGTCTCTTTCTTGACGATAAAATTCGCCGGTTTTTTCGTTTCCTGCTTGGGAACGTCCAGTTTGAGATAATCGATCGGCCGATTCTCCTGAAAAATAGGACTTTGGGCCTTTCCTTCTTCGATCAGTCGTTCGGCGGTTTCTTTTTTGATCCGCTCAAGCTCCCGTTCCTGTTCCTGTTTTTCTTTTTCCTGACGCCGTTGAATCGCCGCCTCCTTGCGGATTTGAACCCTTTCCTCGGCCGTCGGTTGGCGCGAAGACTCTTCGCCGGTCGTCGTCCCGACCTGGGCTTCCAACGAAAAAAACGATGTTCCGAAGAAGACGAAGAGAATCAAAAAAAGAATGCCGCGGTTTTTCATCGTTTTATGAACAGACTTTGCGAATATGGAATTCGATTTTTGGAACGCCCTTTGATTCTAGCCCGAATCGGATACGGCGTCTACCTTCTCGGAGCAATCTTTCTGACGAGGCACAAAACAGGATATCTTGGTAATTTATTCTGATTTTTCTGATTATTCCGAATAATTTGACTGTATCAATCCGATAAGTAGCATAGGAACTACTGTCCTGTGTGTCAGATTGCGCAAAATACGAGAATCAGGCGGTTTTGGTTGTATATTGGGAAATTTAGAATGAGCAAAAACCGACAAAACATAATACTCTTGGGGATATTTTTTCTCTCTCTTCTCAGGTTCTCAGGAGAACTCGCTTTCGGTCAGTCCGGAAATGTCAGTATCAACGATACCGACAAGGGGAGCTCTTACGTGATCACCAACGATCTCGGGGCGAACTCGACGATGCGGTTTACCGCTCCAACGCCGGTTGTTTCGATCACCAGCAATCAAAGTTGGTCCGGCAAAGTGATAATGGACGCCAACGGCATCTTTTCAACGCCGGACAGCACGACATTGACGATCAACGGCGTCATTTCCGGGGCTGGGAGCTTGACGAAAAACGGTAACGGCAACTTGATTCTGACCGCGGATAAAGCGAGTAACACGAACACGGGACAAACGATCATCAATGCCGGAAAAATCATTGCGAATTCGAAAGACGGCATCCTTTCGGCCGATTCTGCGGTCATTGTCGGCGTCGGCGGGACGCTCGATATCACCGACTCCTCGCAAACCGTCGCCTCGCTTTCCGGCGGCGGCACGGTTGCAATCGGGACCACCGGAACGCTGACCGCCGGGGGAGATGATTCCGATACGCTCTTTTACGGAACAGTGACCGGAAGCGGAACATTCAATAAGGTCGGAAGTGGGACAATGACCTTTTCGAGCGACAGCCCGCTGTTTACCGGAACGGCCAACGTCAACGGGGGAATGCTGTTAGTCGGCGGCAATCTTTCCGACGTGAGCGTCAACGTCGCCGACGGAGCCGTGCTCGGAGGTTCCGGCGGAACCGTCGGCGACACGATCATCGAAAGCGGCGGCACGCTCGCCCCCGGAACCCGGAGCGGCGAGGCGCTCGATCAAATCGCAACGCTGAACGTCGACGGCAACTTGACAATGGATGCGGGCAGCACCTTGAGCATCCGGATCAACGATGCCGGCGAATCGGACGAAATCATCGTCAGCGGAACGTTCGATAACGGCAACGGAGCGAACACAAACCTCGAAATCGACGCCCGGGCGGGAGCCTACGACATTCCGCTCACGTATTCCGATTTCGTGACGGACGACGGCAGCGGGGGCCCTATTCTTTTCGATCACGGCAAAATCGACATTCGCCAAAAATTCCTGACGGTAACCGCAAACGACAATCCGGGTACAGAGTTGACCGTCGAGCGCGATTACGGCTTTTTCCTCGATCCCGCGATCACGCACAATCAATCCCAGGTCGGTAACGCCCTCGAAAACGCGATCAACGAAAACACGAGCGACAAAATGTGGGAATCACTCACGAATTTAAGTCAATTGGTTGACAGTTCGCCCGCCCAAGCCCGGGCCGTGTACGATCGGCTCTCCGGAACCGGCCGGGCGAATTCGATGATGCTCGGCCAATGGCAGGCTTCCCGTTACGGCCTTTCCCATCTCGACCTGACCCCTTGCGGCACTTCGGAAGGGAACGGGGTTTGGTTGGAATTCATACACCAAACGACCGATATGGACGCCGATTTCAATTCGAGTGCTTACGGCATCTCGCGGACCGGAATCCTGATTGGTTCGGAAGAGCGGGTCGACGACGATGTGACCTTCGGGATGCTTTTCGGTTATTCGATGCCGTATCTTTACGCCGACGGCGAGGAATTCGAGGTCAACGATCTGCATTTCGGGTTTTACGGAGGCACCCGGGTCAAAGACGTATTGGAGACCAAGATTTACGCTGGTTACGGGCACCAAAGTTACGATTCGAGGCGGTTTATCGCCTTGCCGGACGAGAATCTGGACATGCAAATTTCGCGAATCGACGGCGATTACGGCGGGGATTCGATGTCAATGGCGTTGGAATTCGCGATCCCGCTCGAAGTGGGCCTTTTCAGTTTTCGACCGGTCTTCGCGATCGATTCGGACTTGACCTGGCAATACGGTTGCGCGGAGACCGGCGACAGCGGTTTCGAGTTGGTGTATGACCGGGCGTTTTGGGACCGGACGTTTTGCCGGATCGGTTTTACCTCGCAACTCGGCTCCGTCGAGCATTGCACGCCGTTCGCGTTAATGAGCCGGTTCTACTACGGGCGGCAGATCATCGGGGATTCGTGCCCGATCTCCAGTGCCCGGTTCGCCGGCTCGCCCGGGACGCGGATCGAAACCTACGGCGTCGATCTCGGCAAGGATTACCTGAGCGGCGGGGTTGGTTTCCGTTGGACCTTGAGCGGTTCGCGATCGTTTTACGGCGATTACGACCTGACCGTTTTCGACAAAAGCGTCGGCCATTACTTTTCCCTGGGATATATTCAAAAATGGTGAAAAGCAAGTGGGAAGTGAGAAGTGGAAAGTGGGAAGATGAGAGTTTCGAATCTTGCTTCCCGCTCCCCACTTCACACTTTCCACTTCCCACTATTTTCCGTACGGAACGGAAGGAATTTTTTCATGCAACCGGAGCAGCAGTCTCAATCCCATTCCGAATACATCCGCTCGCCCCGGACCTGGCGACATAAGTTTCGCGATGCGTTCGCGGGGCTGGGGCAATCGCTTTACCAGCAGAGTAGTTATACGGTTCATTTGACCGCGACCGCCCTGGTGATTCTTGCCGGCTGTTTTTTCGGCCTTGACGTGGTGCGTTGGTCGATCCTGATTCTTTGCATCACGACCGTCCTCGCGGGGGAGATGCTCAACACGGCGATCGAGACTCTGGCGAAGGCGGTTACGGCCCAATACGATCCGCATATCGCGAGGGCCTTGAACATCGCGAGCGGGGCGATTTTGGTCCTTTCTTTCGGGGCGGCGATTATCGGCGGACTGATTTTTTTCGAGCGGGCCTGGGCGATGTTTTTGCCGGGACACAGTGCTTGAGGGTATCCGCGAGAAAATGGGAGTGGCTCGACGAATCCGGGGTCTCGCGGGTCGACCGAAGCGGTCCCCGCCCCTTGCCAAGCGGCGTTTTGATGCTAGAATGTGCTCCCGTGTACGTTTACCCGGTAGTGTAATTGGCAACACTAGGGATTTTGGTTCCCTCATTCAAGGTTCAAGTCCTTGCCGGGTAGTTTCTTCCGTTCCTTGCTCTGATTGCAAGGAACCGTATCTTCTCGTAAGGGCTTGTAAATTCGAGATTTGCAGCCCTTTTTTCTTTTCTTGACAATGATGGGAATTTGTCAAACACTCGCGGAAACGGGTTCCTATCTTTATCAGAGCCATCAAAACAGAGCCCAACGCGTCTGGGAGGGAGTGTCCTTCGACCGCCTTCCGTTGCTTTCCCAAGGGCAGGCTGGTAGACTGGGCGGCAGAACAAGGACCGAGCCGATTCTCCGACCGAATTGCCGATCATGAACCCATCGCGATGGGATCGCAAAGGAGCCTCCGCTCCGTCTGTCGTAACCCACTTCCGTTGGTCGCTAATCGTCATAAAAAAAATTCACGATATTTGGGATGAGTAACACTGTCTCTTCCTCTACGACCGATCCGCGGCTGGATCGGGAATATCGACCGATATTTCAACAACTCCTGCCGCTCTTCTTCCAACGTCGCCGTTCGGTCGAAATCGGCAGCCCGCGGAAATACTCCGAATCGACCCGGCTCTGCCGGTTGGCGCTCTACCGTTGGCTCATTCGGGTATTTTGGGGCATGATGTTTTTTCTCATCGGCCTCGGAATCTTTTTCGCCTGCTCCGGCAACGGCTTTGAGACCGTGATAGGCTTTGAACTTGCCGCCCTCGCCGCGGTGTTCGCGTCGATCGCGAAGAGTAACCAGTTCCTTCCGTCCCGCTGGATCGTGCTCCGCGACGGGCTGCTGCTCCGCAGTTCGAAAGACCGCCGCGTCTTCTTCCTCTGGCGGTCGATTCGCGGCTTCCGGACGAAATACGGTTTTCAGTGGAGCCGCATCGCCGTTCGGACGGAAATCAACGGCGACGAACAGGTCGAATGGATTCATGCGGAAAACGACCCCCTGCTGCCGTTCCTGACGAAACTGCTCGAACTGCTGCCGGAAGAACTCGACCGCGAACCGCTCCGCCGGTTGCAACGAAAGCTGCGGTTCGTCCTGCTGCACCGCCGCCTTTTTTCCACGAAAGAAACGAATGTCGTCTGGGCGACGATGCTTTGCATCCCGGTCATCGTCGTTCTCACTTTGTTTTTTCCGGTCGCGAAAGTCGGCTTCGCGATCTGGTTCGCGATGATAGGAGCTGTGCTCGCCGTGACCTTCGGTGCCTACATGTTCGTTCGAATCCGGATGCGGCGGCGGCACGAAAATATCCTGAACGGTCTTTTGGACGAACTGGCGCCCGATGCCGCGATTGATGTCCGAAGCATCATGCCGCCGGAGTTCGGCCCGCCGCCGCGAACCGTTTCCGCAAAGGCGAAACGCGCGATCCTGTTCGCCGGTGAGTTATGGGGCATTTTTACGCTTTTTTGTTGTATGTTTGCGTTCGCGGTAATGACGTTCGCGGGGATTCTTTTTTGGATCGGCACAACGGACATCCGATACCATTTTCTTCCGCTGCGCTGGGAAAAGGCGGGCAACGGCCGGATCTTCGGAATTGCCGATTCCAGCACGGGAAACGCTCCCAACGGCTATCCCGCCCCGTCGGGCCGTGATCTCCTCACGCTGGAGCAGACGCTGCCCGACGGCCGGACGATCCGCTGCCGCAATCCGACCTCGCTGCCGCCCGGCCGCTTTCAGGTCGGCCAAGCGGTGCCGCTGCTCCGGTACCGCAGCGACCCGGAAAGCTTGTCGCTCGACGACCCGTCTTCTTATGGAGACATGTGGGCGGGATTCGTCTTATCGTGCGTCTATCTCATGCTGGGCCCCGGCATGATCGGCGGGATGATCTGCTACGCTTTCTCGCGGCGGCGGCATGTCGTCCGGCTGATCGAAACGGCACCGCTCGAACGTTTTCGTGCCGAAAGGGTCAAACACAGGACGATGCTCGTTCCGCTCGCTTCCGGACGGGAACCGATTCCGGCGGCAGGGCTCACAGTGCAACCGGGCGAAATGGTTCGCGTTTTTCTCGATGAGCGAAAACCGGAAGCCTCATTCGTCGCGGAATCGGCTTGGCCGCCGCTCACCGTCGATCCGGCGACCGGCGAGATCGACGCGGTGTCCGACCGGTCTTGCTGGATCACGTTCGCCTCGCTCGGGCTGCTCGTGCTCGGGATCGCCCTGATTCTGCTCCGCGTTCTTCTTGTTTATTGACGAGCCTGCAAGCTGCACGCTGTGGGGGCGGTTTGCCGGCACTCGAATAGATGCGTTTCCCGCCGTGAGCGCAACCGCGACCACAGGTCGCGGCTCGTATCCCGATTTTCGTGCGTATCTTTGCGCTACTCGGCGCGAGCGCTGAAATCGCCTAAAATGGAATCATCCTATCAAGCGCCTCGCAAACGGGAATATGAAAGAGATGATGGAAATACTGCTCGATGCGCTGCTGCCGAGTGTCGTGACGATCACGCTCGGGTTCGTGGCCGGTTGGCATAAGGATTTCACGGCGGAGCAAAGCCTGGTCCTGAACCGGATGGTGATGCTCTATGCGCTGCCGCTCGCGATTTTCACCGGCCTGATGGGAATCTCGCGCGCAACGCTGTTCGCCAACCTGCCGCTGTTTTTCTGGTTGTTCCTCGCCCTGGTCGGCGGCTACTTCGCGGTGTTCGGGATATCCCGCTTTCTGTTCCGCCGTTCGCGCGGAGCGGCCGCCCTGCAAGCCCTGGCCATCGCCAGCCCGGCGGTCTCGTTCGTCGGCATCTCCGTCCTGGGCAATCTGTACGGCGAGCAAAGCACGCTGGCGATCGCCATCTGCGGTTTCCTGATGAACCTGATCCAAACGCCGTTCACCATGGTCATGCTCGCCTCGGACGTCCCGCGCGAAGACGAGCAACCGCTTCAGAGTTGGAAGACGCAATGGGGACCGCCGGTGCTGCACTCGCTCAAGGAGCCGGTCGTCTGGCTGCCGTTAGCCGGTTTCCTGCTGGTCATGTGCGGTTTTCACGCGGCGAAACCGATGCGGGACTCCCTGGCCCTGCTCGGCAGCGTGACCGGCGGGGTCGCCCTGTTTTCCTCGGGCATCATTCTCATCTCGCAAAAGGTGAGATTCAGTCTGCCGATCGCCGTTAACGTTATTGCGAAGAATTTCGCGTTCCCCGGTCTGATCGGGCTTGGAATGATCCTGGCCGGAGCGGCCCCGGAGATACGCAGCGTCAGTTTGATCGCCCTCGCGATTCCCACCGGCGCGACCGTCATTATTCTGGCGGCGCATTACCGGGTTGTGGAACAGGAAATGGCGTCGACGATGTTTCTCAGCACGCTGCTTTCGGTGTTCAGCATGGCCGGTTTCATTTGGCTCGCCGGCGTGCCGCGGTGATTGTTGCCGATACGATCCACTCTTCGCCGTTTAGCTCAGTTAAGCAATATGACAAGGCAATAAAATTTGACCCCGATCGGTCTTCGCTTGTTCCGGAAATGAATAATCGGAGCAAGCAGACAGTTATCGAAGTGCCACCAAGGGAAGGAGAACCCCAAACACTTCGACGTCGAAAAACTTTACGCCACCGAGCCGTCAGAGTAGACGGCCGCCTTCGGGTCGAGCAGGCCGACGCCGAAATCGAAGTAGCAACGCCACGCCATGCCCAGCAGGTTGAAATTCATTTCGCCGTTCTCGATGATCGGGTTGCGCTGCCCATTCAGGAACGCGATTTTCAGCACCGCCAAATCGAGCGGCTTGAACATCCCCGCCCACGGGTTCGCGGCGATCGAGAAGGATTTAGAATCGCCCGATTGATTTGCGACGGCTGGATACGCCCCTGTTTGTTGAAAAATTTCCGCTTCCGCCGTTTCTCGACCTTTTGGAGCCGCTGGGTATCCTTCGGGGAAAAGAGAAACGCTTCCGCGTCGTCAACCTTCTCGACCAGGTACGGGGCGAGAATCGCCTGCGCACGGGGACCGATAGCGAGTATCCGCTTTTTCTTCCGATACTCCGTTTTGTGCGTGTAGGGCTGGTACACCCAAATGCCGCTACTTCGTCCAGGGTAATTTGCTTTTCCTCCTTCGGAAGCAGGGAAGTCGGGTTGGACTGACTTTCGGCGATGATCCGGGCGTATTCCTTGTGGGATTCCGGTGTGCCGTACAGTCCGAGGTAAATTCTCTTGCCGTAAAGATAAATAACGGCGTATTTTCCAGATTTTCGGTACTTGGGCGGTCGATTTTTCAAAATGGGCATGGTGCATACTTTTATCGCTAATAACCGCTGTTTCAGCGGTTATCCGGCAAGCACAGTCACCAAAATTGAAAACTACCAAACGCCGCAAAGCATTGTATTTTCAGGCTTTCCGCCAATCGGGGCGACAGGATTTGAACCTGCGGCCTCCTGCTCCCAAAGCAGGCGCGCTAGCCAGGCTGCGCCACGCCCCGACAATTTGAACGCTTATCCTACCTCGTTTACGCAAAATAACAAGACCGGGGCGTTCGCCTCGCGAAGATTGCAAGGTCGAATGCGATAAACAACAGCCAGAAGCATCAGCGACGGGTTACTGAGTTCCAGAAAAAATTGAACGTTTTCGTTCGGAGCCGCGTCCGTAAGGAGGCGGGCCACCGCTTCCTTACGGGCGCGGCTCTGATTCATTTTTCCCGAAACCTCCGTCATTCCAAAACGTACATCTCGACCGGGGCGAACGCGTCAGTCAACGTCGGTGTGTCCTTCGGAATGCTTTTGGTGTAACGGTGCTGTAGGAAATCGGCGACCTGCGGCGGCGTCTCGGGCGACACCTCCAACGAAAATTTCTTTTTGCTGCCGAGTAGCACGATATTTTGCGTCTCGATCTCTTCGTTCGGATCGTGAACCGAAAACGCCTCGACCTGCGGAAACACCTCGGCCAACGCCTGATAAAATCCGCGGAAAAGCCGGTGCTTCCGACCGCCCGTCGAAGCGATGATATTGGTCATGAAAATGCCGTCCTCCGAGAGTTGCTCGAAAACCTCCTGCATGTACTCCTTCGTCGTCAAATGAAACGGCAGGTTGTACGCCGAATTGAAAGCGTCCCCGAAAATGAGGTCGTATTTCCGTTCCCCCTGCTCTGTTTTCATTCGCCGCAGGAACCGCCGCGCGTCTTCGTGATAAATGTGCAGCCGGGGATTATCTTCCAAGGCGAAAAACCGCTTCGCGATCGCCGTGATGCCGGGATCGATTTCAACGACATCGATCTCGACCTCGGGCCGGGTCGCCAAAAGGTTCTTCGGAATGCAGTACCCGCCGCCGCCGATAATCAGCACTCGCTTGATGTCCGGCTTCCAATAAAAGGCGAGTTCGTTGTATTTGACATATCGGCTGACCAGCTCGGTCGGATGATCGACGAACATGAACGATTGGGCCGCCCCGCCCGGGTCGGTTTGCATAGCCCGAACCTTTCCGCCGTTGGTTTCGTATTCGTAAACGCGAATGTGGTTGTAGGGCGTTTCTTCATGATAACCGACCGGCAAAAGTTTGTTGCCGTAAACCTGGTATAATCCGCCGCAGAAAAAAAACAGCGGGATCAGGGCCATCGCCGTCGTCAGGCTGCTGCGTTGTCTCGAATAATCGAGAAGCAAAAGGGTGACTCCGAGCAGGACGGCCGCGACCAGGAAAAGGATGGTTCCCGTTTTCAAAAGCGTGATGAGCACGAACCCGCCGAGAAACGTTCCCAAAATGCTGCCGATCGAGGAAAGGGCGTACAGCCGGCCGACGACCGTTCCGCTTGAGCCGAGATCGTCGAGTGCCAACCTTGCGACGAAGGGAGAGACCATTCCCAGCAGTGCTCCCGGCACGGCGAAGAGCAAAATCGCGGCGGAAACGGCGGAGACGTAAAGGTTGGTCTTGCCCGAGGAAAGCGGTCCGAGCACGAACGTGTAACCGCCGCCGACGACGGCGATCAGGATCGCGGCCGCGAAAATGATTTTCCCGAGCACGCGCGGATCGGGGTACTTGTCCGCGAAGATCCCGCCGTACCAGTAGCCGAAACTCAAACTGGCGAGGACGATTCCGATCAGGCTGGTCCAGACGATGATCGAGGTTCCGAGATACGGGGCGAGCATGCGCGAACCGGTCATTTCGAGGACCATAACCATTGTCCCGCAAACGAAGGAAACAAGGCCGAGCCGGAAAAAGCTGATTTTTCGGGGCCGCGAAGCGGGGCCGTCCGCTTTCGGGACGGTCTCGGCCTGGAAAGTATTTTTGTTTTTCGAGGATGGTTTCATTGCAAGAGCCTTTGGATACAGGCTTGAATATTTTGATCTTCCAAAGATTGTGAAAGCTTACCCTCTCATTTTATACCGTAGCCGGTAGGGGCGGTAGGCTACGGTATAAAATCATTTCGACCGACTGTCCTTGAGAGCGGTTTTGCAAAAACTCGATCGAAATCGCGGAAAATTGAGGGAAATTTGTTTTTGAGCTGTCCAGCCTCTTGAAAACGAAAATCAATCCCCCTATGATTAAAACGAAGGTCGGTGTCGATCTTCGTTTTTTTCGGGCGACTTTCGTCGAGTTGCCCGTCTCTTACGACTGTGCTCCGCATAAAAAATGAGCCAAGGGGCTTCCTGAGCGAAGCGACGAAAGCCCCCGAAACCGCGAGTGTTGAGTTCGAGGCTCCGGTTCAAATTTTCCGCGGAGTGCAAGAAATTCAACGATAATGATTTGGTGAAAAAATGAAAAAAATTATTGCCTTCGCTCTTGTCGCCGTCTGTCTCGGTTGTTTCTCGCTCGGCTGCACTCCGGCGGAACCGAAAAAACCGGCAACTCCCACGACCCCGACCGCTCCGACCACTCCGCCCGCTGGCGGCACGACGGCTCCGGCCGATGCGCCCGCTCCGGCGAAATAAACCGACACTTCGCAAATCGTCAGATTTTGCACATCCGTTTTTGCAAACTTTGCAAACAGGGAACCGGGATAGACTACCGGTTCCTTTTCTTTTAAAATGGGGCTACCTCGGATCGTTTGAGTTTTGCGCTCTATCACCGGGCTAGGAAAATAATCTTCGTCACCCCCGCGTAGGCGGGGGTCCAGAGGGAAACCGCAACCTCTGGATTCCCGCCTACGCGGGAATGACGGATTTGACTCTGCTTTCTCAAAGGTCGGTTTCATCACTTCGGCTCACATTTTCGCGATCCACGGAAATCGCGATTCGATCAATGATCTCTCACCCCTTTTGTCAAGAACATCCCGTCGTTCAAACGGAACGGCTCATCGTCGCGGAAAATGTCCCGCTCGGACAGGGGACCTTCCGCATCCGCCTGCTCGATTCGAAAATCGCCGCTTCCGTTCGTCCGGGGCAGTTCGTGATGCTCCGGCTGCCGGATCGGAGCGATCCGCTCCTGGGGCGGCCGCTCGCCGTCTTTCAAACCTCGCCGGAAGGAGCCGTCGATCTGGTGTATTTCGTCGTCGGCAAAATGACCTCGCGGCTCGCGGCGGTTCGGGCCGGGGACTCGCTCGAAATGTGGGGGCCGCTCGGCAATTTCTTTCGCTTTGAAGACGCGGACCGGCTGATCATGGTCGCCGGGGGGATCGGCCAAACGCCGATGCTGATGCTTTCCAAAGCTTTTCTCAAAGAACGGGGCGCCGGGACGGCGGCTCTTTTGTACGGGGCGAGAAACAAGGGGCGATTCAGTTGTCTCGAAGATTTCGAGCGGGCCGGTGTCAACCTTTATTTGGCGAGCGACGACGGTTCGGCCGGGCACCAAGGGCCGGTTACCGATTTGATTCCCGAGGTCGTCCGGACATTTCAAAAGGAGAACGACACTTCGCGAATCAAGATCGTCGCCTGCGGGCCGCAGCCGATGCTCCGGAGCGTTTTCGCGGCGGCCCGAAAGCTCGAACTCCCTTGCGAGGTCTCGTTGGAATCGCCCATGGCCTGCGGCCTGGGAATCTGTTTCAGTTGCGTTGTCCCGTACCGGGAAACCGAGGCGACCGAGTCTTGGGAATACGTCCGCACTTGCGTCGACGGCCCGATCTTCGACGCCTACCGCCTCCGATGGGATTGAGTGAGCCCGCCCAAATCTGTGCTCCGCACAAAAAATGAGCCAAGGGGCTTCCTGAGCGAAGCGACGAAAGCCCCGATACCGCGAGTGTTGAGTTCGAGGCTCCTGTTCAAATTTTTCGCGGAGGGCAATAATACCCGGCTTGCGTTGATTGTCATTTCTCGAAAAACGGGTATACTCTTTTCTTTGTCGGGTTAGCCCCTCGCGGCGACCTCCCTTCCGGTACGCAGTCTACTTTCCAAGGCATGAGAATTATCGTTATGGGAACAGGCGGTTTCGCGGTTCCTTCGTTTCAGCGTCTGATCGAAGCGGACCACGAAATTCTTGCGCTTGTCACGATGCCGATCCGCGGTCCCTCGGGCAAAGCCCCGACGGTAACCCCGATGCGGGAGATCGCCCTTGAGCGCAATATCCCAATCTACGATCCCGAAAACATCAACTCCTCGGAATGCCGCGACCTGCTTTACCTTTTGGCGGCCGAAGTCTTTTTCGTCTGCGATTACGGCAGAATCCTCTCGGAAGAAATTCTTAAAACCTCGCGGATGGGCGGTTTGAACCTGCACGGCTCGCTGCTGCCGCGATACCGGGGCGCCGCCCCGATCAACCGCGCGATTTTGGACGGGGCCGCCTACACCGGCGTGAGCGTCATACACATGATCCCCGAGGTCGATGCCGGTCCGGTTGTCGCTAAAAGTCCCATGATCCCGATCGGACCGGACGACACCGCGATCGAACTCGAAGAACGATTGGCCCTGATCGGCTCCTGGTTGATCGTTCAAACGATCACGCAAATGGAAACCGGCCGACTCTCGGCGATCCCGCAGCTGCATGAGCAGATTTCCAAGGCGCCGAAACTCAAAAAAGAAGAAGGGCTCCTCGATTGGAGTCGCGGCGGTCAATTCGTATGCAATCATATCCGAGCGATGGTTCCCTGGCCGAAATCCTATACGTATTGGCATCGGGAAAAAGGGACGCCGCTCCGGCTGATCCTGCATGCCGCGGACTTGCTTCCCGCGAGCGAAACGGAGGCCTCTCCGAACGGTGTCGCCCCGGGAACCGTTTTGAAGGCCCGGGGGGAAGACCTTTGGGTCGCGGCGGCCGACGAGATCGTCCGCGTTTCGAGCGTGCAGCCGTCCGGCAAAGGGGTGATGAGCGCGGGCGCCCTGATCAACGGCTATCGGATTCAACCCGGCGATTTCCTCGGACCGGAAAACCGTTAGGGAACGCAAAAAAAGCGAGAACAATGAGCCGCGTACTGTGTACGCGGGGGGAAGAGGTCGCCCGCCCACTCCGCGTACGCAGCACGCGGCTCGATTGCGTATTTTATTATTTGCCCCCCGCTGCAAGTACCGCCAACTGCTCCCGGTTGATCTTCGCATTGTGCCGGGTGTCGACCGGAAAGGTATCGAGAAAGAAAAACCGCTCGATCGCGGCCGTTGACGGCGAGCCGCGGCCCAGCTCCCGGAGCTCGGCGAGCAGCTCGGTCTTTTCCGCCTCCGTCTTCGGCCGCTGCTCCGGAAAGCACTCGACGAACAACGCCGGTTCCTTGAATTTGCCTGATTCGGCGGAAATTCCGACCAACGCCGTCCGGAACACCTTAGGATGCCGGTTGAAAATCGATTCGCACGGAATCGAAAAGAGCGGTCCGGCCGCCGTTTCGACCCGATGCGACTTGCGGCCGCAAAACCAAAAACGGTTTTGAGCGTCCAGGTAACCGACGTCTCCCATCCGGTGCCAAATTCGGCCGTCGGCATCGACGATCTTCGCGAGGGCGTTCGCTTCCCGCCGGGTCACATACTCGGTCGTCACCTGAGGGCCGGAGACGATCAGCTCGCCGATCTCGCCGTTCGGACATTCTTTCGCTTCGTCCAAACGTCCGATCGGCTCCTCGGTGATCGCGATCACCTTCCAGGAAATCGACTCGAACGGCGTCCCGACGCAGATGCCGGCCCCTTCCGCCGTCTTGCGGGCGGTCTCCGAGAGGATTTCGCTCGCGCTGATGAGCGAAACCGGCAACGCTTCGGTCGCTCCGTAAGGGGTATAAATCTCGGCGTCGGGCGGCAGGCAGCGCTTGAGCCGTTCGAGCATCATCGCGGCGATCGGAGCCCCGGCCGAAACGACCCGCCGCAGTGTTTCGAATCGCTCGCCGGTTGCAAGGCAGTGATCAATCACCCGATTCCAAAGGGCGGGGGAGCCGAACGACTGGTCGATTTTCCAATCGCGGGCGGCTTCGAGAATGTTGCGCGGATCGACCCAGCCCGGACGGCTTGAGTCCATATCCGGGATCACGGCCGTTACTCCCATTGCCGCGTTGAAAAGACCGAAAAACGGGAACCCGGCCAAATCGACTTCGCCTTCTTGAATGTCGAGCTGACGTTGAATTTCCGTCGCCTGCGTCCGGAAAATTCCGTGTGTAAAGAGCACTCCTTTCGCGGCGCCGGTGCTCCCGCTGGTAAAGATGATCGCGGCCGGATCGTCCCAAGCCCGCTCGACGGTAATCGAACCGGGATCGGGCTGCTTGCGAATCTCCGCGAGCGAGAGCCCGCCCCAAAACCAACGTCGGCCGACGGTCAGATTGTGCTTCGCTTTCGGGAATCGGCGGCCGAGCAGAACGCGAACGGCTTGCACCGGCGAGAGGGCGGCGAACCCGTCGAGCTCGACCTCGGCGAGACAACGGATCATCGGCTTCAGGCCCATGCCGGGATCGATCAGGACAAGCGTCGCCCCCGATTTGAAGAGGCCGAAGACAAGGGAAATAAAGTCGATCCCCTGCCGGACCATGAGGACGATTCGCATCCCGGGCCGCACGCCGGAGCCGATCAGGGCGGCGGCGATCCGGTCGCTCTCGGCGTCCAGTTCGCGAAAGGTGATCGTTTTGTAGGATCGTTTTTCGCCGGACGAGCGTTTCGGGAGCGGCTCGGCGATCGCGACCGCCTCGGGCCGCCGCCCCGCCCTTTCCGTAAGCATCAAAGCGATATTCGACATCGACAAAAATGAATGTAAAAAAAGAGCCGCGGCCAAAAACCGCAACACAAAACGGAGCCGCGACCTACGGTCGCGAAAGGAATAATCAATTTTACGCGCCCCGTTCTTCAAACGCGGGGCCTCGTCTTCCCTTCGCGACCGCAGGTCGCGGCTCTTTTTAAGGTCGCGGCTCGTAACGGAGACTCAACTCTCAACTACACCGGCGGTGCCGTCGGCTGTTGCGGCGGCACCGGCATCGGGTTCGGTTGCGGCGTTGTCGTCGGCATCGGACCCGGTGTCGGCTGCATCGGCGTCGTCGTCGGCATCGGTCCCGGCGTCGGTTGCGGAGTGGGGAAGCCCTGGTCCATTCCCGGTCCTACCGGCATCGGCGGGGTTTGCCCCGGAATCATCTGCTGCGGTTGCATCAAACCACCCTCTTGACCCGGCATCGGCGGTTGTCCCGGAATTCCCGGCATCCCGCCCATGCCCGTCGTTTGTTGCTGCATCTGTTGCATTTGCAGCTGTTGCTGCCTTTGCTGCTCTTGCATCCGTTTTTGTTCAAAACGCTGTTGAAGAGCGGGGTCTTTTTTCATCGCGTCCATTTCGTCCGCCCAGCTGATGATATCATCGTCATTGCCGTAAATGCCGTCGGGACCGGCCGACCAGACAGCCGGCTTGCCGCTCGGGGTTTTATACGTCGGATATTCGTATTTGAAAGGGCGGTTCCAGGCGTCTTCCGGAAGGGACGCGTTCTCGCCGAAATAATTGTTGGTCAAACGGGCCCCGTGCGTCGTCGAAACGCCGCTCATGCCGCCCGGAGTCGTGCTGACACCCGGAGTTCCGGTCGGTCCAAACCCGCCCGTCTGATCGGGCATTCCAGACATTCCGCCCGGATTCTGCATCCCCGGATTCGGCATCCCCAAGCCGCCGTCCATACCCGGCATCGGCGTGCCGACGGCTGCGGTCGGCCCGGGAACGGCGGGGTTCAGTCCTCCCGGTTGCTGCATCATCGTGTCCTGTCCCGGCATTGGAGGATTCAGTCCGCCCGGTTGTTGCATCATCATGTCCTGTCCCGGCATTGGAGGGGTCAGTCCCCCCGGCTGGGTGGGCATTCCGCCGTTGGTCAAGCCGCCCGGGGCTCCCATCCCGCCAGGTTGCTGCTGTTGTTGGATCCGGCTGGTGTCGCCGATCAGGACGCGCGGCAGAAAATCGTTCGGGTCCGCCGCTTCCGTCGTCGGGTAGTTGCCGTGATCCTCCTTGTAATCTTCCAAAGCACGCAAAACGCTGCTTTTCAGCGTCAATTCCGTATTACGGATTCGGATGCGCGTCCATTGGTTCATGACCAGAGGAACAAGAAAGGCGAGAAGAATGATCAAAATCGCCATCACCACGAGAAGCTCGATCAAAGTAAAACCTTTTTTCCGGCTTCGAAGATTGCTTATCATTTGCATAAGAGAGGTCCTTTTAAAAATATTTTACGATCCGTTATTTCGTCTTTTCAAAAAATGGCTGCAGAAATCGAAAAAACGTGTTTTTTGTCGAACGAAGAAATATATTCTTACAAAAGTATATTTTATAGGAAAACGGAAAATTTTACAATCGGCTCTAGATTTGCAAATTTCCACCCATTTGAAAGACCGGCAAGAGCAGGGCGAGAATGATAAAAAGGACGGCCCCGCCCATCCCCAGGAGCATCAGCGGTTCGATCAACCGGACCATCGTGTCCAGTCGGCGGGAAATACTCCGCTCGATCGAATCCGCCGCACCGATCAAGACCGTTTCCAGCGTGTTCGATTCCTCGGCGATCGTGAGCATCGCCATCACCTGGGGCGGAAAGATACCCGTATCCGAAAGCGGTTTGGAAAGCGACTCGCCCGAGGAAACGTTTTCCGCCGATTTCACGATCGCTTCCGAGAGGATCGTATTCCCCGTCGAGGTGCTTGAAATTTCGAGCGCCCGCAAGATCGGGACGCCGTTTTCCAACAGTGTGCCGAAAACGCGGCAAAACCGGGAAACGGCGGATTCGAGCAGGAGTTTTCCCATGATCGGTAGCTTCAGTTTCCAACGGTCCATAAACCGTCGCCCCCAACGGGTCGAGGCTTGGGCGCGAATCCAGAAAAGAACGAATGCCAAGCCGCCGCCGATGTACAGATAGTAGTTGAGAATGAACTCGCGAGCCCAGAGGAGGAAATCGGTCGCGGCCGGGAGCGTGCCGCCTTGAGCAACCACCATTTTAAACATTGGTGTAAACATCGGCACGAAAAAGACGACCAGCACCGTTACCAACACGACCCCGACAATCGCCAAAATGGTCGGGTAAATCATCGCCCCGACGATTTTGCCCCGCATCTCCGCCTGGGCTTCGAGAAATTTCGCGACCCGCTTGAGAGCGTCTTCGAGAAACGCCCCTTCCGTCCCCGCCCGAATGATGCTGATCGTCAGATCGTTGAACACCCGCGGGTGCGAGGCAAACGCGTTGTCGATCGATTCCCCGTCGGAAACCTGATCGTGCAGATCGGTCAACACCTCTTTCAGCGTCGAATGCGTCGTTTGCTTTGTCAGAACCTGGAACGCGGTCAGCACCGGGACGCCGTTTTCGAGCAAATCGGCCAACTGGGCCAACGTCGAGGCGATCAACGATTCCGGAATTCTCTTTTTGAAGAATTTCAGCTCGATCTGCCCTTTGTGCGCATCCTCAATCGAGATCGGGAAGAGCGACTGCCTTGCGAGCAGGTCGAGCGCTTCCCGACGGGAATTGGCCGAAAGCTTTCCGGCGACATTCCCTCCGGAGAGGTTGCGGGCATTATAAACGTAATCAGGCAAAGCGTAGGCTGTAGGCTGTAGGCTGTAGGGTTTTGTTTCCAACCGTTCCCCTGCAGTCTGTCGCGGAGTTAATGCAATGACCTTCGTCACCCCCGCGCAGGCGGGGGTCCAAAGGGAAACCGTAATCTCTGGATCCCCGCCTGCGCGGGGATGACGGAATGTCAGATCATTTTTAATCTGGAACTCAGTAACTAAAACTCTTCTCCCGTTGCTCCGAAGAGGCCGGCGCCGCCGTCTTCCTGGACGGAGGCCATGATTTGCGACCGGATGTTTTCCATAAACTCCGGGTTGTCCTTGAAATGCTGCCGGGCCTTTTCCCGACCTTGCCCGAGCGGCTGATCGCCGTACCGAAACCAGGCGCCCGATTTGATCACCAGCTTTTTCGCGATCGCGAGGTCCAGAATGTCCCCTTCGAGCGAAATGCCGTTCGTGTGCATCATGTCGAATTCGGCCGCCCGAAACGGCGGGGCGACTTTGTTCTTGACGACCTTCGCCTTGACCCGTTGGCCGATCACATCTTCCCCCTCCTTGATCTGGCCGATCCGGCGGACATCGATCCGGCACGAGCAGTAAAATTTGAGAGCCCGGCCGCCCGGGGTCGTTTCGGGCGAGCCGAACATCACGCCGATTTTTTCGCGAATCTGGTTGATGAAAATGACCGAGGTCTTGCTGCGGGCGATTACCCCCGTCAGTTTTCGCAGTGCTTGACTCATCAGCCGGGCCTGCAAACCGACGTGCGAATCGCCGATTTCCCCTTGCAGTTCCTTTTCGGGGACCAGGGCGGCGACCGAATCGACGACGATCACGTCGACGGCGTTCGATTTGACCAGCATTTCGGCGATCCGCATCGCCTCTTCCCCGCTGCTCGGCTGGGAGACCAGCAGACTTTCGAGGTCGACGCCGAGTTTCTTGGCCCAGCTCGGGTCAAGGGCGTGTTCCGCGTCGATAAACGCCGCGATGCCGCCCGCCTTTTGGGCGCTGGCGACGATATGCAGCGTTAAGGTCGTTTTGCCGCTCGATTCCGGGCCGAAAATTTCGATGATCCGCCCTTTCGGAATGCCGAATCCGCCGAGCGCAAGGTCGAGCGAAAGGCTGCCGGTCGAAATGCCGCTCAAGCCCGGCGCCCGGTCCATACCGAGGGACATGATCGCCCCTTCGCCAAACTGCTTTTCGATCTGGGAGACGGCGTTTTTCAGTTCCGGATTCTTGTTGTACAGCGTATCGATTTTGTTCGACTTTGCGTCTTTCGCCGTCTTGGCGGCAGGAGCTTGCGGTTTGGCGGCGGCTTTTTTCGGCATGGTGGGACTTCCCTGTGTTAAAAAAGTAGGGTTGGGCAAAACTGGGGGGATGTGAAAAACAAACCCACATTTTACCCTTTTCGGGATATCGTGTAAAGAGAAAAAAACGGCGGAGCGATCCGTCACAAAAACAAAAGCCGGAAAGAAGCGCAGCGCATTGACGGACCATTCCCAGTAGCGGATCGTCAACAAACCGCCCATGCGCCGAGTACGGCTCCTTTCCGGCTTCTGTTCGAAATGGTGCTTCAATGTTATACTTTTTTGCCGCCTTTTCGACCGGTCTTTTCAAAATGGGAGATTTCCGTAATAATTGCGGGGTATTTTCTTGCCGGGTCGCGATCTGCTCTGCTTTCTTTGAGCAGATCCGCGATTCGCTCGTTCTCCTCAAAAATTGCAATCTATGTCCGAATACGATCCGACCGCCGATTCCGAAACGTCCGCCTCTCCGAAACGCCGCTCGACCGCCGAAAATATGGCCAAAGGCCAAAAAGAGATTTCGGTGAGCGAATTTTTCGCCAAGAACCGGCACCTGCTCGGGTTCGACAACCCACGAAAAGCGCTGCTCACCTCCGTCAAGGAAGCGGTCGACAACTCGCTCGACGCTTGCGAAGAGGCCGGAATCTTGCCGGAAATTTGGGTGCATGTCGAAGAAACCGGCAAAAACCGGTACAAGGTCGCCGTCCAGGACAACGGGCCCGGCATCGTCAAAAAGCAGATTCCGCTGATTTTCGGCAAGCTGCTCTACGGTTCGAAGTTTCACAGAATGCGGATGAGTCGTGGGCAGCAGGGGATCGGCATTTCGGCGGCCGGGATGTACGGGCATCTGACGACCGGGAAGCCGCTCAAGGTGATGTCGAAAATCTCCCCGCGACGACCGGCTCATTATTACCTGATCCGGATCGACACGAAATTGAACCGGCCGGACATTCTCAACGGCGACGGCGAAGGGGTCGACATTCCGCCGAACGACGAAGGGCGGAAAATGATCATCGCCCAGGGAATCGAATGGGTCGAGGTCAACCACGGGACCCGGGTTACCATTGAAATGGAGGCGAAATACACCCGGGGTCGTGGGAGCGTCGACGAATATTTGGAGCAGACGGCGATTTCCAACCCGCACGTTACGATTCATTATCTCGACCCGGAAGGGGAGCAAAAGGATTATTTGGCGGTCGTTTCCGAACTGCCCCGGGAGCCTGTCGAGATCAAGCCGCACCCTTACGGCGTTGAGCTGGGCCGGCTCGCCCACATGATACACGAATCCCACGAATCGAGTATCGTCAAGTTCTTGACCGAATCGTTCTCGAAGGTGAGCCCTTCGATCGCGAAACAGATTTGCGAAGCGGCCGGGATTAGCGTTCGTTCGACGTTGGACAAGATCGCCCGGCCCGAGGCCGAGAAGATTTATCATGTGATCCAGGACACGAAAATTCCGGCCCCCTCGACCGATTGCATCTCGCCGATCGGGGAGGATCACATTTTGAGGGGCTTGCACAAGGTCGTGCCGGGGGAATTTTTCGCGGCGGCGACCCGGCCCCCGGCGGTGTACCGGGGGAATCCATTCCAAATCGAGGTCGGTCTCGCCTACGGTGGCGGGCCGACGATGCACCGGATTTCGAAAGACGGCCTCGCCGAAATGCTTGGCGAAAGCGACGCCCGGACCTTGCGGCTGTTCCTGATGTCGCATTTCGACGGCATCGGCGGGGACGGAGCCGACAAGATCATCAAAAACGCGAAGCTCAGGCCCCGGGTTTCTCCGAAAAACATCACCGAGAAGGAAATGGCCCATTTGCATGAAGCGATGCAGACGCTCAATTTGAGCGAAGGG
>JAVBQI010000074.1:0-5045 GCA_031549145.1 Thermoguttaceae bacterium | reverse complement strand
CGCCTCGAACCGCTTGGATCATGCGACGGCGATCCTCGGGCGAAAGTCGGTTGTTTTGGGTTTTTATTCATATTCATCAAGGAAAAAGCTCGCTTACAAAACCGCTATTTTAACCCGCTGTCCTACCAGTCGCTGAGACTTCACTGTCCTACCAGTCGCTGAGACTTGGCCCCTAAGAGTAACGCCAATCGCAGGAGCCGTCGGATAAATTTTTCGTGGGTAAAATAGCGCAGGACGTGTTCGTATCCTTTTTCGCCCATCGTCTCGCATTTTTTCGGGTCGTTCCAGAGTTCGAGGATTCGCTCGCGGAGCAATTTCGAATCGCCGGAGGGGACGACGTAGCCGGTTTCGCTGTCGAGAATGTAATCTTCCGCCGCGATGCTGCAAACGCCGATCACCGGCTTGCGGTGCCACATTCCGTTGCAGAAGTTCGCTTCCCCGCCCCCTTTCAGGCCGGAATAGATCATCGGAACGACGACGAAACGGCTCGCCGCCTGCAATTGCCCGAACGCCGGTTCCGGAGCACCGAGCACGATCACATGCGACAACGGGTCGATCGTTTTGCGGACCCGCGGATCGGTCGCGCTGATGATTACGGGAATGTTCGTCCCGCGAACCGCGTCGATGAGGCATTTGTAATCCCGCTTGCCGTTCCCACCAGAAAAGATGAAATTTCCGATCGGAATCTCGAACGGCGGGTTCTTGGAATGGTTCGCCTTGAACGGCAGAAAAATAAATTTTTCTTCCGACAGGCGAAAATATTTCGCGTGCGTGCCGACCTGCTTTTTGGACCATTGGACTGCCAAATCGTAGCCGAGCAACGCGCCTCGGGCGATCGACTCCTTCCAAGAGGTTTTGATTTTGATGAGCGGAAAGAATTTGAGCCGTTTTTCCTTCCCCAGTTTGTATTCGACGAACACGTCCCAAAGCAGGAGCGTCCGGCGCCGGACGAACGGCAGCCGATTGAGATAGCCGGGCAACAGCCAAAAATGATCGGACCCGCCGTTGACGAGAATCACCGTTTTTGGATCGGCGGCGAAAAACAGCCGGGCCGCGTACAACAGGTTGAACAGCGGCGAACACCAGCGAAACAGGTTCGCGAGCCGCCCCGGTTCGATGTATTCGACGGTCAGGTCGTCGACCTTGGTCATTCGTTCGTGCGAAATGAGCCGGATATCGCCCGGGACGGCAAAGTCGTCGGCATCAAGGACCCGGTAATCGTTTCGGACGGCGTTGAGCATAGGGGTAGAGGATAGATGATAGAGGATAGAGGGAAGAAGAGAAAGAGACAGACCTATTGGTTTCTATCCTCTATCCTCTGTCCTCTACAAAACTACTAAACCGTTCGGCGATGCGGTCGGCATCGTATTTTTCTTGAACGTCGGCCCGAGCTGTCGCCGCCAAGCGGCCGGCTTTTTCGGGATCGTCCAACAGTTCGCGGATCGCGGCGGCGAGGGCCGCGGGATTTTCGGGCGGAACGAGCAGGCCGTTCTGTTCGTGCCGGATCAACTCGCCGTTGCCGCCGACCTCGGTCGCGACACAAGGGCGGCCGGCGGCCATATATTCGAGCAAGCCGTTTGAGAGGCCCTCAGCTCGTGAGGGCAAAACGGCAACGTCCAGGCTCGCGAGAAATTCCGGAATCGCTTCGAGCGGGCCGAGCAGTTGAAAACGGTCCGCGATCCCCCGGTCCGCGATTTGTTGGTTGTACGCCTCGAAGTCGCCGGTCCCGGCGATTTCGAACCGCGTCTCGGGATGCATTTCGAGGACGATTTTCGCGGCATCAATCAGCACGTCGGTTCCTTTGACCGGCTTAAGGTTGCCGACCGCGCCGATCCGGCGAGGCGAGTTGGCGCGCTCGGGCGACCAGGTCGACACGTTTTGAAAACGTTCGGTTTCGATCCCGTTGGGGATCACGACCACGTTTTCCGGCTTCGCGTTTTCCTGTTCGATCACGGCCCGGCGGCAGGCCTCGGCGTTGGCGAGGATTTTATCGATCAGGAACCGATTGAGAAATTTCGCGACCCGGGCGTCCCGGGGCCGCATCCAATGTCCGATGTTGCGCCGCGAACCGAAAACGGTTGGGACGCCGCTCAGCTTGCCGACGACCGCCCCGAAAAACGTGCTGTCGGGAAAATAAGTTTGAATCAGGTCGATCCGTTCTCGCTTGAGAAACCGTCGGAATTGCAACGCTTTGCGGCAAGCGTCGAAAGAGCAAAGTTTTTTCAAGCCGAGGAACAGGACCGGGCAGTGTTCGGGGACCAGCGATCCGGCGCTCGTTTCCGTTTCCTTGGTCAGAACGAGGTAAGGGGCGATCCGCTCGCGGTCGAGATGCTTGAGCAGGAGTAGGAGTTGACATTCCGTCCCCGCCCGCGCCGAAAGGGCGTCGATCATAAAGCAGACTCGCAAGGGACGGGACATGGTTGGTGGGGCGGAAATTTTATCTCATCGAGCCGGCCGCGTCAGCTGCCGGTTAGTGTCCGTCTTCAATGGTGTTGGGCATTGGGACGACGGGCATTGAAGACGGATGCTAACCTGGACCTTACGGTCCCGGCTCGATAGGGCCGGATTCGATACAACTAAGCCCAATTATAGAAACGTTTTCCCTGAAATCCTAGCCGCTCAAAAATTTCCGCCGACGAAAGCCTTGTTCGAGAGTGCCGAATTGGGTATAGTTGCGGTCGGTTTTTTCAACGATTTGTCTCCACTTCTATCTTTCCCATGTCCCCGCCGTCCGATCAGGTTCCGGTCGATCCGCTCAAGCAGCCGGTCCAGTATCTCAAAGGGGTCGGTCCCCAACGGGCGGAACTGCTGCAACGGCTCGGGCTCTTTCGCGCGGCCGATCTGCTCTTCAATTTTCCCCGCGATTACCAGGATATTTCCGACGTCCGCTCACTCGACCAGCTCGAAGAAGGCAAACTGCAAAGCATCACCGGGAAAATCGAAGAATGGAAAACGAAAGATTCCCGGCGCGGACCGATCACGACGCTGTATGTCGAGGCCGAAGGGGGCTTCGTGCAAGCCGTCTGGTTCAATATGCCGTTCGTCCAACGCGGTTTCGCCCAAGGTCGCCGGGTCCTGCTCTCCGGCAAGCCGAAATACGATCCGCCGTATTGGATCATGATGCACCCGAAAATCACGTTCTTGAGCGATTCCGAGGACGCCGAAAGCGACATCGAGCCGATCCTGCCGCTGTATCCGCTGACCGAAGGGCTCGGGCAACACCATTTGCGACGGATCATTCGCGAAGCGCTCGTCGAATTGCCCTCGCATTTGGAAGAGGTGCTCCCCGAATCGTTTCGGGAACAAAACCGACTTTTGCCGATCGCCGAGGCGGTTCGGGCGATTCATTTTCCGCCGGACCAGGACGCGGTTCAACTCGCCCGACGTCGGTTCATTTTTCAAGAACTGTTTCTTTTACAACTCGCCCTCGCGATCCGGCGATTGCAGCACCAAACCCGGATGCGGGCGGCCCCGCTCGCGATCGACCCGCGAATCGACACACGGATCCGGCAGGTGTTTCCCTACGAACTGACCGAGGCCCAGAAGCGGGTGATTCGCGAAATCACCGACGATATGCAGCAGCCCGTGCCGATGAACCGGCTGCTGCAAGGGGATGTCGGGAGCGGCAAGACGATCGTCGCCGTTTACGCGATGCTGTTGGCCGTCGCCCGGGAGCACCAGGCCGTTTTTATGGCCCCGACCGAAGTGCTCGCGAAACAGCATCTCCGAAATTTGGAGCGGATGCTCGAAGGGAGCCGGACCAGAATCGCCCCGATTTTCGGCGGACAGAATCCGAAAGAGCGAGCGGGGGCTTTACAGGAGATTATGACCGGGGCCGCGCAGATTGTGATCGGAACGCAAGCGCTCATTTGCAACGACATCCCGTTTCACAAACTCGGGCTGGTCGTGATTGACGAGCAGCACAAATTCGGTGTCCGGCAACGGGCGCATCTCAAGACGGGAACCGGGTTCGATCCACACTATTTGATTATGACGGCGACGCCGATTCCCCGGAGCGTAACGATGTCGCTGTTCGGCGATTTGGACGTTTCGACGCTCGACGAGTTTCCTCCGGGCCGACAAAAAATCCGGACGCGGATCGCGAACGAAGAGAACCGCGAGGTCTGGTGGGAGTTCGTCCGCGAAAAGCTCCGCAAAGGAGAGCAGGGTTTCGTCGTCGTTCCGCTGATCGAAGAGTCCAATAATTTCGACGCCCGCGATTTGCAGTCGGTGTACGAATCGCTCCGGACCGGGCCGCTCTCGGATTTCCGGCTCGGCTGTTTGCACGGTCGAATGTCGAACGAGGAAAAAGAGCGGATCATGCTCGATTTCCGGAGCGGGGAAATTCAAGTGCTCGTTTCGACGACGGTGATCGAAGTCGGCGTCGACATCCCGAACGCGACGGTCCTCACGATCGAGAGCGGCGAACGGTTCGGCCTCGCCCAGCTGCACCAGCTGCGCGGCCGGGTTGGTCGCGGCAAGCGGCCCGGGTATTGCGTCGTGTTCGCGAAACTGGAGAACGAGGAAACCCGCAAAAGGCTCGAAGCGTTCGCGGAGACGAGCGACGGTTTTCGGTTGGCGGAGATCGATTTCGAGATTCGTGGGCCGGGCGAGCTGTTCGGAACGGCTCAACACGGTTTGCCGCCGTTCCGGATCGCCGATTTGAACCGGGACCGCGAGGTGCTGCTCGAAGCGAAAAACGCGGCCACCGAACTGCTGCGAAGCAATCCCGGTCTCGCCCAGCCGGAGCATTTCAAGCTGCGGGCCCAAGTGCTGCACCGATACGGCCAGGTCCTCGAACTCGGCGACGTCGGGTAAGACGACGACGGCCGTTTCGTCGTTTTTCCGAGCCGCGCCGACGCCCGCATGCACGAGGCGACGCTGCGTCAACGATCCCACGGCGACGCGTCGGCGTCCCAGGGCATCGCTCGCCCGGGTGCCGCCGTGAGCGGCGAGGTGAAGCGTCGCCGGGCGAATGTCCTGTTCGTGCTGTTGTTGACCACGGTGTGCGCCGGGTTCCTCGCCGCCACCACCGACTCCAAGGC
>JAVBQI010000241.1:0-15818 GCA_031549145.1 Thermoguttaceae bacterium | reverse complement strand
TTTTTATTTTTGTTTTTCTCTTTATAAACCTATCCCTCGCGCGGGGGGTTGTGTCCCCACTCTTCTCGCGGCTGCCGCGTCCCCCCCCCCGCGGCTCTGTTGTGCATAACTTTTTTGACGATTCTCGTTCCGAGTCCTCATTGTCGTTCCGGCATCGGGATCGGCTCCCCTTTTTGTTGGTGCGAGATCAAGGCCGGATCGTAAGCCCCGTAAAACACGGCATTCAAATCGAGCCAGGTCCCCAGAAGACGAAATTCTTCCGAGGTTAGTTCGACACCTTCGTGTCCCTCTTGCAGGAGGCGGATCAACCGGCTTCCCCTCGCGCCGATCGCACCGCCCGGTGCCGTCTGTTGAATCTGGTTGCGTTCGGCGAACCGGGGGACCAGTTCCGGGCTGTCGCAAAGCGCACGATACGACGCCGTGAAGCCGTTTTCGTCGAGACGGCGCGAGAGGTCGTAACCTCCTTCGGTTTTTTCGCTGTTGTGACAGCAGAGACATTTGGCGTCCAAAATCGGTTGGATCGTTTCGACGAATCCGAACGGGCGATCTGATTCGGGGGTTGGAATCAGCCGCGACGGAGGTTTGGAAAACGCGATCGGGAGCGACTTCGGGCGGCCGGCCGTCGCCGATCGCTCTTCGTGACACCCGATGCAGGAGACCTGTTCGCCCGGCATCACCGAGGTCGTCGAACGCATGGTTTGATACGCGAACCCGTTTTCGTCGAGCACCTGAAACAGGATCGGCTTTCCGGCCGGAACCAGGAATCGGGCCGAGCCGTCTTCTTCGATCGGGACGATGCCGAGAACGGCCCGCGTGTTTTCCTCCCCCGCGACGCCGATCCGGGGCTCGTTGGCGACAACCGTCGTTTTCGGAAAAATCTGGACGATCCGTAACTGCTTGAGCGAACCGGGGGGGACCGGTCCCAGCCCTTCGGAAACATCGGCGATGCTCATTTCCCCCAGCCCTTCGGCAGCGAGAGCGATGTCGTGCGACGAAGAAATCGGTAACGGAACGGGCCGGGCAACGATCGGCAGCGGGCAGGTCGAGCCGATCTCCGGGTCACGGAAAATCACCTCCCGGTTCCCCTGATCGTCGATTAGATACAACCCGAGCGCGTCGTCCTTATTCGGGGTCGGTTCAAAAATCAACCGATCGCGGCTGTAAGCGGCGAGAAACAGGTTTTCCCCGAGCGGCCAAGGGGAATTGTAATACTCGGAAATGTCCCAACTTTCCGCTTCGGGAAATGGTCCCGGGGTGATTCGGCGGATCGCATCAAGCGAGTTGGCCCCGACGGTCGGGTCGAGCACGCAAACCGGACCGGCCGTAATCGAATGGTGCGCCGAAGCGATAAAGACGATTTTGTTGGAATCGGGAATCGGTTTGGCCTGAAACGTGCAGTGCGGTTTCGAAACGGCGTTCCCCCAAACGGCGACCGGATTGGTCCCGTCCGGCCGGATCGCCCAAAGATTCTGGTGTGTGACAGCGTCCCGGTCGATATAATCCCAGCGTGCGAACAGCAACGTCCCTGAGGGGCTCATCGCCGGAAACCATTCGCTGACGTCGTTGAACGAGAGCTGCGTCAACCGGTCCGCGTCGGGACGGCCCTGTTCGTCGGCATCCGTCCGGAAGAGCGTGTACGAATGCCAACGTTTGCCGAACTGCGGCCCGAAGCAGCGGGAATACGCTTTCCGGCGAGTCGAAACGAACGCCAACCCGCCGTCCGGAAGATACTCGGGCATCATGTCGTCGTACCGGTCGTTCGTCAAACGACGCAAACCGCTCCCGTCGAGGCTCATTTCGTAAAGGTGATAATAATGGTCCAAGCCGCCTTGTTCGTTGACCGGCAAGGTTTCCCAAGGGATGCGGCTTTCCGGCACGACGACATGGGAAAAGGCGACCCGATCGGCCGCATACGAAAGTCGCGGTTCGAGAACGTGTCCGGGCGGAAGCGCTCCTCGGAGCAGATCGCGATGCTTCAGCGAATAGCCCGGACGCTCCAAAACGTAGAGCCCGCCGCCGGGCCGCTGGTTCCAACCGAAGTATTGGCCGACCAAATGACTGTAAGCCGTCGGCCGGGATTTGACGAACAGCAGCTCGCCGAATCGGGTCCGGGAATCGCCGAAAAGAATCGAGCGTTTCAGCAGCCGGGTTCGCAGGTACAACGTTTTTTCTTTCGCGGCGGAGCGGGCTGGAGTTTCGAATTCCTTGAGCAATTCCCGAGCGATTTCCAATTCGTTCACCGCATGGTCCCGGGATTCGAGTAGCCGGACGATCCGATCGAGATGTTCGCGGATCGTCCCGGGAAGGTCGTCCAAATCATGGTCGTCCTGGACCCATTCGGAGAGCACCAGCGGCATCATCTCGAAATCGGGAACGTTCGGCAACCCCTCGGCGATGCCGCGATAATCGGCTTCGCTCATCGTTGCGACAACGGTCGGTCGGGGCGTGGCTTCCGAGGGAGAGGTCGTTTCGTAACACCAGTTGCCCGCAGCTTGCTTTTCGGAAAACCCTTCCGAGGCGACAAACCGCTCACCGGACGCGGGGTAAGCGATCACCGGGTCCCAGGCGGTCGTATCGCAGACGATGTCGCCGCGACGATTGACGGCGAACCGAATGCGGTCTCCCTTCCGGACGTCCAGAAAAAGATTCGGATCGGTGCCGATCGAATCCTTGCCGTCGAGTTCCTTGCGCCAAACTTCCTTTTCGTTATGCAAAATCGAAGCGACGATGCCATCTCCGTCGAGGTGCCATTTTTTGACGATGCCGGTGATTTTGACCTCGCCGTCGGTCGGGACGAGAAACGTCCGAACCGAATCGCCCGTTTCTCCGGAATGTTGCCAATTTTTCCCGACCCGGCACCAAGAGGTCTCCGCTTGCCAAAACGGGGAATCGTACCAGATTTCGGTCCGGTACTGCATTTCCCGAAACTTCGGGCCGTTTTCGGCATTCGTTTCAAGCCGAAACGGTTCCACAACGGTCGCCGCTTCCTGCGCGAAAAGCGACAGCAACGGCAGGAAAAATAACGCAACGGAAAGAGGGAACGATTTCATGGTTTTACGCGGAGTACCGGCTAAATGTTACATTTTCGTCGCAAGGTGTTCGATGGTCGCGATTTCCTCTTCGGTGAGCACGATGTCGCCTGGGACGACGTTTTCCTCGACCTGGGCCGCGTTCCGAGCCCCGCACAGGACGTGCATCTTTTCGTATTTGGCGAAGGTCCAGGCGATAATCAACTGGCCGGGGGTCAGGTCATACTTTCGGGCAATCGGCGTCAATTCCGACAACGCGGCGTTCACTTTTCGAATGTTGTCCGGAGTAAACTTCGGATCGCCGTTTCGCAAATCCCCTTCGCCGAATTTTCGGTTTGGGTCGATCCGACCGGTCAGCAAGCCGTTGCGCATCGGCGAATACGCCAAGAGGCTGACGCCGTTTTTTTTACATAATTCGAGGATGCCGTCCCGTTCGATCTCCCGATCCAAGAGGCTGTAACGCTGTTGGACGACATCGACCTGCCCGACGGCCAGGTATTCGGCCAACTGCGATTTCGTAACATTGGAAACGCCGATCGCCCGAATTTTTCCATCGTTTTTCAGTTCCAAAAGCGTACTCATCGTTTCGGCGATCGGGGTCGTCTCGTCCTGCCAATGCGTCTGCATCAAATCGATATGGTCGGTTCCGAGCCGTTTCAGACTTTGTTCCGTCTCCCAGCGGACCGATTCCGCGCGAAGATATTTGTAAACGCGAATCCCTTTCCCGTCCTGGGCGATCCCCTTGTCCGTTCCGTAAAAATGCAAGACGCCCTGCCCGGTGGGCCAATCGGTTTCGGAAGGTCGCAGCCCGCATTTCGTCGCGAGCACGACCTGGTCCCGTCGGCCCTTGATCGCCTTGCCGACGACCTCTTCGGAGCGGCCGTAACCGTACATCGGGGCGGTATCGACCAGGTTGATACCGTGATGCAAGGCGGCGTGTATCGCCCGGATCGAATCATTTTCCTCCGCTCCGCCCCAGAGCCAACCGCCGATCGCCCAAGCGCCGAATCCGAGAACCGAAGTTTGAATGCCCGACCGGCCCAGTTCGCGTAAGATCATGGTGTTTTCCTTTCTTTTTCGGTTTTTTGAATGATCCTCACAAACAATCTCGAATCGGGCAGCAGCCGGAAGCGTAAGCGCCCGGTTATCCAATACGGAAACGCGAGGCCAACCCGGCGCTGACGCTTCGGGCTGCTGTTTACTGCATTCGGTTTTTACATGCGGATCAGTAATGTGCTGCGCAAAAATTTTTGATCTGACTCACCGTCATCCCCGCGCAGGCGGGGATCCAGAGATTACGGTTTCCCTCTGGACCCCCGCCTGCGCGGGGGTGACGGTTCCATTCCAAAATAAAGGGTCAAATTTTTTCTGGAACTCAGTATACCGTAGCCGGTATGGGCGGTAGGCTTCGCCCTCTGTCAAACCGCGGCCTCGTTGGGCCGCTACCATATTGAAGACGGGAATTTTCAACCGGTTTCAGTATCTCCCCCCGCGCTTACGCTTGGGGCTGGTATTGTCACAATCCGGCTCCCGCCTACGGGGCGACGGAGATCAAATTTTTGACCTGTTGGACTTCCGGAACGGTCAGAAGGATTTGCCCCGCCTTGATCTTACTTTCCTCGTTCGAGACCATTCCGCGAAGGGTCGCGGTTCCGTTTTCGAATTTGACCTCGACAGGGGCAAGCAAATGCACTTCGGGGCTGCGCAAAATCATTTCCTCCAAATTGGCCTCGAAATTTTGCATCGCCCTTTGCTTTGCGGCGGCAATCTGTTCCTGCGTCGGAGGTTGGTACACCGGCGGGATCGGTTGCGAGGCGCCCAGCGGGTATTCGGCCAATGTCTGTGAGATGCTGTTTGGGTCGAACGCCGCGGAACCGACCGAACGGACGCCGTTCGTTGTTCGGACGGTGTTGTCAGGAACGACCGAACGGGGCCGGCCGGCCGGTTGCCCTTGCGAGGGGCTCGCGTTTCGCGGATCGCGAAACCATTGGCTGGAACGTCGCTGAGAGCGCTGTCCGCCCTCGGGCGGCCCGGCGGAGCCTGCCCGTTGCAATTCCTCCCGTTGCGGTTGCAATTCGCTTTGAGGAGTCGGCTCTTGAGCTTCTTGTTCCCGGGATTGAATGATTTGAGCGACCAGGTTCGGCGGCTGCGGGATCGGCTCGGGCCGATAAGTACCGCGATTGTTCGCGTTGAGAGGCTGTTGCTGGGGATTGAGCCGGTCGTAAAAACCGGCGTTCGCCTCGCCGGCGGCGAGGCTTCGTTTGCGCTGATCGGCGTAATACTCCTCGGAACCGTAATACTGGAATTCCGGATCTTTCCAGTATTCCTTGAACCGGGAAGTCGGGTAATTCGCCTTGGTACCGATCCAACGCCCACGCTCATCATACATCATGCCGCCGTCGGAAAACCGGGAATTGGAATAGTTTCGGATCATCGGCCCGCGAATCGAACGGGGACCGAAACGACCATACGATTCCCGGGGGATCAAACTGGCCGTGATACCGGTATCAGGATTGACATTGCCGTATCGGTATTCCTCCTGCCCGAAAACAGACCCGCAGACGAACAAGCAGCCGAAGAGTAGACAGAATGACTTTTGAGACATGTTTTTCTCCCGAAATTCGACGGTTGTAGCCCGAAGGGGGCAACGACTCCTTTCGTATTTTTATATCAATCCAATATTATATTGTACTTGGTTTTCGAGCAAAAACAAGATTCTCAAATCGGTTGGACCACAGCAAACAGCAGCCGGAAGCGTCAGCGCCGGGTTCGGCCCGCGCTTCCGCATTGGAAAACCTGGCGTTGACGCTTCCGGCTGCTGCCCGATTCGAAATTTTTTCTGAGATTTAGCGAATACGTTGCAATTCGTACAAAAAAATGCCGACGGAAACGCCGAGGTTCAGAGAATCGATTCCCGGCGACATCGGAATGATCGCCTTGCGTTGGCAAAGGGCGGCCCACGGTTCCGTCAACCCCTCATATTCGTTGCCGAACAACAGGGCGATTCTCGGCGGAGCGGACTTGATTTCGGGGAGCCGCTGCGCCGCCGGATCGAGGACGGTCCCCCAAAGCTCGAACGCGAACTCGTCCCGCAGTCTTTTCAAATCGGAAGCGAGATCCGGGCTCGCGATGATCGGCACTTGCAATACCCCGCCCATCGAAACGCGAAGGGCTCGCCGCGAAAACGGGTCGCAACACCGTTCCCCCAAAACGACTGCCGTCGCCCCCAAGGCCGCGCACGAACGAAAGGTCAAACCGAGGTTTTCCGGTTTCGTAACATCCGGCAAAACGACAAGGCGGAGGTTTTCCCGGTCGGAAAATTCTCGTACAAGTTCCAATCCCGGCAACAGCGGCCGTTTTCCCAAGGCGAGAATTCCCTGATAAAACGAAAAACCGACGATTTCCCCGATCTCCGCTTCCCGGACGAGATACACGGGGATGTCCGGCGGGACGGCATCCGCGATCTCCGGCAGAAAGCGTTCGACGACCAACAGCGATTCGACTTCGTAGGGACTGTCGAGCAGTCGCCGAACGACCAGTTCCCCTTCGGCGATAAAAACGCTCTCTCCGCGCAAGGTTCGCTCCCGCAGGTTTCGGTAAGAGGCGATTCTCGGGTCCGAAATCGATTCGATCGATTGCCAATTCATGGTACTTCCTTCCCGGCAAAAAAAACGTTTTTTGTAATTCAAGCTTGGAGAAAGATTGAAAAACGCGGAGTACCGGTTAAATGTCAAACGACACAAACATACCGGTTCAAGGTTATTTTCCCGTCGAACTTTACGAAATCCGGTTTTCCGCTATACTGTTGAAAATCGTTAGGATCCGTTGATCCGCGACCCGCTGCAAAAATACACCACTCATTACGCTCGATATGTCGTCGCATCCTCCGAAACGCAAGGACCTCAAGCCGGGCGAGGTTCTCTGCACCTACTGTCCCGCGAAGTGCTGCCGTTATTTCGCCTTGCCGATCGACACGCCCGATTCCTGGCGGCAGTTCGATTTCATGCGCTGGTTTCTCCTGCACGAAAAGGCGAGCGTCTTCGTCGACAACGGGGATTGGTACCTGCTCGTTCATACGCCCTGTAAGCACCTGGGGGCCGACAATTTGTGCGGCATTTACGAAACGCGGCCGAATATTTGCCGCGATTATACCACCGAGAAGTGCGAATACGAAGACCTTTGGGTGTACGACCAGTATTTCGAACTCGCCGAACAGGTCGAGGAATACGCCGAAGCCCTGCTCGGCCCTCGCCCGGAGAAGCCCCGTTCAGGCAAACACGATTAGTAACGGTCGGAAATTCTGTCTCTTTCGAGAAAAGCTTGAACCGAAGAGCCGCGTGCTATGCACGCGCAGTACACGGTCGGCATCGACATTCCGCGTACGCGATTCCGTTGCATATTTCAATTTTGGCGATTCTTTGGCGAATCGCGGACCGTGATCCGGAATAATTACGGTTCCAATATCTGGTAAAACTCAAAAACGGCAATATAATGGGTCGTTCGTGCTCATTCGCGGAGAGAGGAGTCCCGCGAAAAATTTGACACAAGCTCTTTGGGGTAACTTGCGTGTCCAAGGTCCGTTTTTTTAAAAATACCTGGTCCTTACGTTCCGTGTTCGGCTTGGTCGTGGGAATTCCCGTGATCCTGTTGTTCGGCATTCTTATCGTACACGGTTATTTCGCCAACCGGAACGAAGCGATCCGGACGATGAGATCGCGGATGCTCAACGAGGTCAAAACCCAGGCGAAAACGTTGAACCACCATCTCGCGATGATGTCCAGGATTCCGTCCCAGGTCGCTCTCGCGATCACGGTTCAAAAACCGGAAAGCGTCGGGGAGATGCATTCTTTTCAATATGCAATGCTCGCCGATAATCCGACGGTTTATGGAACGGCCGTCGCCTGGGAACCCTACGCTTTCGATCCGAAGGAAAAGTATTGCAGCCCTTATGTCTGGCGCGACATCAATCACGGGGGGGCGGTTTCGGATATCATGTTCAATCCGGAAAACGATTACGATTATTTCAAGGGTTGGGATTGGTACGACGAGCCGAAAAAGAAATACGGGTCCGACGACGACAATTCCACTTCCTTGGAATTTTCGAAGGGCGAATCGGAAAAACGGCAACTCCCCCGCTTCGGAGCCGGGCTCTGGTCGGCTCCGTATTACGACGAAGGGGGTGGCAACGTGCTGATGTGCACGTATTCGGCACCTTTTTTCCAAAAGAATCGCTTTTCCGGGGTCGTAACCTGCGACGTGACGACCGATTGGATCGAGAAATTTTTGGCCCGCGAAGCCTTTGCCGACGGGTATTTCATGCTTTTGGACAAAGACGGAACGGTGATTTCTCATCCGAATTTCTCCCTGATTATGAAGCGAATCGACGATGTTTTTTCTGACGATAAGGAAACGGTTTGGGAAAAACTGAAATCGGAACTGAAAATCATCGCCCAAAGGCCCGAAGCGGATATCGCGCAAAGCCGTCTTCCGGACAACCCGAACCATGAAGGGGAATACATTCGGGAACTGTCGCTGATCTTATCGGGCAAATCGCCGCAAAAGACACTTTGGACCGAAGGGATACGGCTCCCCGAAACCGATTGGACATTGCTGTGCCTCGTTCCCAGCAGTGCCGTTTTCGAAACGACCAACGCCCAATTTCAAAGCAACATCCTGATTTTCATGTTCGGGCTTTTGCTTTTGAGCCTTTGTCTTTTCTGGTACCTGGAAGGTCGGATCATCCGTCCGATCCGGCGGCTGACCCTTGCGACGAACGCGATCGCCGGCGGGGATTTCGATCATCACATCGAAGTCCAATCCCAAACGGGCCGGGAATTGATCGATTTGTCCTTAAATTTCAATTCGATGGCCCGGGCTTTGCGGCAAAGCATCGCGGAAGCCGTCCGCAACGCTTCGGCCAAGGAAACGGCGGAAGCCTCGAACCGGGCCAAAAGCGAGTTCCTGATGATTATCAGTCACGAATTGAGAACGCCTTTGAGCGGAGTGATCGGAACGGCGGAACTGCTCCTTCAAACCTCGCTCACGAGCAAGCAGCACGAGTACGCAACCCTTCAAAAAGAATCCGGCTTTTCCTTATTGCTGCTCATTAACAATATTCTCGATTTTTCGAAATCGGAATTGGGACAAATTTCGATCCGGGAAGAGGATTTCAACCTGCGGTCGCTCATCGAATCCGTTCTGCTCTTGCTCAAAGCCCAAGCGAAATCGCGCAATATCTCCCTTGTCTGCGATTTTGCCGAAACAATCGAGGAACACGTTCGAAGCGACGAAGGGCGAATTCGTCAAGTTCTGTTGAACCTGATCGGCAATGCGATCAAGTTCTCCAAAAACAACGAGGTTCTCCTCCGGTTGATATTACGGGAATCTTTGCACGAAAGGCAAATCGTTCGTTTCGAAGTAACCGATCACGGAATCGGCATTTCCGAGGAACAGCGAAAGACGCTTTTTGATCCGTTTTGGCAAGTCGATACTTCCTCAAAACGCAATTACGACGGTCTCGGCCTGGGATTGACGATTTCAAAACGGATTTTAGACGCTCTCGGAGGCGAAATCGACGTTCAAAGTACTGCGGGAAAAGGTTCGACGTTCGGTTTCACGATTCCGCTCGCGAAGGGAAGAATCGACCCAAGCCTTTTGACGCCGATCCCGACTTCGGAGCCGACGCCGATTCCGCCGACTGCGACGCAAACGCTGATCCCTCCGGCGCCCGTTCCTCTCGCGGAAACGCCCGCTCTTTTGCAAAAAACGATCCGGATTTTGGTCGCGGAAGATAATCGCATCAACCAAATCGTGATCAAAGAGGTGCTGACCTCGGCGGGATACCATTGCGAAATCGTCGCCAACGGAGCGAAGGCGGTTCAGTTTTGGGAGGAGCAGGAATTCGACCTCATTCTTATGGACTGCCAAATGCCGGAGGTCGACGGTTACGAAGCAACGTCCAAAATTCGCGAGAAAGAACGATCCCGCCAGACCGAGCGGTCGATCCCGATCATCGCCCTGACGGCCAATACGGCCCCCGGCGACAAGGAGCGTTGTCTGCTCATCGGCATGAATTCCTATTGCAACAAACCGATCAATTCGAAAGAGCTGATCGACACGATCGATTTCTGGATCGAAAAAGAAAAAGCCTGATCGAAAGCGAAAAGCGGGAGCAACCCCGGTTTTCCGTTTCCCGACTTCTCATGGTATATTATGACCATGTTTAACAATATCATTATTCGCGCTTCCGCCGGTTCCGGGAAAACTTTCCAACTGAGCAACCGGTATCTGGACCTCGCATTCGGCGGGGTTCGGTTCGATGCCGTGCTTGCCTCGACGTTTACCAAAAAGGCGGCCGGAGAGATTCTCGACCGGATTCTGATTCGGCTGGCCGAAGCCGCGACCGAGGAAAAAAAACGAATCGCCCTTTCCGAGGGGATTGCCTCGGGCAGGGACATCGCCCGAAACGAAATTCTTGAGACCCTCGCGAGCGCCGTGCGCAACCTGCATCGGCTTCGCATCGGCACGCTCGATTCGTTTTTTATTCAAATCGCCGGCAGCTTTTGTCTCGAACTCGGCATCTCTCCCGGCTGGTCGATCGTCGAAGAGCTCGACGACCGGCGGTATTTGGGCGAAGCGGTCCGGAAAACATTCGCCGAAAGCCGGACCGACGACGCCGTCCGGCTGATGCACCTCCTTTCCAAGGGAGAGGTCTCCCGCTCGGTTACGGAACAGGCCCTCTCGCTTTCCCGGGAATTGATCGGTCTGTTCCGGGACGCCCCCCGAAACGCCTGGGAAAAACTTCCGAAACGGCCGCTCCTTTCTCCCGGCGAGCTGTTCGAAACGTTGGAACAATTCAAAAACGTCCCGCTGCCGGCCGATAAGCGGTTCGCGGCCGCCCGGGAAAAGGATTGGCAGCGAGCGCTCGACGGGGATTGGCCCGGTTTCCTCGAAAGCGGTTTTCCCTCGAAAATTCTTCAAGGGGAATCGACCTATTACAGCAAACCGATTGACGGAGAATTTGCCGAGCTGGTCCGGGTCTTAGTCGAGCACGCCAAAGCGGAACTGATTAACAAGCTCGCGATTCAAACCGAGGCGACCGGCGATTTGTTGGAACGGGTGTTCGAACAGTACGAGCGAATCAAACAGGAGAATCGGGCACTGCGGTTCGACGATGTGACGTTCCGGCTGACCGATTCCCGACTACACGACCGCTTGGAGCAGATCGTGCACCGGATCGACGCCCCGACCCGGCATTTGCTGCTCGACGAGTTTCAAGATACTTCGCCGATGCAATGGGAAGTGCTCCGACCGTTTGCGCTCTCGGCGATCGAATCGCATCAAAAATCGGGCGGCTCGTTTTTTTGCGTCGGCGACGTCAAGCAGGCGATCTACGGTTGGCGGGGGGGCGTCGCCGAAATCTTCGAGACGATCGAAAACGAAATCCGCCCGCTCACGAAACAGGGATTGAACCGGAGTTGGCGGAGTGCCCCGCCCGTGATCGAAATGGTCAACGATCTGTTCGGCAAGCTCGCGAACAACGCGGCCCTGCTCGAACCGGAGGATCTCGGGGACGCGGCCCGCGAATGGGAAACCCGGTTCGAACCGCACCAAACCGCGAGAACGGAGCTTTCCGGATATTGCACGCTCGAAACTGCTCCGCTTTATGATCCGAACCGGCAGGAAACGGAACTCGCGCTGCCTGAGTCGAACGAGGACGATGCCGACGACGGAGAAAAGGGAGACACTTCGCAATCGCAGACGACGCTCCGCTTCGCGATCACGAGAATCGCCGAACTGCATCGGGAATCCCCCGGGGCGACGCTCGGGGTACTGGTTCGGCGGAATCAAACAGTTGCCCGATTGATTTTCGGGTTGAAACGACTCGGCATTGAAGCGAGCGAAGAGGGTGGGAACCCGTTGACCGATTCCCCGGCCGTTGAGATCGTCCTTTCGGCGCTCACGTTCGCGGATCACCCGGGTGATTCCGTTTGCCGTTATCATCTCGCGACCGGGCCGTTGGGAAAGGTGCTCGGCCTTTCGGAAGAGGGGGACGAATCGCAGGCAACCGCCGTTTCGCAAAAGATTCGCGAGTCGCTCTCCGAACGAGGGTACGGGGCCGTGATCGGCGATTGGGTCGCGGCAATCGCCCCGAGCTGCGACCGTCGCGATTTGGATCGGCTCCTGCAATTGCTTTCTCTCGGCTATTCCTGGGAATCGCGGGCGACGGTTCGGGCCGACCGGTTCGTCGATTGGATTCGTTCGACGAAAGTCGAGAGCCCCAGCGCCGCGAAAGTCCGGGTTATGACCATACACCAATCGAAAGGGCTGCAATTCGACATTGTCGTTTTGCCGGAATTGGAAGGAAAGTTGATCGGTCAGCCCCCCTCCGTCGTCGTCGGTCGGAAGCATCCGAACTCGGGCCGCCCGGATCCGACCGCCCCGATCGACCGGGTGCTGCGTTACACAAACGAAACGGTTCAAACCTTTTTGCCGCTTTCGTTCAAACAGATGTTCGCCGACTTTCGCCGCGAACGAGTCGAAGAATCCCTCTGCCTGTTGTATGTCGCGATCACCCGGGCGATACACCGGCTGGTAATGATCGTCCCGCCGCTCAAGCCGACGAAATCGGCTCCGAAGCCGCGAAAAACTTTCGACGGAGTTTTGCGTTGCGGCCTGCTTGCCGAAGGGGACGAAGATCGCCCCGAAGCGGTGCTGTACCAACAGGGAGCCCCGAAATGGTTCGAGAAATGCGACTTCGCGACGGAACCCCGACCGAGGGAAGAAGAATCGTTTGAAATCATGTTGAAGAAGAATCGCAGCCCTCGCCGTAATTTGCCGCGTATTGCCCCTTCGGGATTGGAAGGGCAGAAGATAGAGGGTAGAGGACAGAAGACAGAGGACGGAGGACAGGGGGAAGACGGGTTGATTGGAACGGGTTTTTCAAGTGATTCCTTTCAGCCTTTGGGTTTCATCCCTTTTGCCTTTCGCAAAAACGCTTTGCTTTGGGGGACGGCGATACACGCCTGTTTCGAGAAAGGGTTGGCCGATCACCCCTGGTTAGATGAAGCGTTGCCAAAGCGAAATGAACTCGAACGGCTCGTCCGCGAGGCCGTGCAATCGTTTCCGGAAAAGATCGACCCGAAAGTCGTTGTCGATGCTTTCCTCGCGATCTGCGAAAAGCCGGGCGTTCGGGCCGCCCTCTCGCTCCGGAAATACCGGGAATCATCGGCCGGGCTGCGCGATCCGAATTGGGAGGCGTTCGCCGAGCGACCGTTCGCCGTCCGAACCGAGGAAGGGATATTGCGAGGTTCGATCGACCGGTTGGTGATCACGACCGACGGCGGCAAGGCGGTTCGAGCCGAAATCCTCGATTTCAAAACGGATGCGTTCGACCCGGAACGGGGAATATCGGAAGAAGCGTTTCTCGCCGAACGAAAGGCGGTTTACGCTCCGCAATTGAACGCCTACCGCAAGGCCGTCGCCCGGCTGCACCGGCTGCCCCCCGCCGCGATCGAAGCCCGGCTGCTGCTAACCTCCTTGGGCCGAACCGCCGAGATTGCGAACGGTTGAATTGCCAAATCATGTCAAATTTGCGTTGCTTTGGCCGAAATGCCAACGCCGCGACCTCTGCGTCTCCTCGCAAAGTTTTTGCTTTGATTTTCGGCTTTGTCGGTCGCCTCTATTGCCGGAACGGGCCTTGGGAATTACAATTGGCGGTATTCGACCGGGAGCGTCCGTCGTTTCCGGGATTGCAACAACCGACAAAGATCACTTTTTAATGAAGGAAAGAAAATGAGCCAAGCTCTCAAAATCGCCGTGATGGGCGGGGACGGAACCGGTCCCGAAGTCGTCGCCGAAGGTCTCAAGGTTCTCAAAGCGGTCGCCAAACTCGAAAATATTTCGCTCCAAATCGACGATTTCAGCGATATTTGCGGCAATCGTTATCTCAAAACCGGTACGGTGATCACCCCGGAAGAAATTGAAAAACTTCGCGGCTACTCGTCAATCCTGCTCGGGGCGATCGGGCATCCGGACGTCGCCCCCGGAATTTTGGAGCGAGGGCTGCTGCTGAGCCTGCGGTTCGCGTTCGATCAGTACATCAACCTTCGGCCCGTCAAACTCTTCCCGGGCGTCGAAACCCCGCTCAAGGACAAAAAGCCGGAAGATATCGATTTCGTCGTCGTCCGGGAAAATACCGAAGACATGTATGCCGGAATCGGTGGTTGGCTCAAAAAAGGGACCGCCGATGAGGTCGCGACCCAAACAGCCGTCTATACCCGCAAGGGTTGCGAGCGCTGCATCCGCTGGGCGTTCGAGTACACCCGGAAACGGAATAACCCGAAAGGCAAAATGCTCACACTCGTCGCGAAAACGAACGTGCTCACCTACGGGCACGATTTATGGTGGCGGACGTTTCAGGAAGTCGCCCCGGACTACCCCGATGTCAAAACCGACTACAATCACGTCGACGCCTGCTGCATGTGGATGGTCAAAAACCCCGAGTATTACGACGTGATCGTGACGACGAACATGTTCGGCGACATCATCACCGACCTGGCCGGCATTCTGCAGGGCGGCATGGGCGTCGCGGCCGGCGGTAACATCAACCCGGAAAAGGGTGGGACGAGCATGTACGAGCCGATGGGGGGCAGCGCTCCGAAGTACACCGGCAAGAACGTGATCAATCCGATGGCGACGATCAGTGCCGTCGCGATGATGCTCGAACAGGAAAGTTTCCAAAACGCCGCCAAGCGGGTAATGAACTCGATCATGAAGGTGACCGGCACGAAGATGAAATCCCAGGCGGCCGGCAAGATGGGTTATTCGACGACCGAGATCGGCGATCTGGTCTGCGAGAATTTGTAGGCTATAGACTATAGGCTGTAGTACAAAGTTAATGCAATAACTTTCGTCCCCCTCGCGCAACCTTCGTCACCCCCGCGCAGGCGGGGGTCCAGAGGGAAGACTTGATCTCTGGGTGCACGTCAGCGCGGGGGTGACGGTACACATTCCGAAGCAAGGCTCAAATTTTTTCTGGAAGTCAGTAGCACTCTCATTTCCCCGGTTGCAGGAAATCGTTGATCGAGGCGAGCAACCATTCTTTTTCTTCTTCTTCGTCGCCGCAAAGAAACGGGATCGGCGGGTTCGTCGAGAGCCGGATGGGCTCGCAACTGGCATGCCCGCTACACCATTGAAGACGGAGGCTAACCGGAAGCATTGCAACGTCTTTTGGCGGGGCGACGTCGGCGGCAGCCGACCCGACCGCTCGGAGATCGGCCGGCTACCTTTCAAATGCCGAACAAGCCGATTTTGATTTGAGCTAGAGCGGTTCAAAAGTCGATGTACGGTGCTCATTCCTTGGACATTGGCGACCAACGGGAGTGGGACCACGGTACCCAAATTTTTGATTTGATCTAAAAGTATCCGGAAACCTCGCGGTTCGGCGACCTTGCGATATCTCGAAATTGGTGTAGAATTTAGGGAATTCCGGGGAAGATTTTGCGCTCAGAGTGCAACTATTTCCGTATAAAAGTATAGTATTCTCATATTGACTTGTCAGACAACCGATTTTTTGCCGAAAACAACGGCGAAAGTCGGCAGAAAAATTCGAACATATTCCCAACACATCTTACTGATATAGGAAAACACAATGCCTTACGAGCGATTTACCGACCGGGCCAGAAAGGTGATGCAGTTGGCAAACCAGGAAGCCCAGCGATTCAATCACGAATATATCGGCACGGAACACATTCTGCTCGGTCTCGTCAAAGAGGGGAGCGGGGTCGC
>JAVBQI010000186.1:0-5818 GCA_031549145.1 Thermoguttaceae bacterium | reverse complement strand
GAATTGCGACCGGAATTCTCCCCGGTTTTCGACCGGAATCCACAATTCTCCGTTTTTACGCGAAGGGCGGCATGTCGTCGCTCTTCTCTTTTCAATTCACTTAAACCTCAAAAGACAGAATGATTACAGTAGCAACGAACAAGACGGACGCTACAACCGAAAACAAAGACGAGAGCAAAATCGTCAAAATGCAGTCCCTGCTCCAAAACCGCGCCCTCTTCGAAAAAGTGCGGCGAATCATGCTCAGCGGAGAACGTCCGGTTCAAATGCTGAACACCGCCAGCGGCAAGTATTGTGAAATAATAGTCCTTGAACTTTCCGGTAATCGGTTTCACGGCAATGGCAACAGTGACGAAATGTCATGGATGGGAATCTATGGAGACCATGTTCTGATCGGCGACGAAAAATTTCAACTCGACACCGAGCCGACGACGGAGTTGGTTGATCCCGGTGTCAAGCGTCTTGATCTGGCCAGCGCTTTGAATTCCATGATGGATTTTCAGATGGGAAGCGTTTTTATCGCATATACGCTCGACTATGATGGAGTCTTCTTTCTCGTAAAGCGGTTCCTGACCGATGGCGAGTGCTTGTGTGCAATTTCCGCCCATGACGGCCAGTGTCACGATCTTTATGAAGGATACTGCTGGATTTACGATCTCAAGTACCGTCGCTATGTTTACGGTGAAGGTGGTCCGCTGCAAAACGATCCCTGTTAGCCGCGGAAAAGACCAATTCGAAGTCCTTTCGCGGCGAAAATCGATTTATGAAACGGTGCACCCGATGGTCAAACGCGGTATGCGGAACGGCCAAACGGCTAAAACGACGGATTCCGCCTCTTTAGAAGCGCCGTTCGGCTTCCAAAGACGTTCGTCGGCAAACCGCCAGAGTCGCCGTTTAGCCTCGTTTTCGCGTGTTGAAAGGCCCTTTTTTCGCGTCCCGGCCGCCGGCTGGGGTTTGATACCAGTCGGAGCCCCCTTCGCGAAATACGGCGTTTTATCTCATTTTGGGGACGGTTCCAGAATCGTCCCCCTTACCTTGAAAAATTTGACAATGATCAAAACCGTATCCATTCATGACGTCATCTCCCGGCTCGAAGCCCGAGGTTACGGCGTCAAGCAAAGCGGCAAAATCTACCGCTCGCCCTGCCCGGCCCACGACGGTAAGGATTACAACCTCGCCTTTACCGAGGGAAACAAGGGACAAGTGCTGTTCACTTGTCATTCGCATCACTGCTCGTATTATGATATCATGAAATCACTGGGATTCGAGAAAGAAAATCCGACCGAGAAGAAATCCGCCTCAAAGGCGACCTCCTATGGCGGCAAAACGATCCACGCGACCTTCGAGACAGCGGTCGCCGCCGCGGCCTTCGGGGCCAAGATCGAAAAAGCCCCCGACGCCGTTTATCGCTACGACAATGCCGATGGCACCGAAAATTTCAGCATCGTCCGCTGGAACACCGACTCCGGCAAGATAACCCGACCAGTATCAAAGATCGACGGCGGCTACGTTGCCGGAGCGAAAAGCGACGGCGGATATCCGATTTATCGGCTCCCGCAAATGTCGGAATACCTGAAATCCCGTGAGAAGACCGCCCGCATCTACGTCTGCGAAGGCGAAAAAGCGACCGACGCGGCGGCGTCATGCGGACTTCCGGCGACGACCTCGGCGTTCGGCTCCCAAAGCGCCGGCAAGACCCATTGGTCCGTTTTGGACCGGATCGCCGTCGAACGCAACTTGAAACTGGAAATCGTGATACTCCCCGACAACGACATGCCGGGCCAACAGTACGCCGATTCGCTGGTCGAGATTTTCTCGAAGTTCAAGTGCGGTCCGACGATCAAAACGGTATCACTTGCCGACTACGGTCACATCACCGGCTTCGATGTCTTCCCCGATGGTGGCGACTTTTACGACCTTTGCGAGCGGCTCGATTCGAAAACGGACGGAGAAATCCGTGACATGATCGAAAAAATGGCGGAGGCCGCGCAGCCGGAAACGGAAATCGATGAGGACGAGCCGGACGCCGTCTATCCCTGGCGGCCGTTCCCCGTCGACCTGTTGCCGGAGACGGTGTCAAAGTTCGTCAACGAGGTGTCACAGGCCAACGGCTGCGATCCGGCGGGCGTGGCGATCGCGACTCTCGTCGCCCTCGCGACCGCCATCGGAAACAGTCGCCGTTTGCGGTTGAAACGAGGTTGGGTTTTTCCCGCGATCCTGTGGGGGATGCTCATCGCCCGCAAAGGTTCGATCAAATCCTGGGCTTTGGCACCGGCGATCAAGCCGCTCGACGAGAGGCAGCATGAGTATCATAATCAGTACGGCATTGAAAAAGCGGAGTACAACCGCAAAAAGGCCGAGTACATGGTGCTCTCCACTTCGCAACGACGCAAGGAATCGCCGTTCGATCTGAAGGAGCCGGTCCTGAAACGTATCGTGTCACGGGAATCAACCGATCAAAAGGTCGTGAAAAACTGTTCTGAAAACCCGCGCGGTTTCTGCATTTTCAGCGACGAACTCGCGACGTTGCTTCAGGGCATGGGCCAATACTGCAAAGACGCCAAGGGCGGCAACGCCCAGAGCATTTTCAACTCGCTTTTCAACGGCGAGGCTCTCGAAAGCGAACGCATCGGCGAAAGCCGGTTCGCCCCGCACGCCTTCGTCTGCATTTTGGGCGGCATCCAACCGAGCATCGCCCGCCAATGCTTCGACAAGCAGGCGTTTGAAAGCGGTTTCGCGTCCCGGTTCATACCGGTGGCACCGCCGCCACGAGTCGCCAAATGGTCCGACGCCACGGTATCACCTGAAACCGAGGAGAACTACGCGCGACTGTTATTCGCGATCCTGTCCCTTGAAATGGAACAAGTTTCCAGCTCCGCCGGCGGCGGTGTCTCGGAATGGAATCCGACGGCGACACCACGATATCGGTTGCCGACGCCCCGTCCGAACCGGTCGGCTTCAGGCCGATCCTGATCGAGACTTCACCGGAAGCGATGGAGATTTTTCGTGAATTCTACGACCGTACGGCGGAGGAAATGCAGCTCCTCGAAGACGACAACATTCGCGGTTCGTTCGAGAAATTGCGGACCTACGCCGCCCGGCTCGCACTCGTCATCCACATGGCGCGCGTCGTCGAACAGGTGCAATTTCTCGGGAAAAAGCGTGATCCCGACATTGCCCCGTGGAATCAATCCTTGCCGAGAATCAACGAATTGGTATGCGACGCCGAGTCCATGAAAGCCGCCGTCGCGCTGGCCGAATGGTTCAAGTACGAAGTTCGCCGCGTCTACAACACCTGGGGTGGTCTCACCGACGAAACGCCAAAGCCGAAGGCCGACGGATTGCAACAGCGGATCGTCGAACTGCTGGAACAAAAGCGGGACGGCGTCACGATCCGCGACTTGAAACGACGGTTCAAAGGGAACGCGGCCAATCTGGAAGCGATGCTGAATACGATGAGCAATCAAGGCGTCATCGCTCGCGTCGAGCCGGCACGAAGCGGACCCGGCCGCCCACGCGAAGTCTATCGGATCGCGTCGGTTTGTTAGTAACTCCACCTTTTCGCGGGGCGGCTTTGGCCGCCTCGCACACCTTTTACACTGAAGATTTTTTATGTATATTTTGACTGACGGTTTTACTGAAACGGTTCATTCTCTGGGCTCCCGACCATTGGAGGCGATCCTCGCTTTTTGCGATCACCTCAAAAATGGTGTCGGACACCCCGAGGTATTGCGGCGATACTCGGCCCAAGCATTCGAGGACAGTGTCACGGACGGAACGGAAACCGAGTTGTTCTCGATTGTCGAACGGGTTTCGAAACGAAGCATGGAAGCGGGCCACCAGTGGCCGGGGAGCAGTGTGACGCCCTTTGAACTCCGCGTTGTACCGCGTCCCCCGTGCCGGTCCTGCCGGTTTTGGCAGGGACATGGAGCGAAATGTATCGCCAGCCGGAACGTGCAGTTGTCCGAGATACCGTGTTGTGAACATTGGGCGTCCCGATTCACCGAATGGGATGACATCGATCCGGCTCACCGGCCCAAAAGGGTGTTCGAGGACGGCATCGACGATCGGATTCACTCGTTCGTGGCCAGTCAGGGGAAGCCGGTGACAGTGGACGACATTGTCCAGAAATTCCCGTGGTCCAATCCCGATGTGGTTCGTAGCGCCGTCCGGCTTATGGTCAACAACGATTACCTCAATTTCGACGAGGACAAGCAAACCGTCTCCTACAACCCTCAAGCAATCCTCGGACCGCTGAAATATGGCATTAACGGCTACCTGTGAAAGCCATAATTATTAGACACATGTTCTTTGTATACATAGACTTATGTATTATGGCATTTTGGCATTATGGCTCTCTATAAGAAATGAAATTTCACATTTCGAAGATAGATTGCCTGCTAAAAGAGTAATGAATGAAAGAGTAATAGAATAGAAAATAGAATGCCTATTAAATAGGCAATATATATTATATATTATAATATATATAATCAATAAGTAATGTATACTTGTGTGGTGATATTTTATTCCCTATCCTTCCTCATTCTCTTGGAAAGTGAGATTTTCAATTTTCATTAAAGGCGAGTGTCGTAATGCCGTAATACCTAAGCGCAGTGTTTGCAAGCACTTGCGTCATATAATTATGACATTTATGGCTCTTTTCGGGAGCCATAATACCCCTTGGGAACGCCCGATCGGACCCGTTTGACCGCGATACGAATATCGTACATGCGATGAAAGGCGAAAAAGTCGTCAAATAATTAGCGTACAAGGTTCTTCCGGGCCTTTTAAGGCCCGGCATGCCGGCGGGAACCCGTCCTCTTAGGGCACAGAGTTTGTTTACGCGGCAGGCAATCTTTCATCCTGCAAAAACAAGGGCCGTACGCGAGTTAAGGTGATCCGCTGGGAAAAACCCCACGATTCGCAAAACAACGCGCTGGAGGGACCTTTTTGGAGCCCGTGGGGCGTCATGGGGAACGTTTCCCCCTGTCTTTTCCGGTTCGATCCGGTTTCATTCACAACTCTTTTACCGAGGTATCACGCGATGAATGATTGATAGTGAACGTCCCCTTTGCCCGTTTCCATTTGCCCGCTGATAATACGAGGAAAATTTGCGGCTCGGCCCAGGTTGGGCAAATCTACCAAATCGGGCCGAGCCTTGAAAAAAGGGCCTTTCAACTCGCGAAAACCGAGCTTATCGGCGATTCTACGGCGACTCGAGTCATCCGGTGCGGAGACCTGCTTTTGTGCGAAAAGGTGGATTTCGCCGAGGGTCATGCGCCGGGCGCACCTTTGCTCGAAACGGGACTTTTTCCGGAAAGCAAACGATGATTGAAAAAATACCGCAACGCGGGAAAAATGATGATTCATATCGCTGGTATTTCTGTTTCTTTCGTATCCGTTCTGTCGGCACCGCTTGATGTTGAATATCGAACCCGGTAAACTATGTCCGCATCCGTTTGATGTTTTATTTTTTCCCTAATTGAAAAAATGACAAAACGCTTTTGGGAGTACGGCTCTTTCACCGGCTTTACGCCGCGGGCTTTGAAATTTTTCCGCGACCTTGATCGGAACAACTCTCGAAATTGGTTTCAGGAACACCGCAACGAGTACGTCGAAAACGTTGCCGAACCGATGACGCGGCTCGCGGCCGCTTTGCTACCGTTGGTGCGTCAGCTTGATCCCTTGGTCGTCCCCGATCCGAAACGTGTTATTTCCCGCATTTATCGTGACACACGGTTTTCAAACGACAAGACGCCTTATTGGCCGTACCTTTGGATCGCTTTTCGACGCGACTCGAAAGCCTGGTTCAGTGCAC
>JAVBQI010000031.1:0-6795 GCA_031549145.1 Thermoguttaceae bacterium | reverse complement strand
ACTTCCCACTTCCCACTTCCCACTTCCCACTTCCCACTTCCCACTTCCCACTTCCCACTTCCCACTTCCCACTTCCCACTTCCCACTTCCCACTATCCTCTGTCCTCAATCCGCGAAGAGATTCTTAAAACGAGGATCATTCAACAAATCTCCCTCGTTCGTCGGCGTCGTTTCCAACAAACTGTCAATCACGGCATCGGGGCTGAGCCCTTCGCTTTCGGCGAGGAATCCGAGCACCAGCCGATGCCGGAGCACCGGCTTCGCGAGCGACTTGATGTCTTCGCAGGTTACGAACGTCCGACCGTCGAATAACGCTCGCGCCTTCGCCCCGAGAATGAGAAATTGAACCGCTCGCGGTCCCGCTCCCCAAGAGACGTAATCGCGAACGATTTCCGGAATCCCCTTCTTTTGATCGACTCGGGTTTGTCGGACGAGCGCAAGGGCGTACCGCATTGCATGGTCGCTTGCCGGAACTTGCCGGACGATTTGCTGCAATTCGACGATCTCACGGGCATTGAGAACCGGTTCGATTTTTTCGGTCGCAACCGAGGTCGTGCGGCGAACGACTTCGAATTCCTCCTCGAAACTCGGGTACCGGACGAAAACCTTGAACATGAAACGGTCTTGCTGGGCTTCCGGCAAAGGATAAGTTCCTTCCTGTTCGATCGGATTCTGTGTCGCAAGCACAAAAAACGGATCGGGCAAAACATGCCGGTTGCGACCGACGGTGACCCGATGCTCTTGCATCGCTTCGAGCAGGGCCGATTGCGTTTTCGGCGGCGTTCGGTTGATCTCATCGGCGAGAATCATGTTCGCGAACAGCGGTCCTTCGAGAAAACGGTATTCCCGAGAACCGCTCGCTCGGTTCTCTTCAATGATGTCGATTCCGGTGATGTCGGCCGGCATCAGATCGGGCGTAAATTGAATCCGGCTGAATCGCAAATCGAGAACGCGGGCCAAAGTGCTGACGAGCAACGTTTTCGCGAGCCCGGGCACCCCTTCGAGCAGGCAGTGTCCCTGCGAAAAAACGGAATACAGCAGTTCCTCAATCACCTCGGTTTGCCCGACGATCACTTGGGAAAGCTGTTCCAGGATTTTTTCTTTCGCCCGTTGTGTTTTCGAAAGAACGGTTTTATCGAAATCCATATTTTTCTGGGAATAGAGGAATATCGCAAAAAAGAGGAAAATACGCCGCCGGTAAGAAAATCTCGCGATTCATTATACAGAAAGAACGCGAATCATAAAACGGCCGTGCCGGGGATTCCTGAGCGAAGCGACGAAAGCCCCGAAACCGCGAGGGTTGAGTTCGATGCTCCGGTCCATTTTTTTCGCGGAGTGCAATAAATGACGGTTCTCCCTTTCGCCTTTACAGTGGCGGTCCAATGGGCTATTTTGTTCTTGTACAAGCACACGATTTTCCCGGAAAATCGCCCCCAACCCCTTACCGATCATGTCGAGCGTAACCTGCGATCTTTGTCCCCGTCAATGCACGATCCCGCCGGGAAAAACCGGCTTCTGTTACGTCCGGCAAAACCAGGACGGCAAACTCGTCCTCACCGCCTACGGCCGGAATTGCGGGCTCGCGGTCGATCCGATTGAAAAGAAACCGCTCTACCACTTTCTGCCCGGCTCCAAAGTCCTGTCGTTCGGCACGATCGGTTGCAACCTCGGCTGCTCGTTCTGCCAAAACTGGACGACCTCCCGGTCGAACGACCTTGCCCAACTCTCACGACAATCGACCCCGGAACAGATCGCGGAGCTCGCGAAAACGCACGATTGCCTCAGCGTCGCCTTTACTTACAACGAGCCGATCATTTGGGCGGAATACGCGGTCGATACGGCAATCGCATGTCGCAAGCAGGGCATCAAAACGGTTTGCGTTTCGGCGGGGCACATTTCCCCGCACAAAAGAGAGTGGTTTTTTGAACCGATGGACGCCGTTAATCTCGATTTGAAGGCGTTTTCCGAAAAGTTTTATCGGGAAATGGCCGGTATTTCGATCGAACCGGTCAAAGAGACGCTTCGTTTTCTCGCGAAGGAAACGGAGACCTGGTTGGAAATCACGACTTTGCTGATTCCGGGAGCGAACGATTCCGAGGAAGAGCTGACGGCGATGTGCGATTGGATCGCCCGGGAGCTGGGCCGTGAGATCCCGCTTCATTTTTCGGCGTTTCGGCCGGCCTACAAACGGCAGGATATTCCGGCGACCCCGGCTTCGACATTATTCCGTGCTCGGGAAATCGCTCAAAAGGCTGGACTCTGTTACGTTTATACCGGCAATATCAACGACCCGGCCGGCCAATCGACGTATTGCCCTCAGTGTCGACAAACGGTCGTCTTTCGCAACGGATTCCAGATCGAAGAAGTTGCGATCGACGAAGAAGATTGTTGCAAGTTTTGCGGCCAATCGATCGCAGGCCGCTGGTTCGCAACAACCACACTTTAGGGGAGCGTCTTCAAAGTGATGCAACGGCAAACAGCACTTGTTCAGTAGTCTATTGTAAAATAAATTGGAAAAACTCCCAGGAAAGGCCTTGTCGAAACCGGAATATGAGTTAAAACAGTTCTATACGGTTTGAGGAAAATCTTGACAATTGTTGGCAAGAGCCCAAATCGTTGCAATAATCACCCCATTTGGAGCGATATCTATGTATCTGAGACAAAGAATGGCCCACGATATCAAAAGAAAATCGAAACAAAGGCTTCTTCTCGCAAAAATGTTCTCAGCCGCTCGACACTTATCCGTTTAACATATAATGCAAAACCCGTCGGTCTTTTGACCGGCGGGTTTTTTTGTGGGATTTCAAAGGGGGGGACGAAAAAGAGCCGCAAGTGTAGCGAAGCGCAACTTACGGACCTTGTACAGAGGCTGAAGTTGTCGAAGCCGGTACCGTGTACAAGGTCCGTAAGTTACGTCGGAGTACCGACTACACTTGCGGCTCATTTTTATGAACTTCGTTGAGATCGCTTCGCACGGATATTTTGGGGTCTATTGTTGAAATTCGTAATAATCCTTATAATTTCGGTTGACGTAAGAATTGCCGTTTGATCGAATCGCCAACGATTGTCAATTGAATTTCTCACTTATGACCGACACGACAGCCCATCGATCGAAAGCCGCTTCGCTACCGTTCCCCCGTCGGGTCGCGATTCTCGGTTCGAGCGGAAGCATCGGACGCAGCGCTTTGGAGGTGATCGCCGCTTCCGAAGGACGTTTGCAGATCGCGATGATGTCGGTACATCGTCGGGCCGACATTCTCGTCGAGCAGATACACCAGATGCAGGTCCGGCAAATCGCCGATCACCTGAAAAACACGGACAAGACGGTCGACAGTTCGAAGCTCGTCCGCCAATCCGGGGAAATGCCGATCATTCGGCTGCCGCAATGCGTGATCATGACCGACGAATGGGCGGACCGGACCCCGCTCAAGGAACTTCCTCCCGGCATCGAGGTGCTTTTCGGTCAAGAAGCTCTTTGCGAATATGTCCGGCGCGAAGATATCGATGTCGTTCTTTCCGCGATCGTCGGCAGCGTCGGCTTTCAAAGTACCTGGAGCGCCCTCGAAGCCGGCAAGGTCGTCGCTTTGGCCAACAAAGAGAGCCTGGTGATGGGCGGGCCGCTGATTTTCGATCTCGCCCGGGAAAACGGCGGGGAAATCATTCCCATCGACAGCGAACACAGCGCGATTTTCCAATGCCTGCGGGCGAAACGCATGATCGATTCCGAAGCGGCTTCTTCCGGAGCCTCGATTCCCGAAGCCCTTGCCGCCGAAACGAACGACGAAGGGGTTTCGCGGCTGGTTTTGACGGCGAGCGGCGGCCCGTTCCGGACATGGTCGCTCGAAGAACTCGCGAAAGCGACCGTTGCCGACGCCTTGGCCCATCCGACCTGGAATATGGGCAAAAAGATCACGATCGATTCGGCCACTTTAATGAACAAGGCGCTCGAAATCATCGAAGCCCGTTGGCTTTTCGGAGTTCCCGCCGAAAAACTCGACGCCGTGATTCATCCCCAGTCGATCGTTCATTCCCTGGTCGAGTTCGTCGACGGTTCGGTGATCGCCCAAATGAGTCCCCCGGACATGCAACTGCCGATTCAACTCGCCCTTTGTTTTCCGGAGCGGTTCGAAAGTCCGGCACGAAAAATCGATTGGGGCCAAAAATGGAATCTCGATTTTTTCCCGGTCGACCGGGAGCGATTTGCCGCCTTGGGACTCGGCTTGGAGGTCGCGAAAGTCGGCGGAACGGCCGGGGCTGTCCTCAATGCCGCCAACGAAAGCGCGGTTGACGCCTTTTTGGACGACCGGCTGCCGTTTTGCGACATTACGACCGTTTGCCGTAGCGTCTTGGAACACCATCATTTCGAGGAACACCCGAGCGTCAAACGGCTTTTCGAGCTGGACGAATGGGCGAGAAAAGAAACCGAAAAATGGATTTCGGGCTGAAAAATACCGTAGCCGGTAGGGGCGGTAGGCTTCGCCCTCGGTCAAACCGCGGCCTCGTTGGGCCGCTGCCGTACTGAAGACGGGTATTTTAAACCGGCTTGAGCATAACATTGCGAACGAGCGTCGTCCAAGAACAAAAGCCGGAAAGGAGCGCAGCGTATTGACGGTGTGTTGAGATTGAACTTCAATACGTCGAGTACGGCTCCTTTCCGGCTTTTGTTTGAAATGATGCTGGTCCGTGAACCCTTAACCGCCAAACCCTACAGAAAAAATTATGTCTCGTCCAATCAGCAAAGTCGCTCCCGAATGGTGGGATTACACGACCCTTGACCGCAGCATCCTCGACGATGCGGCCCGGCTGAGCGTCTCCGATCTGAAACAGCTGTCCCGGCCCGGTTTCGAGGTCAACTTTTATGAAACGCGGGAAGATTTCTTTCTCGCCGAAGCGTTGGAGTACATCGACGCCTGGCGGCAGGCGACCCCGGCCCGACCGTGCGGGGTTTGCGGTCCGATCGGGCCGACCGAACAGCTGCCGCTCGTCGCGAGGCTGATCAACGCGTTGGAACTCGATCTGTCCAACGCTCATTTCTGGGGAATGGACGAATGGTTGGTCGACGGCAAGGCGGTCGGCCTCGATTTTCCGCTCGGTTTCGCGAAAGCGGATTTCGACCTTTGCTTCAACCGGATTAAGCCGTCGTTGCGGATACCGCTCGAAAACCTGCATTTTCCGACCGAAGACCCGAAGCCGTTTTGTAAAACCTGGGACGATTTCCGTTGCGTTCTGATGCAAGGCGGGCAGGGGGAAACAAAGCATTGGGCGTTCAACGACCCGCCGCGTCGTTCGGGAGCCTACCAAGACGCTCCGCCGCCGCCGGAAGAGTACCGCAAGCTCGCGACCCGGGTTGTCGATCTGCATCCGATGACGCTGATCCAAAACGCGAGGACCAGCGGCGGGGGCGTGGTTCAAAATGTCCCGAGCGAGGCTGTTACGGTCGGCCCGGTCGAGACCTGGAAGGCGGAAACCGTTTCGATTTGGCATCCCGGAGTGCACGACAACCCGTTCGGGATGCGGCTGACAGCGTTGATGATCTCCAAGAAGATTCCCGACTCTTCGGTTCCAATGTCACTCTTGGCCGATCACCCGAACATCCGCTTCAACTACTATCTCCCCGCCGTCGGCACCTGCAGTGTTGAAATGCATTAACACGGAGCGCGAAGCGAATGAATTTACGATAAATATGAAAAGACGCGAAAAAACAAGAAAATTTTTTCGTGTCTTTTTATTTTTATGGACAAGAAGGAATGGTCGAATAATAAACGCATACCAACCTATGCAAAAAATGGGACTTCGCCTTTCGTTATTCCCGCAACAAATTTGAAAGTGAGGCTGACATGAGTAATGGAGCTGCGGCGGCGGCCGCGCATCAGCAATTGGTTTTCAATGCAGTACGGTCTTGGGGCCCCGTGGTGAAAATAGAAGCGGACGGCTTTCGGAGTGTTTTGCAACGCTCGCTGGAAAACGAACAAAATCCGTTGGTCGTGACGGCAACGGGCGGTTGGTTTTCGACAGCATATATGTATTTAATGGTTTACAAAGGACTTTATTTTTATACAAGTTCGCCGTATCCCCTACCTCTCCCTTCACAAGCGGAGGTCGTTCAGGTCAAAAAAATTTGGATGCCAAATTAGAACGGATGCGAAATTTTGGTTTGGAATGGGCTTTGTGTGGCGCAGCGATCAACGGGCGCGAAACACTCCAGAGCAATTCGAAATTTGACCCAATGCTCTAAACCGCCGGTCGTTTTTTCAGGTTCGGCAGAAAAACCGTAACGAACCCGACCAACGGCAGGAACGAGCAAACCTGGTAGACGAAGGCGATCCCGTAAATGTCCGCGACCCGGCCGAGCACCGCCGAAGCGATTCCCGCGATACCGAACGCGAAGCCGAAAAACAGCCCGGCGATCGTCCCGACCCGTCCGGGGAGCAGTTCCTGGGCGTAAACCAGGATCGCGGAAAACGCGGAAGAGAGGATCAGTCCGATCACGGCGCTCAGGACCGCCGTCCAAAAGAGGCTGTTGACATAGGGCATCAGGAGCGAAAAAGGGGCGACGCCGAGGATCGAAAACCAGATCACGTATTTTCGACCGATCCGATCGCCGATCGGTCCGCCGATCATCGTCCCCGCCGCGGCTGCGAACAGGAAAATGAACAGGTACAGCGGAGCGTTATGACTGTCGACGTTGAACTTTTCCATAATATAGAACGTGTAATAGCTCGAAATGCTCGCGAGGTAAACGTATTTGGAAAAGATCAGCACCAGCAGCACGGAGAGGGAAAACGCGATTCGGCG
>JAVBQI010000109.1:0-23542 GCA_031549145.1 Thermoguttaceae bacterium | reverse complement strand
TCAAAAGCACCGTTGAATCGATCATTTCGCCTTGGGAACGGGGTATGCTTCGCCTCGTAAAGTTTCTGGGTTTACGAATTCCCTTGGCGGTTCACCCAATTTGATTGAATCGGCGCACAAAAATGAAAGGGCGATACGATCATCTCGTATTCGCCCTTTTTTTTGTCGGGGGCTTCAAAAAAGAATCGAATCGGGCAGCAGCCGGAAGCGTGAGCGCCCGGTTATCCCCTACGGAAACGCGAGGCCAGCCCGGCGCTGTCGGCTACGCACGAGGATTGCAAAGTCGTTGTACCCCGTCGGCCGCGCAAAAACGCGGCCGTCATTTCGACTGAAGCGCAGCGCAAGGAGAACTCTCACCCTCGCGCGAGGGTTGGAATTCCGACTTTTTCGGCGAGGGTGAGATTTCTCGCTCCGCTCGAAATGACGTTTCGGCTGTCGAAGGTTGATTGTGAATCGCCGTACCGGTGCAAAATTTCCGACTTTGCAATCCTCGTGGGCGGCTACGGTCTAGCATTGCAAAAACGGGGCCCGCGGCTTAGAATAATAGGGCGTGATCGACATGCCTTTTTCTCTTGCTCACGAAATTCCCATGAGTACCGCCAAAAAAACCGACCTTCTTGCCCCGCTCGAAATTTGGGAGGTTCTCTTGGACAATGCGACGATCAAATTCCGCAAACCACTGGTTTTGAAGCCGAAGGTCTTGCCGCCGGAGGAGCCGGGCGACCAAACGTATTTGACGGTCGAATACCCGGAGCTTGGCATTTTCGCCTTTGGAGTCGATCGCGAAGATTTATGGAATTGTGTTCAATCTTGTATTCGCGTGATATGGAAAGAATATGTTTGCGAAGAAGATTGCAAACTTGCCCCGCTCGCAAAATCCTTCAAAGAAGCGTATCTTGCAATAGCGGAGGCCGTCGATGGGTAGTGTTCGCAAGGCGAGAGAAATTGACGCGGCTCTTCGTAAAAAGGGCTTTCGACGAGAAACCGATGGGAAGCACATTCACTATTTCTTCCGCGATTCGGAAGGGGGAAAATCCGGCATCTTCACTTTGATGAGTCACGGTATGGCCGGTAGTTCGCTTAGCGCCAACCTCCTCTCTCAAATGGCCCGGCAACTGCGGTTGAGCAAACCCCGGTTTCTCGATTTGATCGACTGCTCGCTTGATGAGAACGGATATCGGGACATGTTTCGCGAACAAAACGAGGCGGATTAAACGAGCGGAATCCCGTTCGGCATCGGCGTCTGCGCCGCTCAGCGAAACAGGTGATTCGCGAAATTGGCTTTGGCGATCGGCTACTGCAAGAGGCCGAGAACGTAGTTCGGAAGCTGGTTCGCAATTCCCAGAGCGCTGGAACTGGCCTGCACCAGGACTTGGTTGCGTGTCAAATTCGAGGTTTCGACCGCGAAATCGGCGTCCCGAATGTCGCTTTCCGCCGTCGCGAGGGCTTCAAGGGTATCGCTCAAAACGTCGATGTTCGTATCGAATTCCAATTTCTGGAGGCTCCCGAGCCGACCACGCATAAAAGTAATGTTGACGATCGCTTCCTCGACGATCCTGTAAGCGAGATTCAAATCCCCTTTCGTCAAGGAGGCGTTCAACCCGTCTCGCAGTTGGTACAGCCGCCCGCTCGTCCCGCCAAGCGAGACCGTGTTGACGCTTTGAATGCCAATCGTCGTCTGCTGGTTCGAAACGACCTGGGGCCCAAGTTGGAATGTCGCCCCGCCCCCCATGATCCGGAAATTGGTCGAATAACCGGATCCGACGTATTCCGATAACGTGAAATGCATCTCCAACGCCGAGGTCGAAAGGTGAACGTCCAACCCGTCGGCAACCGCCTTGACGCCGTTGATCTGCACGTCGGCGTCTTTTCCGTAGGATCGTTCGACCGGCTGGTTGTAGATGTCGTTGACCGAAAACGCCCCGTTGATCGCGTACACTTCGACGAAAGCGCGGGAGCCATAGGCTTCCGAAAGAAACTCCAAAGCATATTCCGATTCGTCCCGGCCGAACAACAATTTCGCCCCGTTGAGGACCGAAGGCGGCAAGGTTCCCCCCTTGGTCAAAAGCGTATCGTCCCGGAGATCGACCAGCCCGGTCCCGTTACCCCGTTGAGTGACCTCGAAAATCGAACGGGTTTTCGGATCGGTTTCGATCAACTGTTCGACATCAAGGGCCGTCGTTACCCCTTCTTTAATGAAGATGGTGATCTTTTTCGTGCTCTCATCGACCGTCAAGCGGATACCGGCCTGATCCCACACCCCGTCGATGCCGTAATAATTGTCGTCGTAACTGCCCGTCAAGGTGTTGTCGACGGCATAAACCAGGGAATAGCCGTTGTACTCGTCCCCGGTCCGTCGGGCCCTGAGATCGAAAGAGGCGTTTTCCCCGTTGATCGCGGTCATGGTCCCGACCGCGTAATCCGGAACATAAAGCAGCGGCTCCGTCTCGCAATCGGTCCAACCGAGGAAATATGTGTCGTAATAGACGGTGTCGCAATCCCCTTCGGAAGGGGTCTTGGGGATGATTCCCCAACCGGCCTCGTCGTTGCACTCGTCCCAGATCATGCCGGGGTCCCGGACCAGGGAGGCACTGATTCCCCGGGACTGCTCTTCGCTCAGGGTGTCCCAATAGGCGACCAAATCCCGGGCCGTCGTGATCGGCAAACCGTTGGCATCGGTCGCGAGATGCACGACCAGGATGCCTTGCTCAACCAGCCCGCCGCTTGAAACGATGTTCGTGTCTTTGACGAAATCGATCGCTCCGGTCCCGGCCAGGCTTCCGCCCGTGTAGTTCGTCGCGGAAAACAGTCTCCCGAGAATATCGTCGCTGTTGATGATATTGACGATCTGTCCGGTCGTCGGAGCCCCCAAATGGTCGTTCCCTTCGCCGATGAGATAAACGGTGACCGTTCCGCCGGTCCGGCCGCCGGTCGATCCCGTGTCGCCGAATTTCGCGTACTGCGAGGTCAAACCGATGCTCTCGAAGGTCCCCAGGCCCGTATTGTTCGATTCCAAGGCATAGGACAGTTGCGCGTTAAACCCGCAGTCAGAAATCCCGTCGCCGTTCGCGTCCTTATTGATCGCGTCGATGATTTCCCGGGCCGTGATCGGGCCGCCCGCCGACAGGGGGGAAAGAGCGTTGCTGCGGAGCGAAATTTGCAGGCTCCCTTTGACCTTGTCGTAGGAGACGGCGACTCGTTCCGTTTGGTCGGCACTTTGCCGCATCAGGACCGAGACATTGTTCGTTTCCGCCCCGCGATCGTTCGCCGTGATATCAAAGGCGGTGTTCGCGATCGGGGCACAGTTGACCGAATTTCCGAAAATCATCTGCGCTTCGGAATACGAAGTGCCGTAATCGTAGTCCGCCCAGCCGCTTTCCCGGACGAGCGGCGGAACCGCGTTCGGATCTTCCTCGGCCCGGACGAACCGGAAGAGCACGTCGTCGTAAGCCCCGCCGATTTGCTTGGATTGGATGATGATGTCCGCGTTCGGATTGGTCGCCGTCAAGATCGCCCTCGCGTAATCGACCTTGTCAGGGATCGAGGTCCAGTCGAGGCTCAAGGGGGAATTCTTCGTCGAATCCGGCCCGCCGATCACGAAACGGATCGGATTCGAACCGTTCGGCCCGAGGAACTGCATTCCGGTCCCCTCGACGGCCGAGCCGAAGTAGGCGACCTCGGAAAAGACGCTGACCGTCGACAAACCGTGGTTGCCGGGGGCCAGTTCCGAGATAATGAGCGGCGGGTCGGTCCTTGAGTCCAGCGACCCGGTCTCGTACCAGGATTGCAACTGCGACCGGGTCATTGTCGTTCCCCAGTACTTGCTGTTGTTGAGGGCGGCGACGACCTCTTGCGCGGTGTTGACGACGGCCCCGCCGTCGGCTCCGTCCGTCAAGGCCTTTTCCGCGGCCATGCTCCAAATCGCCCCAGTCCCGTCGTTGTCCCGCGAACGGTAAACCGTAAACAGGTCCGCCGCTCGCTCGTTGCCCCGCGATTCGGACCGGTCCAGATCGAACGCGTCCTTGATGTCGTTGGCCGAATGAACCGCGGCAAGGGTCGTCGTCGCCCCGACCCGCTCGCCGTCGTAGGCCGCGTAGGAAATCAGCCCCGTGTCCGTAATGTCGATCAGGGCGTTCGGCGTCGAATAGTTCAAGCGGAAGTAATTATTCTCGAACGTGTCGGGATTCGTCGAGGTTTGGACCGTGATCGCTTGCAGGACGGAATCGAGCTCGGCGAAACTGACCTTTTCCAAAACCGCCGGGTCGCTCGAATTTTTCTGGTACGCGGTTCGCAGGTAAACCGTAACGGTATGCGGGACGCAATTCGAGTATTCGGCGGCGACGCTGGTTCCTTGCAAAAGATGGGACCGATCGGTGTAGGGAACGGCGACGAATTGAACCCGGACATCGGCCGGCAGTTTCGAGGTCAGTTCCGTATTGCCATTCAGGAGCGAAACCCCGATCGTTCCCAAAGTGCCGTTTTCAAACGCCGGAACGGTGTATTCCGGAATCGCGTTGTCGAGGTTGAACGTCGTTCCTCCGGCGACGGTCCCGAGATCGAAGAGAAACGGTGTCGTCGGCGGTTCCGTTGGATTGACCGTCGCGGCGATCGCCGCTTGAATGTTGGCGTAACTCGTTGTTCCGTCGTTCTTGAGGTAAACAGTGATCAGCCCCGTTTTCGGATCATACGTTCCCCCGGCATTGCCGCCGCCCAGCCTTACGTCCGGGACGGGCGGGCTGCCCGTCTGCGGGGCGATCGCGACGAATTGCACTCCCGAAAGTTTGACGCCGGAGTATGCGCGGACGGTCACTTCCTCGCTCGCGCCGATTCCGACGAGCGGGAGCGCGGCCGGCTTCGCATAGGTCAGGTCTTCGTAATCGAGGATTTTGCCCGCGGCCGCCCCGCCGAGCGCGACCACGAAGGTATCGACCTTGACCCCCTTGGCCGTTGCGATCGCGTTGGCGATTTCCTGGAAAGAGACGTTTTCGATCCCGGCTCCGTAAAGCGGCGGGGCGTAATCGTCCTTCGAGCGAATGTAAACCCGGAGCGCTTTGTCCTCTTCCGAATAGACCGCGGCGACGTTGCCTGTGATGTTCTCGAAAACGGCGTCGTTCTTACCGGCCGGTTCGAACGTGAGCTTCGTGTTGTTGTAGCCCGCTTCGTTCGCCGTGAGCAGGAACGTATCTTCCGTCGCGGAGGTAAAATTCGTGAAATCGACGCTCGTGAGTGGCTCGTTGAGCCTCAGCCCCATGTATTCGGGGACGTCCTCGGTGTTGAGGGAAATGAAAATCGTTTTCGCCTCGCCGCCGCTTTTGCTCGTGTTGCCGTACACCGGCGTCGCCCCGAGGAGGCCGCTGTTGACCGTATCGGCGAGGCTGAAAACGTTCCGGCCGATATCGTGATTGGGGGGATTCCCTTCGGAAAAGCCCAGAGTAAAGGTTCCCTCCGTCTTGACCGCGTTTTGAATGTCGTAAAACGTCGTATGCGGTCCGGTCGTGCTGTTCGTATCGACGTAAATCCTCAACACTTTTTCCGCGTTGGTGGGGGAAACCGTCTCCATTTTCGCGAACGCGTTCGTCCCGACGGGAATATTGACCCGATTACTGTCGTTGACGAATTCGATTTTGATGTCGTTGTAGGCGGAACCCGCTTTCGTCGCGGTCAGTTTGACGTATTCCCCGGGATTCAATCCGGTGAACGCGGTCAGCCCGTTGATGTCCCCGAGAACGGCCGTCGCCGCGGTCGCGCTGTCGTGATACACGGCGTTGACCCCGCGCGAAATGCCGCTCGGATTCAACGTCGGATCGGCGAACCGCTCATCGGTCAGGTTACCGTCGACATAATGAATCGAGACGTCGTTGAATTTTTCCCCGGCGATGTTCGCGATGTATTCGAGCGAATTGTTGTCGTGTACCCCGGCGGTCGAATCGACATGCACTGCCCTCGCCTGCTCCCAGGGAGCCGTTTGCAGGAAGACGTTGATCACCGCCGCGCAGCCGGTCACGGAAGATTCCTCGTATTGAACGACGAGCCCTTTGTCGCTGCCGTAGGAATACTTGACCTCGACGAAACCGGCCTGCTCTCCGGGGGAACCGGCGCGGATGATGATGTCGTTGTTGGGCCCGACGCTGCTGGTGATCAGCGAGCCGGTCGTCGCCCCGCCCTGGACGACCGCCATAATCCCGGTGACGTCCGAGTTTTCGTTGACCCAGCGCGCGATATCCTCGACCTTGGCCCCTCGCTCGAAAGACTGGACCGCTTTCCCGAGCAAACCGCCGACCGAAAGCGTAACGTCTTCGGCCGCGACGGAATGAGCGTAATACAACGTCGCCTGTTCCGCCGCCTCCTGGACGGAAACCTGGACGTCGATCGGCTGCCCTTGGGTTCCGAGTTGGGCCTGGGTGACCGCCAGGTCCTGCAAGTCGTTTCGGCGTACCCCTTCTAAAACGAAATCGAGCGAACCGTCGAGCAGTTTCTTGCCCATGAACGAAGTCGTCGCCGAGATCCGGTCGATCGCATCGAGCGAGGCGTCGATCTGGTACTGATCCGCTTGGATCATTTCGAGGCTCATCGCCCCGTCGTTGGCCGCTTCGGTCACCAATCGCCGGATCTCGTTGAGCAGCTTGTTGATCTCGTTCAAAGCGCTGTCGGCGACCGCGAGCATATTGTTCGCCCGCTGGGTGTTGCTGATTCCCTGTTTGACACCCGTGATGTCGGAACGAAGCATTTCGCTGGCGATCAATCCGGACGGATCATCCTTGCCGCTGTTGATCCTCAAGCCCGTGCTGAGCCGCTCCAACGAGGTCTGAAGCGCGGACATGTTGACCTGCAGCGATCGATTGGCGATCAGGGACGGGATGTTGGTGTAAATGCGTGTCACGAATCGTAGAACGGTTGAAAGTTTCCAAACGCCTGCACAACGACGAACCAAACAATAATGATCTGGATAATGATTATTATTTTTATTCTGTTTCTGATTTTTTTCTCTTATCTATCAATCGAATCGATTGGTTCACAAGTTTGGAGAATGTTACTTAATTTGTAGAGACAAATCATAGGATTTCCTGCAATTATTCGCCTTGTTCCGATTGGGCAAAATAGGCAAAGAGAAGGATCCCTAAAATTCGATCTTTTGAAATTGCCTAAATTGACAAAAGAGGCTTTGAGAAATTTGTCACCAAACTGGACACGTTTTCCCGGCGAAAGGTTTGCGCTCTGTGTCGAGATTCCTCGGGGCGTCCCCTTGCGGATTCAGCCCTTTTCTGTAAAATGCGTTTTCGTCTCGGTCTTTTCGAGACGGCTTTGCAGCGGAATTTCGGTTGGCAAAAGCCAATAACAATTTTGGAATGATAAAAAATGCCTAAACTCAAGACACACAAGGGGATCAAAAAGCGATTCCGGGTCACCGGCACGGGAAAAGTGAAACATCGACACAGCGGGACCAGTCATTTGGCGTTCCGTATGACGAAAAAACAGCGCCGGCGACTGCGCGGAACCGACGTTGTCAGTTCCGTTGAAGCGAAAAAGATCATCAAAGCCCTGGCCGGATACGAAGGCTAGACGCAAGTTTGATCCTGATTTTCTCCAATTTCGGCGGTAGGGCATCCAACGCGGACAGCATTTGTCCGGGCCTCGATCGCTTTTTTAGCAACGAAGGAAAGGAACGAGAACGATGAGAACTCAACGAGGAGCGGCTCGACGCCAATCGAAGCGGCGTTTATTTCAACGGGCCAAGGGATTTCGGGGCGGTCGCGGTCGATTGCTCCGGACCATGAAGGAAACGCTGATTCGGGCGGACGTTTATGCAACCCGGGACCGTCGTCGCCGCAAGCGGGATTTTCGACGACTTTGGATTATCCGGATCAACGCCGCCGTCCGGTTGCTGGGGTTGCGTTACAGCGAATTTATCAACGGTTTGAAGAAGGCGAATATCGCATTGGACCGCAAGACTCTTTCGGAAATGGCCGTTAAAGACCAAAACGCGTTTACCGCCGTCGTCGATCTGACGAAAAAAGCGCTCGGAAAAGCGTAAACCTTTCGACCCCTTTAGCCCGTACACGGGCGCACAAAAAACAAGTTGATTTTTGAACAAGGCGACATCCGTTCGCCTTGTTTTTTTGTTGCGCCTCAAGTTTTTTTAGGCCGAAGCCGCTTCGGCCGCCTTATTGCTCATATTCCAAATAATGATTCGACGGACGACAACGGTTAAATAACTGGAAAGCGTACTTTTTCCCTGGTAATTGCGAAGCAACCGATAATCATCACGCCGCAAAACGGCAAAAACCGCTTCGCAAAGATAATCGCGTTCCTGTTCCGGCATTTTGCATTGCATTGTGTCCGCCGTATGGTCGATCACATGTAAAACCAGTCCCGTGAACCGATCGACGAAGTCTTCCCAGCCGTGAGGAACATTTTCAACACAGTTATCAAGTATTTTTTTGTCAATTTGGGCAAAAAGCATGACTCTGGCAAGTAACGTTGAATACGAGCCGGGACCTGAGGTCCCGACAACGGGCAAAAATCAGTATCTTTTCGAGAATGTCGGGGGCACAGCCCCCGGCTCGTCATATTCGGAATTGAGATTTGAAATTCGCGGAACTTTACTGTTTTTTTGACAAAAAGAAAAGGTCTTTTTTCTAAAAATGACCGAAAAACAATAGGAAAACCAATATTTTTTACTTGGAGAGCATGATCCTATGTCCAGTTCTATTCCAATGACCCGGGAAGGGTATAACAAGATCAGGGCCGAACTCGACCGACTTGAATCCGAGGAGATGCCGGTGATTCTCGAACGGATCGCAACGGCCCGGGCCGAAGGGGATCTCAAGGAAAACGCCGAATATCACGGGGCTCGCGAAAGTCAAGGCCTGCTCCAAGCGCGGATCAACGAACTCAAAGGGAAACTGTCCCGGGCGACGATTCTCGATCCGACGGACATGCCGCAAGGGGAAATCCGCTTCGGGGCAAGCATCACCGTCAAACGGTTGAACTCCGGCCAGACCGAGGAATACACGCTTGTCGGGGCCGGAGAGGAAGATTATCTCGAAGGGAAGATTTTGGTAACCAGCCCGCTCGCCCAGGGGTTTCTCGGCAAAAAGGTCGGCGATATCGCCAAAATCCAGGTTCCCGCCGGTCTCGTCGAATTTGAGGTCCTCAGCGTCAATTACGAATGATCTGAAAATGAACGGCAGGGCAATAGCGGAATCCTCGCGAAACGACGTTCGTGTTTTTCGGCTTTCGGACCGGAAAGCCTTTGAAGATTGGCGGTCGGCGTTCGAGCAGGAGCACCCGAGGTTCAGAATTTCGACACTCTCCGTCGACGGGGAGCGGTTGCTTCGGACCGAACATCAGGGCGTTCGGGTTCTCAGCCTCTTTGAAGGGACCGGGGAAGTCTTTCTGCCCCGGGGATACCGGACGCAGGAAGGGGACGGCGAGCCTTTGCCGGAAGAGTATCGCCCTGATCCGATTCCTCCCGAGTTGCCCCCGCTGTTGGAGCGAATTCAAAAAAACCTCGCGTCGCTTTCGCCCAAGGCCCGGGTTCCGGTTCAAGCGATTCTCGGACGCTGGAGCGACAACGCATTCCGAGGAGACATTGCCGGAGACCTTTGGCGGCTGCTCGAACAGGCCCCGCGACCCTGGTCCGAACCGCGTTCTTGGTCCGAGGACGTGGCGATTGAAAAAACGATTGAAATTCTGTTTTCCCTGAATCTTCGAATCGGGTTTTCGACCAAGCAAATCGATTCCTGGGAACCGATTCGGGCGGGCGACCAACTGCTGCTTTGCGGCGGGGAGACACTTCGGGTCCGGGGAGTGTTTCGACTCTTTTCGTTGGAGAACACCGCAATCGACACCTTCCCGGTTTCGCAGGTTCGGCGATTGCGCTATCTTCTCGACACGGCCGGAGGTTGTAGCCCCGATTTCGATCCGTTCCGCCGACTGCCGCTCACTTGGTTGCCCGAGGGACCGGGAAGCAAGGGGGACGGCATCAATTTTTTCAACAATCACATCGTCAACATTCCCGAAGAAACCTCGCCGACGCACTTTCATCCCAAAAGGCCGATCGGCGGCGGAACGGCCCAGCACGAAATGTACCTGGTGCTCGACCCGGCCGTTTACAACCTTTCAACGGCGGGCCGGGCCGCCTCGATTCTTTTATTCCCCGATTTGCGGGACTTGGGCCGATTCGAGCAGCATGTGTTGGAGCCGGGCATGTTCGTCAACATCCCTCCCGGGAAGGGGCATCGCGGTTTGAACGTCTTCGCAAGCATAATGACCGTTCCCGGTTTCAAGCCGCGAAACGAATTGTATCTCGATCGCGACATTTTCGAGCGAACCGGCGGTGCTTCGCCGTCCAACCCGGCTCACTACGGGAGCAAAAATTTCGAACGACTGGAAGATCAATGATCGATATGCCGCCGGTCGTTTTGACGGATCTTCAAAAAAACCGAGCGTTGCAAACAGCAGCCTGATTCGGAATCTTTTCTGATATTCTGGCTTTGCAATCCTCGTGATATGAAAACGCTTCGATTGATTCTGCCGTGAGTCAGTGATACAATCCCCGGCAGGTTTTTCATTGAATGACAATCACACCGTCCGCCGACGGTCAACCACCACATCAGGGCTTATTAACAAGGCGATAAAATTTGGCCATTGTCTTTACCACAATTTGACATGGGGCCACAGCATTTTGAACTTCGCTTTGCTTCGTACAAAATTCTGCTCCGTTCATTTTTTATCACCAGCACAATTATCATGTTACGATTGGCGATTTCCGTTTTGACAATTTGCCTTTTTTCAATCGTTTTAACCGGGCCGCTGTTCGGCGAAAACGATTGCGATATTTTTCAAAAACACGATCCGACTCCCTTCCGAACCGCCCAGCGCAACGATTCCTGGATGGTTGTCGAGGCGGGCAATCCCCGCATCCGAATCGCCCTCTGCGCCGAGGCGGAAAAAGAGGAACTCATCACCAATGCCGTCGATTGGATCAATGCCTATGTCCGGCAAACCGCGGCAAAGCCGATCGAGGTCGGCGGCGAGGGGGACCGTCCCGCGACGGCGACGTTACATATCGGTTTCGGGGAGCAGGCCAAAAAGCGGTTTGAAAAATTGTCGCCCGATTTTCGCGTCAAAACCGATCCTGGCCGACAAGGGTTCGTCCTTCGGCAAATCGGGACCGCCGGCGGCAAAGACATGGTCTGCTGGTCGCCGACCGCGCTCGGCTGTCGTTACGGTTTGATCGAATTTCTCCGCTCCCTGAAACACGCGAACGGTCGTGTCGTCTCGGACGTTGCCCAAGTGGTCGACGCCCCGGATTTTCCGGTCCGGATTTACTACGTCAACTTCGCGGAGCATCTCCAAAATTCGTACAATCCCAACGTGCTGTTCGAATCCGAAGTCAACCGCTGGTCGAACCGGGACTGGGAACGGTTTATCGACATGCTTTCGGCGTATCGGTTCAACATCTTCGAATTCTGGCTCGCTCCGACGCTCATGGGAACGAGCGAGGAAATGAGAAACAGCCCCATTCACAAAGAATTCGCCGCGACGATCAATCACGTCATTGCCTACGGAAAACGTCGCGGCGTGTCCGTTCACCCGATCGTAACCGTTAACACCCTGGGCACGGAATGGAATTGCAATTGCCCGAACGACCCGACGGAAAAACGGCAGATTCTCGAAGCGTGGGACTTTTGGACGAAAACGATGAAGGGGAACGACTCGTGGGGAATCTTTCCCGGCGATCCCGGCGGCTGCCGTCGCAACGGTTGCACGAAGGAAACCTACGTCGATCTCTCGCTCGAACTCGCGGCGATCATCCGGCGGAACAATCCCGTCGCCCGGGTCGAGGTCGGAACCTGGGGGGAGCCGTTTTCCGCCTGGGGAGTGCCGCTTTGGACAGCCGATCCGGAGCTTGCGGGAAAATCGATGGAGTACTTCCTCAAAAAACTGCCCGAGTTTCCCGAAGGAACGTTTACGAGCATCAACACCGGCTTCAGTCCCGACAGCGATCCGACGCAAATCGGCGGCGACGGACGCCCTTACGCGAAACGGGCCTCGCGGCTCGTTCCCGTGCTGACCTGGAACTACAGCGTGACCGAAGGGGAGGCGACCGTGTATCCGCACTGCCGGGTCCGGCGAATGATCCAACCGCGGCAAATCGAACGGGAACTCGGCTGTTATTCCGGCGGCATCTCCTACACGATGACGCCGCGGCTCCAATACGCCCAGGCGTTTTGTGCCGGAGAAACCTGGTGGAACGTCGACCGCACCGCCGAAGAGATTCTCTCCGATTTCGGACGGCTGACGTTCGGGGAAGGGAACGAGGAGATCGGCCGGTTGATCGAGGAGTTCGAAGTCGTTCCCGACTGGGGATATTACGCCCCGTTTCCTTACACGCCGCAACGATTGGTCGAAAAAATGGGCCGGCTCGATCTGCTCCTGAAACGGGTCGATACCGAATCGGCATCGCGATTGCCGCTGGCGACCTCGCGGGAACAGTACACGGAAACGCTGATTTTTTTCGCCGAACTTTTCCGGGACCTGGCGGAGGTTTCGATGACCGCGGATCAAATGAACGCCGATTACCGCCGCGTTCAGCCCGACGGAGCGCCTGCGGGCATTCCGGTCTCGCTTTCCGCCGTCGAGAACCTGCTCGCGGAAAAACGCGAATTCGACGGCCGGGCCGCACTGGAATCCGCGGCGAAGAAACTTCGCGAACTGGACGTGCCCCGCCTGAAGCAACTGTACTGGACAAGAGCGTATGGCATTTACGATCACATTGTCGCGCCCGTCGATTCGCGGACCGATGTGGCGATGAACAATCTTTTCAATTTTTTCAAGGCGTCTTCCGCCTATGCCCGCGATGCTTCCGCGTTGAAAGAACCGCTTCAAAAAACCGGGCGGCCGTTTTTGCTCCTGCCGCTCAACGGCGATCCGATCCCCGGCTGGACGATGCAAGGCTGGGACGCCCACGGCGATCTGAACGGCGAATCGTGGCTCGCCTGCATGTCCGAAGGGAGTCTTGCGACGACGACGTTCAAAAACGAAGGCTACAAATGGCTTGTCCTTCGCGTCGCGGACGGTCCTTCCGAGGAGAAGAAAATCATCTGGATCAACGGCTGCAAAGTCGCGGAGTTCCAGCGATCCGGCTCGCGGCCATCGGAGGCAAAAGAATGGGAGCACAAATCCGGATTCATCACCCGCTGTTATCCGATCCCGGAGGGACTTTTGGAAACCGGCACGGTCGAAATCAAATTTACCGAACCCGGCATCGCGATGGCGGGCGTCGCCCTCTCCGCCGAACCGATCGGCGAAGAGCCTTAAAACAAAAGCCGGAATGGAGCTGTACTCGGCGTATTGACGGTGTGTCGGCGTTCAATCTCAACACACCGTCAATGCGCTGCGCTCCTTTCCGGCTGCTGTTTTTCGGGTCAAATTTTGTAATCGGAGCCATGAGTTGGTAAAAGGAAGGCTTGTTTGCCACGGAAGGCACGGAAATGTGCGGAACCGTGGGGAAAAGTATGAAAGCATAAAAAAACACTTGACTTTCTCAGGGGGGGAGCGAATAATTAATGTACAATTTGCGTGGCGATTCGAGCGGTGCTCCGAGGGAGCACAGTGCAGATCGACTGACCGTGCCTCGCAAAAAATTTTTGATCTCGCTTCCCGTCATTCCCGCACACTCAAGGAGACACCGTATGAAACGAATCGCTTTTTCCAAAGCCATGATCTCGGTCCTGGCCGCGGCCGTGCTTTCCTTCCTCTCCAACGCCGCCGAAGCGCAGCAGCCTACGGAGACACCGCGTGAGTTGACCAAGCGCGACGGCTACGCGGGTTACGACCATCCCAACCAATACCTGGTTCATAAGACGACCACGCTCGCCGAGAACATGATGCCTGTCATCGTCCACAAGGATCAGGACAAGGAGACGCGGCAAAAACTCGCCGAGCTGGAAAAACGGACCGGCAAAAAACCGAACGTGATGATCTTCCTGATGGACGACGTCGGCTGGCTGGATGTCGGCTTCAACGGCGGCGGCATTGCCGTCGGCAATCCGACACCCGACATCGACACCGTCGCCAGCCAGGGGCTGATCCTGACCTCGGCCTATTCCCAACCGAGCTGCTCGCCGACCCGGGCGACGATCATGACCGGCCAGTATCCCGTGCATCACGGCATCCTCGTCCCGCCGATGTACGGCATGCCGGGCGGACTTGAGGGCTTGACGACCCTTCCCCAGTTGATGCGGGACCAGGGTTACGTGACGCAGGCGATCGGCAAATGGCACATGGGCGAAAACGAAGGCTCCCAGCCGCAAAACGTCGGGTTCGACGATTTCCGCGGCTTCTGCTCGGTCTCGGACATGTACACCGAATGGCGCGACCCGAATTTCAACCCCGAAGTCGCCCTGAGCCCGGCCCGTTACGAATACATCAAGAATCTCCCCTTCAGCAAGGGTGACGTGCACGCCGTCCGCGGCGGCAAGTTGGAAACGATTGCTGACATCACCCCGAAGTATATGGAAGACCTCGACCAACGCTGGATGCAGTACGGTGTCGAATTCATTAACAAGATGTCCAAGTCGGACAAACCGTTCTTCCTGTATTACTGCACGCGCGGTTGTCATTTCGACAACTACCCGAACGAAAAGTACGCCGGTCGCTCACCCGCCCGGACAAGCTATTCGGACACGATGGTGGAAATGAACGACATTTTCGCGACGCTGTACAAAACCCTCAAAGACACGGGACAGCTGGAAAACACGCTCATCATTTTCTCGTCCGACAACGGCCCCGAGGCCGAGATTCCCCCGCATGGGCGGACGATCTTCCGGGGTGCGAAAGGTTCGACGTGGGAAGGGGGTGTACGGGTTCCGACGTTCGCCTATTGGGAAGGGGTGATCGAGCCGGGCAAATCGGACGGCCTCTTCGAATTGGCCGATCTCCTGCCGACCTGCCTCTCGCTCGCCGGCAAGCCGGGAGCCGATCTCGCGAAGTTGATTCCCGAGAAGACCTTTATCGACGGGGTCGATCAGGCCTCGTTCCTGATCGCGGACAAAGGTCAGTCGAATCGCAAGACGGTTTTTTACTTTTGGAATGACAAATTGTCCGCCGTCCGCGTCGATGAGTTTAAATATTTCGATTTGTTCCAGGATCCTTTCGCGGCGACCAAAACCGGCTACCAGGGGGGCTTTACCGGCGGGATCGTCCAAGGGGCGGGTTCCCTGATGTTCAACCTGTACACCAACCCGCAGGAGGATGATGCGACCGGGATTCGTCATATTCCCATGGGCGTTCCGCTTTTGGAAGAGTTCGACATTTACAAGGCGATCCTCAAAAAATACCCTGGCAGGATCCAGGTCGGGTTTTAGAAACCAACAACGATCGCAACACGAGCGCCACGACGCGCGCCATAACGAGCCGGGACCTGCGGTCCCGGTCTGTCTCCGTCTTCAATAGAGACATTCCTCGCGATGCCCCCCACAACGAGCCGCGTACTGCGTACGCGGAGTGAGCGGATCGAACTTTTCCCCCCGCGTACGTAGTACGCGGCTCGTGACGGTTGTACCGCTTATGCACGCGGCTCTGAAAAAAACGCCTCTCAGGCCGTCATTCTTCGTCAATTCCCGTCGCGCGATCGACCGATCATTCTTGAGTGCGTCGCTACACTATCACCGCACCTCCTACGCTTTTTTCAAGGCTGCCATGCGAAAAATCCTCACAACCGTCATTCTTTGCCTCGCCGCCCAGCTCGTCCACGCCCAGTCAAATTACGACGTGTCCGACTGGGCGGAATTCGACTCGAAAGCCCACGGGCATTCCGGGGAGACCAATCCGGCACCGCAATTAACCGACGGCGATTTGATCACCCTGAAGGGCAATATCACCTTCGGCCACAATGTGCGGATCAGTCAGAATGATTGCTCCGGCGGCTCGGATCTCTTCACTTACCCGACCGGCATCACGATCAACGGCGATAACAACAACTACGATCTGGACCTGAACGGTTATTCCCTGCAGGGGAACGACACGCTGAACCTGAACAATCTCAACGTGGAGAACGGAACCGTCATGATCGGCGACAGCACCGCCGCCGGAGCGCCCGGGGGAACGATCACTCTGACCAACACCGATTGGGACAACGCGACCATCTCCGGCGCGGGCAATGTCGTCATCGGCAACGATACGGCCCCCAGTACCACCACCTTCAACGGCGTGAATACCTACACCGGGACCACGACCATCGGAGGACTGGCCACGATGAACGTTAACGCCAGCGGGGCGCTCAATTCGACCCAGTCCGTAACGGTCAAAGGAACCCTCAACACCTACAGCACGACGCAAACGATCCAATCCCTCGCAGGAAACGTCAACGGACGCCTGAACAACGACGGTGACCTGACGGTCCGAGCCGGTACCTGGCAAGGCATCATAAACGGCGTCGGCAGTTTGAACGTCGACGGTAATTTCACGATCGGCGGCAACCAGAGCCAGAACTACACCGGCGCGACCACGGTTTCGAGCGGCACGCTGAGACTCAACGTCGCCAATGCCATTGTGAACAGTAGCGGCGTTTCGGTTTCCAGCGGCGCGACGCTTTCCGCGATTCACGGGGCCAACGTGAAATCCGTCACACTGCAAAGCGGGGCCGTTCTTCAAGTCGAACTCGATCCGACCTCGGCGGCATTGAACACCGAAACCGTTGTTCGAGTTGGTTCCGGAGCAAGCCTCGTCGCCGATCTCGGCGGCCAACCGCTGGGTGTCAACAAGTACGATACACGCTTTTCAAGGCCGATCAGGAATTCGACCGGAACGACATTTCGTTCGTGAACGCGTCCGGACGGGTTCGTTTCGATCAACTGCTCGACGGCTACCTTTATCTTCTGCTCAGCGGCGGCCTTTACGGTGATTTCGCCCCACAATTGCGGCCGAACGCACGGCCGATCACGCATGTGATCGACGCCTACCAGGCGGCGGGCGGCTCCAGCCCGCTGACCGACGCCCTCGACGCTTTGGGCTACTCTCAAGTTCCGGGCGCGTTCAACCAGCTGCCAGGCAACGTCTTCGCGATGGGCCGGGTCGCCGTCGTCGATCTTCGCAAAAATTTCAACGGACTGCTGCCGACGTTCCAAAACACGTTCGACGAATACGTCCCGCCGCTGACGAGTTCGTATCGCGGGCAGTCGCCGGAAGTGGGAAGTGGGAAGTGTGGAGTGGGAAGCGGATACGCCTCGCATCGTTGCGAATACTGGGCCACGCCGACCGGTCGTTGGATCGACCGGAGCTCCCAAGGGGGCTACTACGGCTACGGTCTCGGCAACGCCGGGGTCGCGCTGGGCGTCTCGCGGCGGATCAACCGCAACCACCACATCGGCCTCGCCGTCGGTTACGATTACGCCAATCTCGACATGCACGACATCTCGCAGAAGGACGAGTTTCACGCCGTCAACGCCGCCCTGTACGGCGGTTACGTCGATCGCTGCCAGTTCCTCGATTGGCAAGTCGGTTACGGCAAAAACTTTCACAACACCGAGCGAACGGTCGCGTTCAACGGTTTTTACGCGAAGCCGACGGCCGATTACGACGACGACGTGTTCGCGCTCGGTTTGATGTACGGCCGCCGTTGTGGGGCGTTCCTGCCGAGCGTCGGCCTGGAACTGGTGCAGGTCTGGACGCCGATGTTCGTCGAAGACGGTGTGAGCGGCGCCGAACTTCGCGGCGAGCGAAGCGATTACACCTCGGTCGAACTTCCGATCGGCTTCCGGCTACGAGCCGCGTTCTGTGAACGCGGAGTGAGCGGGTCGCACTCTTCCCCCCGCGTACGCAGTACGCGGCTCGTCGAACCGGAGTTGCGGGCGTTCTGGGTGCCGCAGTTGGGGGACCAAAGCAGCCGGATCGGCACGGCGTTCGCGGGGGGCGGCGGGGAATTTTTGGTCGACAGCGGCGATTTCGGCTGGCAGCATGTGCGTTTGGGGAGCGGCCTGACGGCCCGGTTCAGCCGCTGCTGGAGCGGCTCGATCAACTACGACGCGGCGCTTTACAGCGGCACGACGCGGCAGACGGCCAGCGTCGCGTTGACGGCGAGATTCTAAAACGAGCCGCGTACTGCGTACGCGGAGTGAGCGGATCGAACTCTTCCCCTCCGCGTACGCAGTACGCGGCTCGTTGTGCTCACTCTTTCAAGGCCTGCACGATGCTGGTCAGCATCGCTTTGGCATCGCCGAAGAGCATCAGCGTGTTGTCGCCGAAAAACAGCTCGTTTTCGATGCCGGCAAAACCAGGATTCATGCTCCGCTTGATGACGAACACCGTTTTCGCCTTGTCGGCATCGATGATGGGCATCCCGTAAATCGGGCTCGATTTGTCGTGCCGTGCCGCGGGGTTGATTACGTCATTGGCCCCGATGATCAGCGCGACATCCGTTTCCGGCATGTCCGGGTTGATCTCTTCCATTTCGATCAGGTGATCGTACGGAATTTCCGCTTCCGCGAGGAGCACGTTCATGTGACCCGGCATCCGACCGGCAACGGGGTGAATCGCGAATTTGACTTCGACCCCCTGTTTGCTCAGCACGTCGTACAACTCGCGAACGCGGTGCTGCGCCTGGGCGACCGCCATGCCGTAGCCCGGGATGACGACGACGGTTCGCGCCGCCGACATGATTTGCGCCGCATCTTCCGCGGTCGCGCTCTTGACGTTCCGTTGTTCGACGGTGCCGGAGGCGGCTTGTACTTGCCCGAAGGCCCCGAACAGCACGTTCGTGAACGAGCGGTTCATCGCCTTGCACATGATGATCGAAAGGATCAAACCGGACGAACCGTCGAGCGCCCCGGCCGCGATCAGAAGTTTGTTGTCAAGCACGAACCCCATCGCGACGGCGGAAAGACCGGCGTAGGAGTTGAGCAACGCGATCACCGTCGGCATGTCGGCTCCGCCGATCGGGACAATCAGCAGCACGCCGAACGCGAGGGCCAACACGATAATCAGCGGGAACAGGAGCCAAAGCGTCGAACTGGTCGCCAGCGAGGATGACAGGACGACGAGGACGACGCCCGCGAGAATCGCGATCCCGCCGAGCGCGAAGTTGATCGCGTTTTGGCCTTTGTAGGTGATCGGCCGCGTCGGGATGATTTCCTGCAATTTGCCGGCGGCCATCAAACTGCCCGTAAACGTGAGGAATCCCAGGATCACCTCGGCGACAAGCGCCCCGATGCCGAACGAGGTGATTTTCTCCGGGTGATGCGTCAGCCAAAGATAAAATTCCGAGACGCCGACGAGTCCGGCGGCCAAACCGCCGAACGCGTGCGAGAGCGCGGTCCGCTGCGGCACCGCCGTCAGCGGCACCATCGCCAGCGGCACGCCGATCGCGCTGCCGAGGAGCAGGGCGATAATGATCCAGGTGTAATTCGTGATCTCCGGCTGGAGGATGGTTCCCCCGATCGCGGCGATCATGGCGATGATCCCCGCGAAAACGCCGCGTCTCGCCGTGCCGGGATGCCCCATCCACAACAGCGAGAGGATGAACAAAATAGCGGAAACCAGATAAATCAGTTCCTTGAGCGTATGAAGTGTTGTTGTGTCCATTACTTACCGGTCTCCCTCTTTTTAAACATTTTGAGCATTCGATCGGTAAGCAGGAAGCCGCTGACGATGTTCGTCATCGAGGCGACCACCGCGACGGTGCCGAGCACGGTCGTCAGGCTCGATTCCTGGTTTCCCGCCAGGACGAGGGAGCCGACGACGGCGATCGCCGAAATCGCGTTCGTGAGCGACATGAGCGGCGTGTGCAACAGGCGTGAAACGTTGCGGATCACGAGCAGCCCGGTAAACGTGGCCAACACCAACACGTAAAACAGGGTCAGGAAGTTATCGTGCGGCACCCCGCCGGTCGCTTCCGCCGCATTTCCCACGCTGGCAAAAAGTAAGGGGATATGAAATGACATGTTTTATGATTTCCTTTTTTCTGAATCAGAGGGGCATGAGGAGTTTTTTTGCCACGGAAGACACGAAAAAAAACTGAGAAATATCCAGCCGTGCTTGAGAGTTCTTTTTAAAAATTCCGTGATATTTCGTGTTTTCCGTGGCAATAATGATTGTTTGTTGACAGCTTGAGTTGCCTTATCATTGTTGAATACGCGAATTGACGATTTGGCCGTCGCGGCAGACGAGCGTATCGCGAATGATTTCGTCTTCGAGGTTGAAAACAACCTGGCCGTCTTTGACGAGATTGGCCATGAAATTGCAAATGTTTTTCGAATACATCTGGCTGGCATGGGTCGGCAGGTCGGAGGCGAGATTGAGCGGCCCGAGAATCGTGACGCCGTTTTCGACGACGGCTTCGCCTCCCCGGGTCAGTTCGCAGTTGCCGCCGCGTTCGGCCGCCAAATCGATAATGACCGAGCCGGGCGCCATTCGGCGGACCGCTTCCGCCGTGATGAGAACCGGCGATTTTTTTCCGGGAATCGCCGCCGTCGTGATGATCGCGTCACTTTCGGAAGCGACTTTCGTCAGAAGTTCGCGCTGCTTGCGATAGAACTCTTCGTCCATTTGCTGCGCATAACCGCCTTTGTCTTCCGAGGTGCTCGTTTCGAGGTCCAATTCGATGAATTTTCCGCCCAAACTTTGAATCTGCTCTTTGACGGCGGGCCGCACGTCATACGCGGACACCACGGCCCCGAGCCGCTTGGCCGTTGCAATCGCCTGTAAACCGGCGACCCCGGCCCCGATGATGAACACTTTGGCCGCCGTAATCGTTCCGGCGGCGGTCATCAGCATCGGGAACATTTTGGTCATTTGCCCGGCCGCCAACAACACGGCCCGATAGCCGGCGATCGTCGCCATGGATGAAAGCACGTCCATGCTTTGCGCCCGCGTAATTCGCGGCAAAAGCTCCAGCGAAAAGAGCGCTATGCCTTTTTCCGCGAATTTTTTCAATGCTCCGGGAGCATTCAGCGGATCGGCCATGCCGATAACGGTTTGGCCGGAACGATAACGATTGAGATCGGCATCGCCGTTCGGATTGGCTCCGGCGAGCCGGACGTGGAACAGGGTGTCGGCGCCGAAAAGGGCGTCTCGTTCGGAAACGATTTTAGCGCCTTTGGCTTCGTATTGGTTGTCGGGATAACCGGCGGCGAGACCGGCGTCTTTTTCGACCCAGACTTCCGCGCCGGACTTAATCAGTGCCGGAACGGACGCGGGAATCAAAGCAACGCGTCGCTCACCGGGAAACGTCTCACGAGGGATTGCTATTATCATGGTTCGATCAGGGGGTTACTATGGAATGGCCTGCGCGAAAGATTTTATTGACAAGGTGATAAAATTCGCCTGTTGTCTTTTCCATGATTTGACATGGTACGCGGTAGTATGAACTTCGTTACATTTCGTACAAAACGCCACTCCATTCACGCTATATCGCCTGCGCAATCATAGTATTTTATCACGGATCGAAATGCTGAAAAGAGAAATTTTCAAAAAAGTTTATGCGAGGAACAGTCGAGGCCCCCGTATTGCATTTAGGGGATTTCGCTCCTGGGCTCTTGCCGTACTTCGCCTTCCCCTTGCCGAAAAACGGTTTTTCGGTATCATAACGATTGTTCGTTCTTGACGTCTTACTGAGTCCCAGAAAAGATTTGACCTTTATTTTGTAATGACTTTCGTCACCCCCGCGCAGGCGGGGGTCCAGAGGGAAAGCGTCATCTCTGGATTCCCGCCTGCGCGGGCCGAGTTTCTGGATCCCCGCCTGCGCGGGGATGATGAAATGTCAGTTCATTTTTAATCTGGAACTCAGTTACACTCCTCAATTCCTCTGTCATCCCATGTCTCTTATCGTTCAAAAATTCGGCGGAACCAGTGTTGCGGATACGGAAAAAATGAAATCGGCCGCCCGAAAAGCGATTCGGGCGACCCTCGCCGGGCACCAGGTCGTGATGGTCGTCAGTGCGATGGGCAAAACGACCGACCACCTCATCGCCCTGGCCAACGAGTTGACGCCCAATCCGAGCTCCCGGGAAATGGACATGTTGATGTCGACCGGGGAGCAGGTTTCGATCTCGCTCCTTGCGATCGCCCTGCATTCGCTCGGGTACGAGGCCGTGAGCATGACCGGAGCCCAAATGGGAATTCGTACCGATTCCTCTCACACCCGGGCGAGAATTCAGTCGATTTCGACGGAGCGGCTTCGTCAGGCCCTTGATTCCGGAAAAATCGTGATCGCCGCCGGCTTCCAGGGGATCGACGAAAACTTCGAGATCACGACCCTCGGCCGCGGCGGGAGTGATACGACTGCGGTCGCCTTGGCCGCCGCCCTCGGCGCCGACGAATGCGAGATTTACACCGATGTCGACGGCGTTTACACGACCGATCCGAGGGTCCTTCCGGAAGCCCGCAAGGTCGCCCGGATTTCGTATGACGAAATGCTCGAACTCGCTTCCCTCGGGGCCGGGGTCATGCACAGCCGCTCGATCGAATTCGCCAAAAAATTCGGCGTCAAAGTGCATGTCCGGAGCAGTTTCAGCGACACGGTCGGCACACTGATTACGGCCGAGCCGGAATCGCTCTCGGCCGAAGTTTGCGGGGCGGCGATCGCGAAAAACGACGTTCGCGTTTCGGTGTTCGACGTTCCGGACAAGCCCGGCGTCGCGATGCGGCTTTTCTCGAAACTGGCCGAAGCGAAAATCGCGACCGACATGATCGTCCAAAACATCGGGATCGACGGAAAAACCGATATCTCCTTTACGATTCCGGCGAGCGACTTGAAAAATACCAAGGCCGTGGTCGAGGAAGCCGTCGGCGAGATCGGTGCCGAAAGTTTCGAGATCGACGAAGACGTCGTCAAGGTTTCCGCCGTCGGCCTGGGAATGGCCGAACAGTCGGGCGTCGCCCAAAAAATGTTCCAAGCGCTCGCGGAACGAAATATCAACATCCAAATGATTTCGACGAGCGACATCAAGATTTCGACCTTGGTTCCGTTGGATGTCGCACAAGAAGCCCTGCGTTCGGTCCACGAAGCCTTTCAATTGCAACTGCCGCCGAAAGCCGCTCCGGCCCCGTCGAAAGAGGCGAAACCGACAGCGCCCGGCGGGCGAACGGCTCTTTCCCGCGAGGAAATTCTCTCGAAAATCGTCGGTATGGAAGATATCATCATCGACCAGATCACGCTCGACCAAAACCAGTCGCGGATCACGTTGGACGACATCCCGGACCATCCCGGGATTGCCGCCCGTCTTTTCGACCGTATCGCCCAGGCGGGGATACTCGTCGACATGATCGTTCAAAGCGTCGGACACGAAAGACTGGCGAGCATTAGTTTTACGGTGCCGCGTTCGGATTTGGAAAAGACTCTTGAGGTGGCCCGGAACTTCGCGAAGGAATCCGGGGCGGCTGAGCCGGGGTTCAACGAGGCGATCGCGAAGCTTTCGGTGTTCGGCACCGGGCTGCGGTCGCACACCGGACTCGCCTACCGGATGTTCAAGACGATGTCGGACGGCGGGATCAACGTCAACATCATCAGCACGAGCGAGATGTGCGTCGAGATTTCGGT
>JAVBQI010000187.1:0-18602 GCA_031549145.1 Thermoguttaceae bacterium | reverse complement strand
TAGTTTATTTTTTAATTTTTGCGTATGCTGTGGCCGTGTTATGTTGGGTTTTTGGGGTGGTATAGCTCTTGTTTGGGGCCGCGGCTCTGATTCATTTTTTATCTGGAACTCAGTAAAGCCTACAGCCTATCTAAATCTTCCCACCGCCCAGGAGTTTTTTCGGGACGAGGGGCCGCGACGGGGCCCTTCGGATTTCGGCCCGGATCGGCCTTTTCAACAGATTTTCCTGTTTCGGATGCTCTCCCAACCAACGAACGTCCCCATGTTCGATGTCGTAGACCGCTCCGATAACCTGCAATTGCCCTTCGCCGATCCGCTTCCGCACGTCTTCACTCCGGGTCAGCAGAACCTCGATCCCGTGCCAGACATTTTCCTCGATCGCCTGCGGGACCAGTTCTTCTCCTTTTTTGTCCGGACTGACCGTTCTCGCCCGATCGACGGCCGGTTTGATCCTGTCGATCAGCGCCGTCAAGTGTCCGCTCGTTTCGGCCTCGGTTGCCGCCGCCGTTACGGCCCCGCATTTCGTGTGTCCGAGAACGACCAACAGGGGTGCCCCGAGATGGTCGACGCAATACTCGATCGAGCCCATTTCGTCGCCGCCGCTGGTGTTCCCGGCGACGCGAATCACGAAAATGTCGCCGACGCCCTGGTCGAAGACGATTTCGACCGGAACCCGCGAATCGCTGCACGCGAGAACCGTCGCGAAAGGATGTTGGCCGTTTTTCGCCGTTTCCGCGAGCCGTTCCTTTTCGGCGTCCGGCCGCTGCGGTTGTCCCTCAACGAACCGTTTGTTCCCCTCGACCAATTTCGCGAGGGCTTCTTGCGGCGAAACGGCCGGGGGCTCCTCATACGCCCGGACGACGGAAACCGACAAACAAAGCAACAAACCCAACAGCGAGACGATTTTCAAAGGCATTTTTAACCCCATTGATTGCAGAAAAAACTCAAACGGTAGAACAAAAAAATTTTTAAGGCTGTAGGCTTCGACATTTTTGAGCGGCATCATCTCGAAATAAAAGCCGGAAAGGAGCCGTACTCGGCGCATTGACGGTGTGTCGGCGTTCAATCTCAACCGACCGTCAATGCGCTGCGCTCCTTTCCGGCTTTTGTTGTTGGACGTTTGCCTTCAAAAAAGGCAATTCGGAGATTCTGTGCCAACCTGCAGCCTACGCCTCGGTCCGATGCACGTTTTTCGCGATCAGACCGGCGACGTAACCGGCCTTGAAACCGGCGTCGATGTTGACGACCGTCACATTCGAAGCACAACTGTTGAGCATTCCCAAAAGCGCGGCGACCCCGCCGAAACTCGCCCCATAACCGACACTCGTCGGAACGGCGATCACCGGGACGGCGATGTAGCCTCCGACGACGCTCGGCAACGCCCCTTCCATCCCCGCGACGACGACGACGGCATCCGCCGATTCCCACTGCGAAAGGCTCGCTCGCAGCCGGTGCGGGCCCGCAACGCCGACATCCTGAATTAGGACGACCTCCGCTCCGGTCCAAAGTGCCGTCTCTTTCGCCTCTTCGGCGACGGGGAGATCGCTGGTTCCGGCTGTCAGGATCGCGACCTTGCCCCGGGGCGTTTGCGGCGTTTCCTCGGGAATTCGAAAAACCCGCGCGACAGGATTGTAAACGGCTTCGGGGAAAAGCGGCAAAAGACGTTCCGCTTTTTCAAGGTTCAGCCGGGTCGCGAGCACGTCGATCTTCCGCTCCCGGAGGGTTTGAAAAATCCGTTCGAGTGTTTCGACGGTTTTGCCCTCGGCGTAGACGACCTCCGGAAAGCCGCAGCGGCGGTTGCGATCCAAATCGAGCCGCGTATCTCCCAGATCAACTGTCGAAGGGTTTTCCGCGGCAATCGCATGGGCCAACTGTTCCGGCGAAATGCGACCTTGCAGTAGCTCTTGAGCCAATTGAACGATGGTGTCCCGGTTCATAAATGATTGGAAACGCGGAGTGCCGGAAAAAACTCGGAGTACCGGTTAAATGTGTTAGTTTTTCGCGAATTCCAACCGGGAATTTTCGGTCGGGGCGGATTCGTGTTCGGGAATCGAACGATAGGAAGCCGAAAAGGAAGGGCGGGAAGACGAAACCGGTTGCGGTTGGTGCGACGGCTCTGAAGAATCAATCGTTTTGGAGAAGAAACTGACAACCTTTTGGCCCAGCGGATCGGTCGTTTCCTCAATCGCGAGACCGGATTCCGTCAACGGTTTGCCAAGCCAGAGTTTCGGTCGGACCGGCATCCGTTGGCAAAAGGAATGAATCTGTTCCAAATCGACACCGGAATTCAGCTCGCCGTGCAAAATGAGGATCGGCTTTCGAAGCCGACGGACGATGTGCCAAGTGTTGACGAAACTCCCGCCGTACCAAAGACTCAGGATAAAACGTCGCCAAGCGGAAAAGAGAGAAATAAAGGGGCAGGCGACCAGGTAGACCATTGCTTTGAGCAGCAGGCCGGAAAAAAGAGCAAGCCGCCGTGTTGCGAGAGCCGTTCCCGATTTCGTTAAGGCGATCCAGCAATTTTTCTCGTAAAGGCGTTCTTCCGGAGCGGGGCAGTCCATAACAACGGCACCGACCCGGGGGTCGAGGCTCGCGGAGCAAAGGGCGAGGGTCGCTCCCTTGCCGAGACCGAAGACCCCGATTCCAGCCCCTTCGTAATTGGGCCGGGCAACAACGTAATCGACGGCCGCGCGAATGTCTTCGAGGTCGTATTTGCTGACCCAAGGTGTCGGATGAAACTTTTCGAAGGCGTCACTTTGACCGTGTCCCCGTTGATCGAACGTCAACAGGTCGAAACCGGCCTCACGAATTTTTTTGATATGGGGGCCGATACTCCAACGATTGCCGTTCATTTCGTGATAATAAACGATCGTTCCCCGACGTCGGTCGCCGGCATGTTGATAAAAGGAGCCGCACAAGGTCAATTCGTCTTTCGTCGAAAATTCGACCGACTCCGCATCATCCGAGGCGAAGGCGAAATCCCGTAGCGGCAACCACGGGCCCGAGGAAAACAGGCGACAGGAACGGGCCATATACGAAAGAAGGCAGGCTCGCGATACGAAATGCAACACCAAAAGGGCTGCACCAATCACGACCAATGGTCCGTAAATGGAAGAGGTCAGTAAGGTGTACACAAAATTAACTCATTACGGAAAACGCGATAAGACGGATCCCACGTCGGGACTTCCTGACTTCTCATCTCGTTGTGCCGAAGCCGGACGCAATTTCCGTCTTCAGGTTCTATTATCGACTGCGAACGAAATACAACTCGCAGAGGAAAGGGCTCTTCGGCCGTTTTTTGTGAAACGAACGACAAATGACCGGAACAGGCCGAAAAGATTCTGTTTTCGGCCTTCTTTCGTCAAGACGGGTCAAAAAACGACGATCTTGCAAAGGATATGGGGATAAATTGCAGATAAAAACGATTTTTCGTTGAATCGATACTCCCGATCGGGCGCAACGAAACATAAAATGCGGCTGTTACTAATACCACGTCCCGATCGGCGACGTTTTCAGAATGAAAAAATCAGATTATATTTGTTCGATATGTTTCGAAGCTCAATAAATCAATATCAATATTTTATCGAACGGACCGGAATCGAATTTTGGGAGAGGGGGATGAAAGAGCGACGAAATCGAAATGGGAACTGGATAATTAAGCATTTCACAACAAGGGAGACAGTATGTTCGACCGGCTGTCGGCAATTCTCTGTCTCGAAAGTATTGAACGCTTGGGCTGATGTAAAGAAATGACAATGAAGTGTGAGGATAGCCCCCTCGGTCCAAGTTCATCCTTACAAGGATACCTTATTTTTTGATTTTTTCAAAGGGAGCATGTTAAGAAATCTTAAAGATTCCTAAATAAAAACAATCGTTACTTAATGACAAATATACCTCTTTTTGTAGCGGTTTCCGGCGGTTTAGCTTCGCGATTTTTGAATAACATCACAAAAATAAAGACGGCATTTCGAGTAGGGCGAGAGATGACAGTTGCGCCGCATTTCGGGTCGCCGCCCGATTTGAAACGACAAAAAGCAGGTTTTTTTCAAATTTTCGGTTTTCCCGTTGATTCCTTTGGTAAAACAGGATACGATCCCCTCATGTTTTAAAATCCGCAGCCTAAATATCAGCAGTTCAGTGTCTTTTCAAGTCGGTCTCTCAATATTTCAAGGTCCTCTGGACCTGCTCCTTTATCTGGTTCGAAAACACGAACTCGATATATTGAACATTCCGATGTCTTTGATTACGGAGCAGTATTTTGAGTATATTGCTGTTCTTGAACAAATCGATGTGAACGCCGTCGGCGATTTCCTTGCAATGGCAAGCACGTTGGTCGAGATCAAGTCGCTCGAAGTGCTACCGGGCGAGGAGGTCCTTGAGGAAGAGCTTGAAGACCCTCGCAAGGAATTGGTGCACCAGCTTTTGGCGTATAAAGAGTACTGCGATGCGGCTGGGGAATTGGAAAAACGAGGGAAAAATTGGCAGCTTCGGTATCCCAGACAGGGGAACGACTTGCCGCCTCGCCCGAAATCATGGGCGGAAGAGCCGATTCGGGAGGTTGAACTGTGGGATTTGGTCAGCGCTTTCGGCCGAATCATCCGGGAAAACGCCCCTGCTGCAAAACATCAGGTCGTTTATGATGATACGCCGATCTCGACCCATATGCAGCGAATTTTCGTGCGTTTGAAACAAGAGGAGAGAGTCGATTTCGATTCTTTTTTCGAATCGGGCCAACACAAAACAACGCTGATCGGCATCTTTCTCGCGGTTCTCGAATTAGTTCGACACGAATACGCCGTTGTCGAGCAGGGAGAGCTTTTCGGAAAAATCACACTCGTTTATCGGCAAAGCACGAAGCCTTTGGAATTCGCGAATATCGGAACCTACGAGACGGCGGAAACATCCAAAGAGCAAGACGATTTCACCTGATTTTTCGGTTTTTCCCGAAGAAGTTGTTGACATTCATCATTTGTTCTCCGATAATTGGATTGTGGTTTTTTTCGGTTGTAATTGATTTTCGTTTCGTAACGGGAAATGTTTTCTTTTCCGCTTTCCTTTCCCGCGATCTTATGCGACAATGTGCATAATTTGACTTTATATTACAACGGGACCTGCCGTCCAGGCGAAATGGGCTTCGCCCCCTGTCGAACCGCGGCCTCGTTGGGCCGCTGCCGTACTGAAGACGGGAATTTTAAACCGTCTTGAGTCTATTGTGCTTTTGACCTTTTGACTTCCCAACAATCCGACCGACAATGGCCAAAAAAGAGACCGTATGGGGCATCGACATCGGGAACACTTCGCTGAAAGCGATCCGTTGTCGCCGAAGTTCCGAGCTTGGGAAAATCGAGGCGATCGGTTTCGACTTTATCGAGCATTCCAAAATCATGTCGCAACCGGGGGCGGAGCCGGGTGAGATTCTCGCCGAAACGCTGAAGGAGTTTCTGAACCGGAATTCCTTGCGCGGAGACCGGATCGCGATTTCCGTATCCGGGCAAAACACGATTTCCCGCTTTCTCAAACTGCCCCCGGTCGATGTCAAAAAGGTTTCGGACATCATCCGGTACGAGGCGAAGCAGTGGCTGCCTTTCGACCTTCAGGACGTTGTCTGGGATTACCAAACGATCGGCAAAGGGCTCGTCGAATCCGGCATCATTCTCGATTCGGAGATTGGCATGTTCGCGATGAAGCGGGACATCACGATGCGGACCCTCGCCCCGTACATCGCCGCGGGAATCAACATCGATTGCATCCAAAGCTCGCCGATCGCTGCCTTTAATTTCGTCGCCTTCGACCAATTGGGAATTGAAACGACCGAATCGGACGGAACTCCCGATCAAACAATCGTTCTTTGCGTCGGCACGGACGCGACCGATGTGATCATCACCAACGGCATTAACATCTGGACGCGAAGCATTCCGATCGGCGGCAACCTTTTTACCAAGGCGATGACCAAGGGGTTGAAGCTGACGTTTACGAAAGCGGAATATCTGAAACGCAATGCTTCGGCGGCGCAGGATCCCAAAGCGGTGTTTCAGGCGATGCGGCCGGTGTTCAACGACATGCTCAGCGAGGTGCACCGTTCACTGGAATACTATTCCAGTTTGAACCGGCGCGCGAAATTCAGCAAGGTTCTCGCCTTGGGCAACGCTTTCAAGATGCCGGGCCTGCGGCAATTTTTGGCACAAAACCTCGGTTACGAAGTGGTCCGTCCGACGGCCTTTACCCGGCTGACCGGCAGCGAAGTGGTGAACGCTCCGGTTTTCAAGGATAATCTCGGCTCCTTTTCCGTCGCCTATGGCCTGGCGACCCAGTTGCTCGGAAAATCGGTCCTGAAAACGAACCTCATTCCCAAGGACCTGGTTCTGGAACGCCTCATTCGAAAGAAGAAGCCCTGGGTTTTGGCTGCCGCCGCCTCTGTCCTGCTCGGCCTGACCGTGACCTACGTGGGAGGGGTTCGGGCCTTGGAAGGATTGGAGCTGGGGGACTTCAAGGCGGCGGAATCCAAGGTCGCCGCGACGGACGGCGTCTCGAAAAAATTGATCAAAGATACGAACGATAGTATCAAAGGTTTCCAAGCGGTCGACGCTGTCGGGAAAAACCTCACCGGCAGTGTCGAAGGCCGGATCATCTGGCTGGAATTTTACCGTGCCTTGAATGCGGCGATTCCGGTCGATCCCAACCCTCTCCCCGAAGAGGGGCCTTTGGGACCGGCCCTGTCCCAGATGAATACGTTTTTCATCACGAAAATCGAAACGTCTCACCTCGAAGATGCCGAGTCTTGGTGGTCGGGCATCAAATCCAGCGGCTGGTATATTCCCGATGCCCGCGAATTGGGCAAGGAGCCGTCCGATCCTTCCGAAGAAAACACGGCGGATTCCCAGGAAGAAGAAAACCCAGGGAGCGATCAAGGTGAAAAGACGACCTCTTCTTCTGCGGCGACGGCGGAAATCGAGGATTTTTCGAGTGAGGTCGAATCCTTGCCGGCCCCGCCTTCGGGCGGAACGATCCGACTGGTGACCTTGACGGGATATCATTATCATAATCCCGAAGGTGAGCAGCACATGTACGGAGCGAACTACGTCCGTGAAACGCTTTGTAAATCGATCAAATACGGTGGTGTCGATTTACCCGTCGGCATGAACCGGCAACTTGCCAATCTCGGCGGACCGGTCGAAACGGAATACGTGACTTTTAAAGAGTTCGGTTTCATGTATCCCACGGTCATGAAACCGGAACAGCCGGTCAAACAGGTCATTGACGACCCCAGGCTTCTTCGGGAACGGCAAGCCCAAGGAGAAATCGAACAGACCCTGCAAGGCGCCAAGTCCAATCGCGGAGGTCGGAGCGGCATGCAAGGAACCCGACCAAGGCCCGGTGCTGCGGCTCCTGGTATCGATGATCTCAAGGTCGAGATTGCCGTTTATAACTTTCAAGTGCAATTTCTTTGGGTTGAAACCCCGCCCAGTGAGCGCGATAAAAAGAAAAATCTTGATCCCGAGGAATTTACGAAACCTTCCTCAAGAGAGATGTCCCCGGAGATAACAGACTCGGAAAAAACTGGCAGTTCCGAAGAAACACCCTCCGCAGAACACGCTTCCGAGGTGGAACCGCCCGTTTCGTCAGAGGAAACCCTCGCCCCGTCGGAGGAATCGATTATCCCTGAAGAACCGGCCACATCCGAAGAGCCGACAACGGCGGATCAATCGACGGACAACGAAACCGAATGATCATTGGTCTGCGCGAAGACTTTTTTCGGTTTGTAACGCGAACACGCGCGATCCCTTGATTTTTGAGACGACGCTTCGCTCCGTCTTGAAAATCAAGGGCCAAATTTTATGAACAGACCTGTAAGTTTGACGACGAAAGGAGAACTGTCATGGCGAAAACGCAACAGGAATATGTCAAGGAAGTGGCGATCAAAAGCATTTTTTGGGTTTCGTGCTTTCTGGCGATTATTGCCGCATTTGTCATTACGCGCATGGCCTTCATGGATATCCAGGAGAAGTATGAGGTCCGGAAATCGCAATTAGAGGGAAAGCGAAAGTTAATTCAACAGATCTCCCAGAAACAAAACCACCCGAATGAGAAAACGATTACGGAGATCAAATCGCTGACCACAGACGTTTCCGGGCGTGTGATGAAGGCTTGGGTCCGTCTTGCCGATGACCAGCAAAAGAAAAAGAAATGGCCCGAGGTGTTGGGAAACGACTTTCTCAAGATGATTTCCAAACTCCAACCGGGCGATGAAATTCCGCTGATTTACCGGGAAAGGTATCGTGATTTCATCGGCAAACATATCCCGTCGATTCTCGATCAGTTTGAATTGCGAAAACAACAACGCAAGAAATACATTTACGATTCCAGCACGGGTTACATCGATTTCGATCGAGACGCCGAAGGAAATTTCATCTGGGAAGATGTCGGCAAGGAAACCTATATTCCCCCGTCTTCCGCCGTGATGCGGCCGAATCCGGATGGGACCCTCCCCTCGCGGGAAGATGACACACGCTGGGTCGGCAACGTGGAATGGAAAAGCCCGGAGATTCTCGCTCTCATGCCCAAAAAGACGCCGACGAGTGAGGAAATTTGGAATACGCAAGAGGATTTGTGGATCTACGAGGAACTGCTCGGAATTGTTCGAGAAACGAACAAAGGGATCGGGAACGATTTTCACAAATCCCCGATCAAGACGATCTTGAGTATGAAAATCGGCGAGGCCGCCAGCGGAGCCGTCGACAGCGCCATGGGTTCCAGTGGAGGCTCATCAAGAGGACGCTATGTCAGGAATAGTTTTCAGCAATTTCAGCAGATGCCTGTCGCGTTGAGTTTGATCGTCGACCAACGACGGCTTTCCGACGTCCAGGTCAATTGCGCCAATTCGCCCATACCGATCGGTGTCGTCGAAGTCAGCGTGGATTTCAAGAGCGGCAGTTCAGGAATGGGTAAAAGCACGAATTTCGGAAGTGAAGCGGAGGATGTGACGGTCGAAATTTTAGGTTATATTAATATTTTCAATACGCCAGACACCGCGAAGTTGACGGCTCAGGTTGCCAAGCCCGGTGTCATAGGAACTCCTACTGACGATTCCAAGCCTCTAGAATTAAAAAAGATGAGATATCGTGGCAGTCGCAATGAATAAGCCGAGCTTTTTCGAATTTTGAGAACATACGAAAGGATCGAAAAGAACGGAGTATCGGTTCAGTCGACAAATGACCGGATTGCGGCGGTTCGCAGTTGAGAGTAGACGCGATTTTTCCGATTCGTGGTTTTCGCCAACATGCCGTAAAAATCAATCATTCTCCCGTAATCGTAAGAGCGAAGGAAAACGAATGAAAATCAATAATAGAATGAAATTCGACTTTAAGGGGATTTTTATTCGCCATTTCGAGAAAATCATTCTTTTAGGTGCGGCCTCCGCCTTGATTTACCTTGGGATGTTCGGGATGGGGGAATTGAAACCCTTGGGCTGGGCACCTGCCGATCTTGCAAGGATGGCGGATCAAACGGAAAGAACAATCCGTGATGGCGATGTCAAACCGAAAGTCGTCGATCCATCCGTTGTTTTGGTTCCTTATGACGAAAAAGCCAACTGGGTCAAGGTCGGAGTCGCCCCCGAACCGTTTCGAATCACCACGAAATGGGAGCCCTCATTGTTCCCGGAACAGGTTCCCCGGGGAGAGCCGAAGCTGTATCCCGTCGTGAATTTGCGAGCGGAATCCGGCTTCGGGGCGATCAACGCCGTTCAAGCCGATCCGAAAGCCGCACGCAATCCCGGTCGGGGCGGTGCGAACACTCAGATGCTCGAAGGCCGTCGCTGGATCGTCGTGACTGGGCTGATTCCGATTCGCGACCAACTGACGGCTTATCTTGAAACCTTCCCAGGTTCGGGCAAAGGTAACCGGGATAATCGTGCTCAGGATCGACCGCAGTATCTGACCTACGCGGTCGAACGGAGAATCTATAATCCGATCACGCTCAAAGCGGGTGAGTGGCAAAAGATCGATCCGGTCAGGACCTACGGCCAAGAACGTCTGACTTGGTCGAGAATCGGTGCCGAACAGGTCGACAAGGCTTTTATCGCTCCCGTTCCCCAAGGGAAAATGCCTATGGCTTATCCGCTTCCGCCGCTTGCCAAAAAACTGTTCGGCCCCGAGGTCGCTTATCCTCCCAACATCCCGCTTTTATCGGAAACGCTCGCCGCCGATCTTGAGGAGCAGGCGGCGCTTGACGTCGAAAAAAAGAAGACCGAGGAAATACCGCTGATCGACTCCGATGATATTCTGGGAAATCCGACACGTCCCGGCCAAAGATCGGGTATATCCGGCGGACAAGGCCCGGGCTTGACCACGGGCGTCGGCCCGGGAGCCGTCGGAGCCCCCAAGCCGAAAACGACGATCTACCCCGAAGAGGGGATTTTAGAGACGCCCGTCATCGTTTCCCATTACCTTTTCCGCTTTTTCGATTTCGAGATCGAGGAAGATAAAAGCTACGATTATCGTGTGAAACTCTATTTGGCGAATCCCAATTATGGTTGGGACGTCAAAAATCTCGTCGATCCGGAAACCGCCGAGAAAACTTATCTCGAAACGGAATATTGTGAGCCGTCTTCCGCCGTCGCCGTCGGCTATTACTCTCGCGTCCTCCTCAAGGAGGTCGCCGCCGCCAACGCCAAGCGGCCCGGCTCGGAGCCGACGGCCAAACTGCTGCCGATTTATTTCGACATGCGGGAAGCGGCCGATTGGGTCGCGGACGAAAAAGCGGTGATGCGGGGCCAGGTCGCGAATTTCCCCGGAATTTCCTGTTTCAATCCGGACCCCGACCCGGCCAGGGAGAAAGAGAGGGAAAAAGAAAAAGAGAAGGAAAAGGACACGAAAAAATCGGGAGGCTCCGGGAGCGCTGCACGGGGCGGAAAAAACGCAATCGAAACCAAAAACTTCGATATCATCTCCGATGTCTGCGTGCTGGACATGTTCGGCGGCTATCCGGTTGAAGGCTCGGAACAGTCCCCGGGAAAAATCCTAGTGATGGAACCGAACGGCGGCCTTGAAATTCGCGATCTTTTCGCGGACTACAGTGAAACCCAACGCCTCGCCAAGCCCGCCCCGCCTCCGAAATAAGAGCCTCAATACGAGCCGGGACGCAGTCCCCGGCTCACGGGAAGATCATGCTGCTGCGGGATCAGGGCTTCGCCCCCTTGAGCGAACGGAGCAGTTCGAGGGCGGTTGCCTTGATCTTCGGCTCGGCATCGACCTCCAAACAGCTTGTTTGCGTCCGCCAAGTGTTATAACCACCCAGAGCGTGCTGCTCCGGCGGCGGGACGTAGCCGAAACAGCCGTTAGCCAAGCCGATGTTGAACGTCGGTCGAAACGGGCTGCGTGCCTTGATTTCCAGGCCGGTGATTCCGTAAACCTCCGCCGGCAAGGCCGTGATGCCGAGTTCGCCGATCCGGATCGCCTGAATCGGAATCTCCGTCGTTTTCGGCCAATCGGCCATTTTGACGGTGCTCAAGGCGTAAACGTCGTTTGTCGTTCGCGGTCGGCCGTCCGGGAGGCCCGCCAAGTGCTCTTTCGCGGCCTGCACTTCTTCCGGCGTCGGGACGCGATTGGCAATCGTGATCCGTTTTTCGACCATCCCGAGTGGAACCCGGTCGAAATATTCGATGTCCGGCCAAACGCGCATCGCGGCCTCGGCGGTCTCGCGACCAACGCTGCGGTAATCGAACTTCCGGTCCGGATTCAGAAAATCGATGCAGTTCGCGTCCCCAGTCGTTCCGTTGGACATGATGCCGAGGAACGAATCGGACATTTTGTCCCGACCGACCTTTTCGGTGATCCGGGCCTTGATTTCCTCGGCGAAGACGGCGAAATAGTCTCCGGAGAGCCCGCCGCCGACCCCGGCGTAGTGCGTCGAGTAGTTCGCGAAAACCGCGAGCGGTGTACCGTCCGAAGCGACGACGGAAAGGACGCTGACGGCGGTGTCGACCGGGCCGGTCCGGGCGATCTTGTTCGGATTCTCATGTCCGGGGTTCATTTGGGCCCGGTCGTTTGTTTTTCCGCTGAACGGATTGGTCGGTGCCGTCCCCTCTTTCATGAGAAAGCGGCGGCAATAGACGTTGTTCCGATCATCGCCGACGGCCCAGCCGATTTTCGCCGGTTGCTTCCTTTGCTGCGCGAGACTCACGGCTTCGACGATTTTGCCCGGAAGTTCGGCCAAATAGTTTTCATCGGCCGGGGTTCCGAGCGCGGACATCAGCGAAGGAGCCGAATGACAGTGTGTCGCCGAAATCAGGATACGGTCCGCCGGGATGCCCGTTTTTCCCGCGATTTGCCCTTTGATCCGATCGGCCAATTCCAAGGGGATCATGCAGGTGTCGACGACGATCAGGACGATCCGTTCCCGGCCGTCGTCCAGCAAAAGGCAGCGGGCGTGCAACGGGTCGATCACCTTGTCGGTCTCCCACGGCAGAAACCCGCCGTTGACGACCACCGGCAGTTTTTCTGGCGTGATGTCGACACACCCGACCCCGGCCTGAAGCGGTCCGCTGCTCTCCGGAACCGCACCTGCGGCGAACGATGCCGACAGAAGGACAAAACAACCACACAATGTCATAATGTTTCGCATAGGTTTCCTTTCTTGATTTTGAGGATAGTGTATTGTAGCATAAAGGGCGACGAGAAGGTCTTTGCCGAGTCCCGAAAATGGATCGGAGCCGCGACCGTAAGGGAGTGGTTGACCCGTCAAAAACCGCTTCCTTACGGGCGCGGCTCCGAACGAAATTGTTCAAAGCAATCAGAAATTTTACTTTGCCCTCGAAACGACATGAGACAAGCGACGCAAATTTATGTTCCGAATCTGGTGCGGATCAAGCCCGGTGCGCTCCAGCGGCTCGGCATTTACCTGGGGCGGGGCAATCTCGCCCCGGCCGTGGTCTTGGCGAGCCCGCTACCGCAACCGCTCGAACACGCGGCCCGGGAAGCCCTCGCCGGAGAGGGGATTCCGTTGGCCGATTGGATCACGGTCGACGGCAATCGTTTTGAAGACGCGCTTCATCTTTTTGCGAAACTTCCCCGAAAAATCAAGGCGATCGTCGGCATCGGCGGCGGCAAGGCACTCGATACGGGCAAGTATATCGCGTTCCTGGCCCGATTGCCCTATATCGCCGTGCCGACCTCACTCTCGAACGACGGGTTTTGCAGCCCGCAATCGAGCTTGACTTTGAACGGCAAGCGACGCTCCTTTCCGGCGGCCCTTCCCCAAGGCGTCGTCGTCGACACGGAGGTCTGCCTCGGTGCCCCGAAAATGCTCTGGTTGTCCGGGGTCGGCGATCTTGTTTCCAAGCTGACGGCGGTCGAAGATTGGAAAAGCGCCTTTCACCACGACAAGGAACCGCTTGACGATCTCGCGGCACTGCTTTCCGATGCGACCGTTTACCAATTCGTCGGCGCCCCGGCATTCGATGCCGCCGGGACGGCGCTGTTGGCGACGGCCCTGATGCTCAACGGCATTGCTATGGAAATTTGCGGCTCGTCCCGCCCGGCGAGCGGCGGGGAGCACCTGATTTCCCACGCCTTGGACGCCATTTCGAAACGGCCCCGCTTGCACGGCCTGCAGGTCGGCGTCGCCGCCTACCTGATCAGTCGGCTCCAGGGAAAATCGAGCGAAACAATCGATGGGCTGTTTACGCGAATCGGTTTCTGGGACGAGATCAAGCGTGACCCGTTTTCGCGTTCGGAATGGTTGGAGGCGATCCGCAAGGCCCCCGAAATGAAAGACGATTATTACACCGTGCTCTCTTCGCGGGACTGCCTGCCCGAATGCGAGCGGCTCCTCGACACCGACCCGGTCTTGCAGGATTGCTTTACGCAAGAGTGAAAGGTATTAAAAAAAGAGCCGCAAGTTACGCTGCGCTACACTTGCGGCTCTTTGCCACTTTGAAGACACTGCCTTAGCGAAAGATATTGATGATCTTTTCCAAAAGCGACGGTTTCGGCGGTTGGCCGACGACGACGATCTGCGGGGCCGGAGCCGGGGTCGGCGGGCAATGATGATCAATGCAAACGGTCGGTGCCGGAACGGGTTTCGGCGAATGCACCACCACCGGTTTGTGTTGCACCGGGGGCGCCGGGGCCGGATGATGCTGCGGCTGCACCGAATGTCGGGCCGGGCCCGGTTGCATGTGCGGCTGGGCCGGTTGCGGCGAAGGCCGGTTGGCCGTCGGCTGAACCGTCGGGCGGTTCGGTTCCGGTCGCCGGTTCTCGCCGAACCCTTTGGTCTGGGCCTGAGCCGTCGCGGTGGCAAAAGCGATGAAAAGGGCGGCGGCGAAAATCGTTCCGTAAAGCGTCGTGCGGTTCTTTTCAAGTGTCATGATACACCTCCGTTTGTCATTGTATTTTTTGTGATTGGTTCTCTCTTCTTCGTGGGGCCCGCTTGAACAAGCGTCTCCAACGGGAAGATGGTCGACCGAAAAGATTTTGCGACAAAAAAAGACGGTCGTTTGAAATTTTTTGAAAAATACGGCATATGTCCGTAATTTGGGCATGTTCCGGAAAATGACAAGACCTCGCGTCTTTTGACTTTGTCGGTCGGCTCACCTATAATTTCTTGGCTTGCTGATTTTCAGAAAATCTCGAATGAGGCAGCAACCGGAAGCGTCCGCGACCGGTTGTTGAGACAAGAATGGGGGCTGAACCCGGCGCTAACGCTTCGGGCGCTGTTGACCGCGTTCAATTTTTACATGATGCTCACTAATTTCGACCAAGGAGAGAAGAGATGAGATTTCTTTTTTTGATGATCCTATCGCTCGGCTTTGTTGCGACGAATGTCGCCGTGTCCGCGGAACGGGAAAAAACCGGCGCGTTCACGCCGTATCGGCAACTCGACGACGCGGCGAAAGTCGTCTTCGAGAAGGCGTTTGAAAAACACCTCGGCGTAACGTATAAGCCGCTGTGCGTTTCGACTCAAGTCGTCGCCGGAACGAATTACCGGTTCTATTGTCAAAGTGTCGCGGCGACCCAACCGCCGAGGGAGGGGAACGCCCTCATCGACATTTACGTCGACGCGGCCGGCGAGGTGAGAGACAAAAAAATCACCGACATCCGCACCGGGCGGCTGGCGGGCGGCTGGGCGAACTTCAAGCCGCTGGATGATGAGGCAAAGGCCGTTTTCGATGAGACGCTCGGCAAAACGCCCGGCAAGACCTACACGCCGTTCGCCGTTTCGACGCAGGTCGTCGCGGGGAGGAATTATCGCTTCCTCTGTTTATGCACGGAAGCGGACGACCCGGCGGATGAGGAAAACGTTTTCGCCGTCGTCTACGTCGATTTGCAGGGGAACAAGAAAATCACCTCGACCGACGATTTCGATTCGGACGAACTGCTGGAAAAACTGCTCCCGGGCCGGCCGCGAGCCGAAAGAGGCACTGCCGTCCCGCAGCGCAACCGGCGGTTTTTGGAAAGACCGCTTGAACGTCCCTACCGCGGCGATCGAATCTTTCCGTGAAGCAAAGTTGAAACCCGTGTCCGAAGCTCGCCCTCGGTCTCCGGCTCGGGGGTGGCGCGGCGGGGCGTGATGAGCAGAAAAAATCCTTCACCGCTTTCCTTGTGGAACATGCCCGGAGCGGCAAGCAACAGCGACATGCCTTCGGGAATCGCGACCGGCGGGATCGCAAAATTCAGCGCCCTGACGTCCGGCGACTGGATCGAAACGCCGGAATGCTGCATCTTGCCATCCTCCGTTTTCTTCGTCCCCCCGTCCAGCAATTCGATGATTTCCGTCCCGTCAATCCTGGAAACGGTCATGTTGCAGTAATCGAGGCGGCAGGAATGATCCTCCAGGAGTGTCGCCTTGACCGTGAGAGACACTCCTTTGTTGAAAGTTTGGATGATCGGGTGATAGACGACGGCTTCGTCTCCCTCGACAGGAAGAACGCCGGTCACGAACGGCATTTGCGTGATGTCCCGAACACAACCGGTTTGGCCACTGAATACGGTGAGATTTGGAGCCTGCAAGAGGCTTGCTTTTGAATTTGATAGAAAGATATCAAGCAGTTTTTTCGTACCTGGTTCTTCGAAAAGCCGAACTTGAAACGGCAACGGAATATTGGTCGCATGTTCCTGTATCTCCGCAGAGATGTCGATTTCATGCGTCGCCATATCCGTTCCAAATCCGAATTCAGCTCTCAATGTTTTCTTGGGAACCGGCAGGCCGCTCCAAGAGAGCGATGGGTGGGCGAGAAACACTTTGGCCAACGATTCCTTGTGCGAGAGAAAACGAAACTCGATGGCAATCTGCTCTTCGTTCGGCTCCGGGACCACATCGGCCTGGGCGGGAGCCTTTGTTTTTTCGTCGTACAAGGCCAAAGCGTATTGCCGAAGATTGGAAATCGCCGCTTTTTCCGCCGGGGTCGGGGCAATCTCTTTCAGTTTTTCCTTGAGCACGGCCTCCGGCAATTCCGACATGGAAATCGATCCGAGCGTCAACGTCGCGGCGAACAGTGCGACGATGGTCAGGGTTCCGAAGGCGATCCAACGCCAACGGCGGGACGGTCTTTTCAGCGTCATGGTTTCGTCGAGTAACATGGTCATCCTCCTTGAAAATAAGTTGCGAGAACGAGGGTGGGGGGGAAACATTTGATTTTCCGCGATGCCGAGCAGCAATGCACCGCCGGGCAGCGGATGGTTCAGCGCTCGCCGCGCCCAGGCGAGCAGTTGTTCGGTGTAGCCGAGCCGGTCGACCTGCTCCGCCGCCCGAAGATCGGCCAGCGTTTCCTGATCGCACCGCACGGTTCGTCGAAGCAGCCAAAAAAGCGGATGAAACAGTAACGGAAACATCAACAGCCGTTCCAATGCGAGGCCGTAAAGGTCGCCGTTTTCCCAATGGGCGGTTTCGTGAGCGATCGCGTAGCGGATTTCGTCGGCGTCGCCGGTTTTCGGCAGCAAAATCGTCGGACGGAACACGCCGACAATGACCGGGGCAACGAGTTCCGGATGAATCCGCACCCGGCACGGCGTCGCGAAATCTCCCGTTGCGGCAACCGATCGCCGAAGCAGCCGCCGTGTCCGATAGAATCCGAGCAGTTGCCAAACCACGACAACGAACATTCCGCAAAGCTGGACCGTTACGAACATGTGGGGTTGAACCGCCGAACGTCGATCGGCGCGTCGAGGCGGCATTGTACGTTCTCCCGTGCGGTTCAACACCACGTCATTTCGAGCGGCGTGAGAAACCTCACTATAAGGATTTCGCTCGAATTCTTCGTCTTCTCGCGGGGGTGAGATTTCTCCCTTCGCTTTGCTGTGGTCGAAATGACGGGGGGATGCCAAACCGAAAGCGAAGTCGCACGAAATCCGTTGTCGATCCGGAACGCACAGGGCAAGCGGCAACAACAGGATCGCGACGAAAACCGTTCGAACGACGGCGACTCGTTTGGCCGGATTGCGGAGCAAGACCGTACCGAGAGCCGTGATTCCGAGCAAGAGCGTTGCAATGAAGTAATAATCGGCGATCATGGCGGGTTATTTTTTCTTCCGTTTCTTTTCGCGGATTTGTTCTTCGAGGGCGTCGAGTTCTTCCGGTGAGAGCTTGCCGATCTCGATGCCGTGCAACAAAAATTCCCCGGCGGCACCGTCGAATACCCGTGCCACAAAATTGCGGATCAACGATTGCACGGTGTTTTGACGTTGCTGCAACGGCCGATAGAGGTACGCTTTGCCAACCGTTTCGTGGGCGACGAAACCTTTTCTTTCCATCACCTGGAACACGCTCAAGACCGTCGTGTACGCGAGGTCCGGCTCGTCTTTCCGCAGGACGTTCCAAATGTCGCGGACGGTCGTTTTCTCTTTTTCCCAAAGGATTTTCAGCACTTCAAATTCGCGTTCGGTCGGTGTTTGCATGGCGGAGCGGTTGTTTCTACGGGTCGATCAGTAATTACGGCGATTATCATACTGAACAAACAGTAGATTGTCAAGAGAAAAATTATGCTTGTCGAACGTCTTGACAATTGTGTGCATTCCAAGAGAATATATTTAGCAATACAAAGTATTTTCTTTATGAGGGTCTGAAATGATTGATCTCGACAAACAACTCAAGAAAGGGGTTCTGGAGATTCTTGTTCTTCATCAAATCGCTCAAGAACCGCAGTACGGATACATGCTACTGCAAGATTTGCGGGAGAAAAGCGACGGTTTTTTCCAGCTTAAAGAAGGAACGCTCTATCCGATTCTCTACCGTCTCGAAGACGCCGGCTGGATTGAGTCGTATTGGGTCGAAGCGGAAGGGCGGGGGAATCCCAAAAAATTCTATCGGATCACCCAAGCTGGTCAAAAACAGGCCGACGATTCGCTCGCCCTTTGGAAAACCTTTGCCGCCGCCGTCAATAAAACCTTGAAATAAAGGAGAAACCAATGTCCGCGCTTTCCATCGACAGTTACATCGCCCAAACCGTCGACCGAATCGAAGATTTGGTACAATTACTGATCTGAAGGAAAATTTTGACGTCAAGGTTTAATTCCGGCGAATTTGAAAAGGGCGGTCAATAGCCGCTCTTCGTTGATGCGTTGGGCGGCTTGGCAAGCGGCTTCGACCAACTCCGCATCCGTCCTCGG
>JAVBQI010000041.1:0-43616 GCA_031549145.1 Thermoguttaceae bacterium | reverse complement strand
ACACGTGTGCACCGCCTCGATCACGACGCCGACTCCCCGGACATGCAGTTCGTCGAGCAGGATATCGGCGATATCTTCGGTCATTCTTTCCTGAACCTGCGGCCGATGGGCGATCACTTCGACGACCCGGGCCAATTTGCTGAGCCCGAGAACCCGACCGTCGGGGAGATAACCGATATGTACCTTGCCCGTAAACGGCATCAAATGGTGTTCGCAAATGCTGTTAAAGCTGATGTCGCGCACCAGAACGATCTCGTCGTACTTTTCGGTAAAGTATTTTTTCGTATGCGCCCGGGGATCTTCGTGCAGGCCGCTGAAAAGCTCGCAATACATTCGCGCGACGCGGTTCGGTGTCTCCAGCAACCCCTCGCGGTCCGGGTCTTCGCCGAGCGCGGACAGGATTTCGCGGACAGCCCGTTCGATCCGTTGGAGATCGACGGCATTTCGGGTCGGTTTTTTGGCCATAAATCGGAAAGGTGTTGGCAAGAGAGGGGGGATGAGGAACTTCGAGAATCCCTCAAGAATAACACGCCCGGCGACATCGATCAAGGAGAAGCGACTTGCCGATTTCCTGCGATTCGATCATAATGGTCGCATCTTCTTCGCGACCTCGGGTTGCGACTCCTGTATGTGAGATTCTCATTTTCAAGCAAGGCAAGCCATGAACGATCACAATTCTCTTGAACCCCTCGTCGAAACGCCGCCGCGAAAGAAAAAAATGGGCTGCTTCTGGCGTTGTGTGATTTTGATTCTCTCTTGTATTCTCGCCCTTTATCTCGTTATTCAAGTCTTGGTAGTCTGGTTATACCTGTTTTCCGGGCCGGTGCCGCTCCGTATTTCGCCGGAAACGACCTTTATCACCGAACCGCGAACCGCCGACGATCAATGGGTCGATTACTGCAAAGCGTTCGAGCTCAAATATTACCCGCCAGAAATGAAGACCGACGACAACGGTTACAGGTTGATCGCCGAGCATCTCGGGATTCCGGCTTACTACACGCTTCGGCCGATTGAGAACAACACAAAAAAGAAAAAGGATTACGTGAGGGTTGAATCGCCGGAACGACTCGCACAAGCGTATGAAAAACTCGGGCTTGATCCTGATCACCAGCCGATATTATCGTTTGAAGATCCGATCGTCTTTATTGAAAACTCCGGCGAATTCGAAATGATCGATTCGAAGACGCTAACGGAAAAAATCACCAGATCTCCTTGGACTTCTGAAGAATTCCCGGCGATGCAGGAATGGTTGGACGAAAATTCTCCGGCCCTTGAATTGATCCAACAGGCGGTTCGTCAACCGGAATTTTTCATTCCTCTTGTTTACGAAGAGGAAAATGATGCGGTTCACTCCTTTGAACTCTTGCAACAAAACTCGCTTCTTTCAATCACTTGTTCGGAAGCGCTCAAGCAATTCCGGTCTTATGCTCGAGGATTTGCCGTTCGTATCAACCATCGACTTGGAATCGGTGATATTGATAGGGCAATTGAAGATATCATCACTTGCCGGCAAATGGCGGACCGAATAGGAAAACAAAAAACTTTAATTAGCATGGTCTTTGGATTTGGGTGTGAAACCGAGGGGATTGAGCAAGGGATTGCCGGAAATCCGCAATTTCAACCGACCGGAGAACAAATCCGTCGGCTCTTAAGATTACAAAACGAAACACCTCGCCGTGTACTACTTGAAGAGATTTTGGAAACCGAAAGGCTGAATGGCCTCGACAGTTTGCAGGTGACGGCAAAATATCTTCATAGGTTCATCCCCTTTGATTGGAGTACTGTCTTTCAAAGAGTCAATGCGTATTTTGACGTTCCTCTTGAAGACACGCCTAACAAAGAAGACCTCGGTTTTTCGGATTTGCTCCGGTTAGCGGCTCGGCAAAGCAGGTCGGAACTTTTCGCGGACTTTTATTCCGTCCTGTTTTTTACCCCGGTTAAAGATACTCAAAAAATATTTTGGCGAAACGAATGTCGCGACCAAATGCAGCGAATCACCCTGGGGCTGTTGCTTCACAATGCGGAGCAAGGGCGATTGCCGCCGGCGTTTTCGCTCGACGCCGAAGGACGGCCGCTGCATTCCTGGCGTGTGTTGCTGTTGCCGTATCTGGAAAACGAAGAGGCTGCGGAATTGTATGCCGCGATCCGGCTTGACGAACCGTGGGACAGCGAACACAATCGACAATATCATGATCGCTGCCCTGCGGTGTACCGCTGTCCCGCTTGGGCCAACCGGTATCGTTCGCCGATGTTGCCGAACGATACCACATATTCGGTGATCCTCGGGGAAAAAACAGCGTTCGGCACCGACGGGCAGGGACGGGTTTTGAGCGATTTCGGCCCGGAAAGCGGTGGAATGGTGCTGCTTGTTGAAGCAAGAACGCCGGTCTGTTGGATGGATCCGAACGGCGATCTGCCGTTCGAGGAAGTAAAGCTTGGTGCGGGCGTCAAGACCGGTGGAGCGCACCTCTATCGCATTTACAACATCGGTCTTCGTTCCGGAGCGATGAGTTCAATCATGACTAATTTTACGCCGCCGGAAGAATGGGAGCGAATGTTGCTCGGAACCGCAACGAAAACGGAAGAAGCGGAAACCACGGAAAAATAAAACATCAATCAAGAATAGCAAAATGTCGGAACCCTGGTACAAGAACGGATTGCAATTCGAGTGTCAACAGTGCGGCCGCTGCTGCGGCGGGGAGCCGGGCTACGTTTGGGTGTTTGACGAAGATATCCGAAAAATCGCCGCCGAGCTCGGCCTCTCGTCGCAGCGTTTCGAAGCAACCTTCGTTCGGACCGTCCCGGGCCTCGGGAAATCGCTCGTCGAATTCGAAAACGGCGACTGCTGCCTGCTCGATCCCGAAACGCGAGGCTGCCAGGTTTATCTTTCACGGCCGATTCAATGTCGGACCTGGCCGTTTTGGGAACGCAACATCGATTCTCCCAATTCCTGGAAGGTGACGGCAAAATTTTGTCCCGGCTGCAACAAGGGGACGCTTTTTTCGCAAGAGCAAATCGAAGCGGCCGAAAAAGAAATTCGGATATAGCCTGAGAATAAACCTTATCTCCCAACCGTTCGGGATTCGAGGTAGGCGGCCAATGCGTCTTCCCAAGGCGGGATCGGAAAGGTCGTTTCCAAGGCGTGATATTTCGCGCCGTCCAGTCCGCTCCAATGAGCCCGCGCAGCTTTGAATTCGTACTCCTTGCGCGAAATCGGTTCGACTTCCAACCGCAGTCCGGTCAGCCGCGACAGGGTCGCAACCAAATCGTGATGCGTCGTCGTCCCGGGGCCGGCGAGATGGTACAGCCCCGTCGTGCCGTTGCTCAGGGAATGTTCCGTGAGCGAGAAAACCGCTTCGGCGAAATGATTTGTCCAGCCCGGCGAAATTGACATGTCGCCGATCACCTTGAACGTCCGCGTATGCCGAACCGCGTTCAAAACGGTTTCGACGAGGGAGCCGCCGGAATGCTCCGTCGTCGCACCGAACAGCAGGGAGCCGCGAACGATCAGGTGCCGCTCCCATTCGGCGGCCGCCCTTTCGGCATCGAGTTTTGTCCGGGCATAGACGCTCGCCGGGGCCGGAACGTCCGTCTCGCGAAATCCGTTTTCCCGAGAATCGGGAATCGCATCGCCGAAAACTTCCGCTGTGCTGCATTGGACCAACAGAGCCTCGGTCCGCTTCGCGGCCTCGCGGAGATTGGCGGTTCCCTGAACGTGAACCGATCGGGCCGTATTCGGGTGCGTTTCCAGCCAGTCGATATGCCGCAGCCCGCTCGCGTTGAGAATCACATCGGGCCGAAGCGGGACGATCGTTTCCAAGACGAAGCGTCGGAATGTGACATCGAAATCGGGCAGGTCCAGCGATACGGTTTCGGCTCCCCGCCGCGAGAATTCCTCTCGCAAAGCGGTGCCGAGATGTCCGTTTGATCCGACGATAATCGCTTTCATTTCAGGCTTCAGGTTGTGTGTACAGAATTACTGGGTTCCGTACAAAAAATGCCGTAACCGTTCACGACACTCATTTTGTGAACGTCTGTATTCTCAAAATATTTCTGAAGCGTGAGGCCTGAAGTCTGATGCCTTATACCAGCCCGTAATCGCTCAGGGTGCGTCGCAATTTGACGGAATCGGCCTCGTCCAATGGCGTGAGCGGCAACCGCAGATCGCCGCTGTCGCGACCGAGCATCCGCATCGCCGCCTTGATCGGGATCGGGTTCGTCGCGAGGGAAAGCATGTCCCGGCAGAGTGGGAACATTTTGAAATGCAGCCGTCGGGCTTCGGCGATGTTTCCGGCATCGAACGCCTTGCATAGCGCGATCATATCTTGCGGGACGATGTTCCCGACGACGGAAACGACACCGCGGGCTCCGACCGCGAGCAGCGGCAGGGTCAAACTGTCGTCTCCGCTCAAGAGCGTCAGATCCGTGTTCGCGGCGATCTCGGAAGCCTGGTCCAACGAGCCGGTCGCTTCCTTGACCATCATGATATTTTTGCACTGGGCCAAACGAATGATCGTCGACGGCTCGATGTTCTTGCCGGTCCGGCCCGGAATGTTGTAAACGCAGATCGGAATATCGATCGATTCGGCCAGCAATTTATAATGCTGGTAAAACCCTTCCTGCATCGGCTTATTGTAATAGGGCGCGACGACGAGCGCGGCATCGGCCCCGGCCTTTTTCGCGATTCGGGTCAACCAAAGCGCCTCTTCGGTGCTGTTCGCCCCGGTTCCCGGCATCACCTTGATTTTTCCGGCGGCCGCTTCGATCACGGCTTTGATCACCCGTTCGTGCTCCTCGAAATCGAGCGTCGGGGATTCCCCCGTCGTTCCGACCGGAACGACCGCCGTCGTCCCGGCCGCGATTTGAAATTCGATCTGCTGTTGAAGGGCTTCGTAATCGACCTGGCCGTTACGAAACGGGGTGATCAGGGCGACGGAAAGACCGGAAAATTGTTCGCAACGTGTTGACATCGGACGCAACGGTTGAAAGGGGGAAAAGACTTTGAAAAACGGGACATCGAAGCCCCGTCCATTAGACCAGAAAAGCGACGTTTCGCAAGAGAGTCTTTTCAGTAAGATGCATTAAAAAAGAGCCGCAAGTGTAGCGCAGCACAACTTGCGGACCTTGTACAGAGGGGGCTCACAGGGGCCATGCCGTGTACAAGGTCCATAAGTTACGTCGGAGTACCGACTGCACTTACAGCTCTTTATTTATTCGCACTACGGTTCGAAATACCCCGAGGTGATATTCAGCAATTGCTGTTCGAGGTAATCGGCCAAATGTTCGGCGAAAACCACTTCGTCGCTCTTGTCGAAGCGGCCCATGTTCTTGCGAATCTCGGCGGCGGCCTTCAACTCGACGAAGGAGCCCCCTTTTTCCAAAGCGTTCACGAATCGGGCCGCTTGCGGTTTCGGACGCAAAAATGCACAAATTCTCGCATCCCGACCAAGGTAATGAACGGCTTCCCGAAGGGTGATGCTTCGCAGGGTTACGGTCGCGGTTCTCACGCCCCATTGGTCGTAATCCTCTTGTTCAAGATTGTGGACCGCTGCCGTTCTTTTGAGAAAACCACTGATCGGCTCATCCTCCAACTGTTCTTCGTTGGCCATTTCAACGACGCCTTGGCCGGTGGTCCAAAGAACCGTGTATTCGTCATTGTTCGTAATCCGGACAAAAATTCCCGGATTTTCCAGGTTTTCTCGGGTCGTCGGCATGATCATCTCCTTTGTTCCCCATGAGGGAGTTAATCGCCGAGGAATCGCGACCGGAATTAAAGCGACCTCAAAATTTCCGCTGACCCATCGGGACTTGTTGCCCCGGTTCCCGCATACCAAGGGTAGATGCGTTCACGATCTTTGGGTTTTCGAATAATGAAAGTTGCCCTTAACAGAAGCCTTCGCGTTTTTCCTCAACTTCGTATTGAAAAAAATAATAACATCGACAGGTCTGCAAGTAATAAAAAAATGACGGTTACTGAGCCGGAATACCGGCAATAAAAATGCACGAAAAACAAAAAGGAGAATCTGCACTGAATCCCCAACAGTTTCTATTCTATCCCGATAAGTGTGGGATGTCCAGTATTATTATCGTGAGTTTCTCAAAAATTGATAAGTTTTATTAAAATTTTGAATAGTGCGACGCTCGGTTGTTCGCGGAGTACCGATTAAGATTAGTTTCCGAGCGATTGCAGCGGGGCCGGAATTCGGCCGCCGAATCGGACAAAAGCGTCACTCGCCCCGATATTCCGGACTTCGAGGACCGGGGAAGAGCCGAACAGGCCGCCGAAATGAACCCAATCGCCCGCTTTTGCTCCCGGAACCGGAATCAGGCGGGCCGCAGTCGTCTTATTGTTTATCACACCGATCGCCATTTCGTCGGCAATAATTGCCGCGATTGTTTCCGGTGGCGTGTCCCCGGGAATCAGGATCATGTCCAATCCGACGCTACAAACACTTGTCATTGCTTCAAGTTTCTCAAGCACCAAGTGTCCCTCTCCGACCGCTTCGGCCAAGGTTGCATCTTCCGAGACCGGAATAAACGCTCCGCTGAGCCCGCCGACGCTGCTTGAAGCGAAAAGCCCGCCTTTTTTGACGGCATCGTTCAACATCGCGACGGCCGCCGTCGAGCCGGGGGCGCCGATTTTCGCGATGCCGAGCGTTTTCAGAATCTCCCCGATGCTGTCTCCAATCGTCGGTGTCGGGGCAAGCGAGAGGTCGACGATTCCGAATTCAACGCCGAGTTTTTCGGCGACCTCCCGGCCGATCAGTTCGCCGACCCGGGTTACACGAAAACTCGTCGTCTTGATTTCTTCCGCCAGATTTCCGAGCGTCAATTTTTTGCCGACCGCCTCGGCCGCCGCGATTCGCCGCTTCAAAGCGCTGCCGACGACCCCGGGCCCCGAAACGCCGATGTTGATCGTCGATTCCGGCTCCCCGGCGCCCATGTAAGCTCCAGCCATAAACGGGTTATCTTCCGGAATATTCGCGAAAACGACCAACTTTGCACAGCCGAACCCGCGGGAATCGAGCGTCGCGTTCGCGATTTTCGGCAGCAATCGCCCGATCTGCTCGATCGCGTCCATATTGATGCCGGCCTTTCGGGAGGCGACGTTGATTGAAGAGCAAACCCGGTTCGTCGCGGCCAGCACTTCGGGGAGGGAATCGAGGACGACCTGATCGCCGACCGTAATCCCTTTGTGTACCAATGCCGTAAAGCCGCCGACGAAATCGACGCCGCATTCGGTTGCCGCCCGATCGAGTGTTCGGGCGACATCGAGTGCCGCCGCTTGGCCGTGTCCAGCGAGCAAAAACGAAACCGGCGAGATCGCGAGCCGCTTGTTCGTAACCGGAATACCATATTTTTTGCCGACCTCATCGCAAATTTGGACCAGCCGTTTGGCGCGGCTGGTGATTTTGTGATGCAGCTTGCGACAAATCTGGTCGCTGCTCGGAGCCGCACAGTCGTTGATATTGAGGGCGAGGGTTACAGCCCGAACGTCGAGATGCTCGGCATGTAACATCCGAATCGTTGTGAGAATTTCGTCGGTTTGAAGCATATTCTAAGATTTTTTGGTAAGATAAATATTCGGCATACTGAGTCCCAGATAAAAGTTTAGCCCAAACTTTGAAATGAAATCGTCACCCCCGCGAATTTCGTCACCCCCGCGCAGGCGGGGGTCCAGAGGGAAAGCGTAACCTCTGGATCCCCGCCTACGCGGGGATGACGGTAAGTCAGATCATTTTTAATCCAGAACTCAGTAGTGTTTTGAAAAATCGAAATTTCTCTCATATTGTAACCGCCTTGCAATAGACCGTCTACATATCTTGGCCAGACGACGAACATGAGTTCCGAAAAATATTTGAAACCCGAGGTGATTCAAACGATTAAACGGCTCGATTTACGCGCCCAGTTTATCATCAAGGGATTCATCCACGGTCTGCACGCCAGCCCGCTGCACGGGTTTTCCGTCGAATTCAGCGAACACCGCAAATACACGCCCGGCGACGACCCAAACGACATCGATTGGCTCATTTATGCCAAAACCGACAAATACTACGTCAAAAAATTCGAGGCGGAAACGAACCTGACCGGTTACCTCGCCGTCGATTCCAGCCGGTCGATGGGCTACACTTTTCGGCAGGAGATGACGAAATTCGATTATTCGGTCTGCATTGCCGCCGCCCTCGCGTACATGATGATACACCAACAGGACCCGGTCGGCCTGATTACGTTCGACGAAAAAATCCGTCGTTCCCTCGCCCCGAAATCCCGTCGCGGACAGCTGCCGGTTTTGCTTTCGCTGCTGTCGCAATTGAAGCCGGAGGGAACGACCGATGTCGCCGCTTCGCTTCACCAGCTTGCCGCGATGCTCAAGCACGCGAGCCTGATCATGGTTTTTTCCGACCTGCTCGGCAATGAGGAGGACATTTTGCGGGCGTTGCACCGGCTTCGGCACAACGGGCACGACATCATTTTGTTTCACATTCTCGACGAGGCGGAGGTCCGCTTTCCGTTCGGCGGTCGCGTCGAATTGGAGGACCCGGAATCGGGCGAGAAGATCGAAGGGAACGCCGAAGCGTTGAAAAACGATTACCTGCGGGAATTGAATGCGTTCCGGGACCGCATCCGCGAGGAATGCGCCCGTTCCCGGATCGATTTCGTTCCGCTCGACACCAGCATGCAGTTCGACAAGGCGTTGACCGAGTACCTGGTTCGCCGCGCCGCCCGACGGTGAGAACGAAGGTCGGTTGACCCGAATTCGTTTTTTAGTAACCGTTCACGAACTGTAACATGCAACGGGAGCAGAACACGGCACACGAATTTTGATCGGTGCCCGTGCTGTTTCCGACTTGGCATTCCCTGCATTCAGCCTTACAGGCCGAGGAAGCAGGGGGATGCCAAACTCGAAATGCCGTTGAGAACCTGCCCTCACAAGGGTTGGGAATCCCGGCTTTCGACCGAATTCTCAAATAACCGTGAACGGTTATCCATTTTTCTTCACGCCAATACCATTCCTTATTTTGGATACTGAAGCTCGGTCAACATTTCAATGAACTTTTTCATTGCCGGGGAAAACACCTTGTGCTGTTTGTGTATGATTCCGATCGGCCGGACCATTTTCGGACTTGTGATCGGAATCGCGAGGAGCGACCCGTTTTCCACTTCATTTTGAACCGCAGGGGTCGGCAAGATACCGACCCCGAGGCCGGATTCGATCGCCTGCTTGATCGTTTCGATATTGTTGAATTCCATGACAATATTGACCGCAGCGCCGAATTCCTCCAGGTGATGGTCGATTTCCTTGCGGACCACCAAGTCTTTCTCGAACGCGATATAGTCCAACCCTTTGAGTTCTTTCAGGGAAACCGCTTCTTTTTCGGCCAGGGGATGATTCGGCGAGCAGACGAGCGCCATCGGTTCGACCGGCAGTGGGATCATGTGCAAATCCACCGTCGGCACCGGATAGGCGATGATGCCGAAATCGACATCGGCGTCCTTGACCGCCTGGTAGACCTTGTGCGGGTGCAGGAATTCCAATCGGACCTTCGTTTTCGGAAAGGCTTTCATAAAATCGCTCATGCACCGATTCATCACATGCAGCCCGACCGAATAGATCGCGGCGACGCGGATGATCCCGCTGAAGCAACCGCAGCGGGATTGGATGTCGGAAAGAATCGTATCGTATCTCTTGAGGATTTCGCGAAATCCCTCGCTGCACAGTTGCCCTTCATCGGTCAAGAGGAAGGGACGTTTCGTGCGATCGATCAGGGAAGTGCCGATCCGTTTTTCCAAACGGTGAACCGATTGCGTTACGGACGACTGGGTTACCTTGTTGATCGAAGCGGCGTGGGAAAAACTTTGGTGCTCGGCCACATCGCAAAAAATCCGAAGAGTTTCGATATTCAATTTGATGGCTCCTTGTTATGAGCGGACAGCTCTTTAACCCATTTGGCGCGAACGGCGTTTCCGAAACCCAGAGGGGATCTGGGATTTTTTTTGTATCGGGCGATCGCATCCTCGTAACGTCCCGATTTTTCGTAAATCCGGCCCAAATTGTAAGCGATCGCGTTACTCCAAAGCTGACCGGAAAGCGAGACGGGATCTTTTTCCTCATCTTCCAGGTATTCTTTCGCGGAATTGATTTTTCCCAATTCATAACAGGTGATGGCGATCCAGTACTGGGCATAGCGTTTCGCGACCAGGTACAGGTTCAGCTTTTCCGGTGTCATGTGAAATCCGGCGTCCTGGCTCAATTCGCGCAGCCGACGGTCGGAGACCCTCGCGTCCTGATAAGAGGTGATCGCACTGTCGGTGCCGGAAAGTTTTCCCTGAAAATAAAGGACCCGGGCCGTCCAAAGGGAGAACCGTTTGTTGAACGGCTCAGTAAAGCGGAAAGGGGTCATCTTCTGGTCGACCCATTCCGGGCGAGTTTGTCGCTCGTACATCGCCCGGATTGGTCGGCGCCAATGCTCGATTCGCGAAATACCGGCGACTTTGGAAAAACGGGCTTCTTGATCCAGGTACGATTGATAAAGCACCATCGTCTCTTCTCCGCTTAATTCCCTTTGGACGATGCTCATGCGCTGCGCGTTCGAGCAAGGGGATCCGACGAGCCAAAGGACCGAATTCTTGACGGTCTCCGAGGTAATCGGCAATGGGGCCGCGTCGGAATCGAGCTTTCGGAGCAGGGAATCGTTTTCGATCACCTGGGCGAGTGTCGCGACGTCCTGGTATTCCAATTCGCCTGTGTGATTTTCGGTCCCGCCCGTCGCGACCGGGGTGAGCCGGATTCCCTGGGGACCCGGAACAGCCAAGCCGTAGGAGGGAACGAAAAGGTAAATTTCTCCTTCGGACAAAACACCCACGGCCCAAGGCAAAACACCTCCCGGAGCGTCCGGTTTTTCAATGCAGAGAATCCCGGCATCGATCCGTTGCTGTCGCAACAGTTCGATAAAGACCCAAGCCCGGTCCAACATGGTTCCTTCCCCCAGCAGTAAAGTCTCCCAAGGTTCCTGGGCGGGGGCTTCGACACGCTGCCCGGAAGGGAGGACCGTTGCGTCCGCTCGCAAATCAATGTTCCGAACAGTCCAATCGAACAAGGCCAAGGCCCGGTCGATGTCCCCCTGTTTGTTTCCCCGAGCCCAACTGGAAATGTTTTTCGTCCAGACAACCTGTTTGAGATGATCGGTGTCCGCCGGCTGAAAACTCATACGGTCGATGAGCAACAGGTTCGCGAAAATCGAAAGATTGGCCTGCAACATCGACAGTCGCTCGATATCGGCCTTGATTTGCTCGGCGGAGGCGAGAATCGCGGCCTCCTGAATGCTGCGAATCTTGGAAAAACGGTCCAGCAAATCCTTGATCGCCTGCTGTTCTCCGGAAAAGTCGATCTCCCCGAGCGCACCCAGCCGGGTCATATCTTCGGAAAGCCCTTTCAGACCCTCAAGAAGTTTCGGCAAATCGACCGGGGTTCCGGGCGTCTCTTCTTCTTTTTGCAACGTTTGAAAAGAAGCAAGGAGGCTTTCGATTTTTTGCAGCTTATCCCGGAACGTTTTTTCCAATTCCTGATAATAAGGGTCGTTTTTCCAGAATTTGTCGGTCGTTCGGAAGGCGAGCCATTTGTCGAGTTGCCCAAGCATTTGAAGCTCCTCGCTTTCTCCGGGCAGGCCCAGGAGCGCGGGGGATTCTTCCAACGCATTGAACAGTTGAAAAGTACTCTCGAAAGCTTCGTTATTCTGTTGCTGGACCGATTCGGAAAGTTCCGAACTTTGAAATAGAGGGCTCTTCCCGTCGGAAATTTTTTCCTTGCAACCGCTGAGGAGGAGCAACAACAGGAAAACCGGCAACCAGCATTCTAAAAATTTTTTCATGGGTATAGATAAGACCATTTTGAAGAAAAAAAGACTCAACCGTACGACATCGACGACTTTTGTGCCGCGAATCGGATCAATAGAAAAAAATAATAACAGACTTACACGAATGTCAGTATTATTCTAAACATCCCACGGCGTCTTTTCAACCTTTTATCCTTTAAAAATGTTACAAAAGGATGCAAAACGAAAAAAGTGTTATAATGAGCGACGGCTGTCGAAAACCGGCTGCCTTGTTTTTGTTTTTTTCCGCCGGATTTGCAATTTAAAAAACTCATGTCAACTTTAAAAATGTTCGATTTGACCGGTCGAAAGGCCTTGGTGACCGGCGGGGCCGTCGGAATCGGTCGGGCCTATGCCCTTGCCTTGGCCGGGGCCGGAGCCGATGTCGCGATCATCGATCTCGACGAAAAAACCGGTCTCAAGACCTCGGAGGAAATTCGTGCGCTCGGCGTCGATTCGCTGTTCGTGCGTTGCGACGTTACGGAAAAGGTTGCCGTTCAGGGGACGATCGCGAAAATCGTCGCCCGATTCGGTTCGCTCGATATCGGTGTCAACAACGCCGGAATCGGGATTCTCGGTGCCGATGAGAACTACGACCAAGCCGATTGGCAAAAAGTAATCGACGTCAATTTGACCGGCATGTATCTCTGCGCCCAAGCCGAGGGGCAGCAGTTTATCCGGCAGAAATCGGGCGGCAAGATCATCAACACGGCCTCGATGTCGGCTCGGATCGCCAACTGCAACGCTTCTTACAACGCGTCCAAAGGGGGCGTCGTCGAAATGACCCGGATGCTCGCCGCCGAATGGGGCCGTTACAACATCAACGTCAACTGCATTTCGCCCAGTTACATTCTTTCGCCGATGCACGCTTCGACGCCGCTCGCGGTCCGGGCGCGGATTCGGGAGCTGACGCCGCTCGGACACGTCCAGCGACCGGAAGATTTGGCCGGGGCGGTCGTTTTTCTGGCGTCCGCGGCCTCGAATTACGTAACGGGGCATGATTTGCTGGTCGACGGCGGGCACACGCTCAATGCCTGGCTTGGCCCGCTCGAACGCTCGCTCCCCCCGCGGGTTACACCGGCGGAGGAATGTCTCAGCTTGAAGCACGATCTTGAGGCCCTCGAATTGAAATATGACGAACATGGTCTCAACGCGGAATTGCACCCGGAAATCGCACGTGCCTTCGCCGGAATAGGAGATTGACGGGAAGGAGGGGGCATTACTGATAAGGCAATAAGAGAATAGACTTCGCGACCGTAGGTCGCGGCTCTCTTCCCCTCTCCCTTCTTCCCACTTCCCACTTCCCACTCTCCTCTCTCCTCTATCCTCTAACAATGAACTACGAACTGATTTTGCCGCAACGGATACTTTTCGGCTGGGGAAAACGTTCCGAGGCCGGCGTACTCGCAAAGAGCCTCGGCAAGCAGGCGATCCTCGTTTGCGGCTCCCGGACGCTCGAACGCAGCGGGACGCTCGAAGGGGTGAGGCAAACGCTCCGGCAAAGCGGCCTCGGCATTCTTGAAACCGCGTTCATTTCCCGAGAGCCGTTGCTTGAGGACGTCGACCGTTGGGTCGATTCGTTTCGCAACCTGCGAGACGAACAAGGAGTCTTTTTTCTCGCGATCGGCGGCGGGGCGGCGATCGATTTCGCGAAAGCTCTCGCCGCGATGCTGCCGCAACGCGAGAGCGGCACGGTCCGGGAGTACCTCGAAGGGGTCGGCCGCGGGCTTGTTCTGAAAGAAGACCCGTTGCCGGTTCTCGCGATGCCGACGACCGCCGGGACCGGTTCGGAGGCGACGAAAAACGCGGTGATCGGCTCTTTCGAGCCTCCATTCAAAAAAAGTCTGCGCGATCAACGGATGATCCCCAAAATCGTCCTGGTCGATCCGGAATTGGCGGTGTCCTGCCCTTCGAAAATCACCGTCGACTCGGGTATGGACGCGATCACCCAGCTTTTCGAGAGTTACGTGACCCGAAAAGCGACTCCGATCACCTCCCTGCTGTGCGAAGAAGGATTGCGGCTCGGTTGGGGAGCGATCGCCGAAGCGGTTGAGAATCCGCAATCGCAGGCCGCTCGCGAGAAAATGGCCCAGGCGGCCTTGCTCTCCGGAATCGCTTTGGCCAATGCCGGCCTGGGAATGGCCCACGGCATTGCTCCCGCTCTGGGAACGCATGCCCATGTTCAGCACGGGGCGGCCTGTGCCCTGCTTCTCGGCCCGACACTTCGCGCGAACGCCGAAGTCTGTCGGGAACGATACGCTCGCTTGGCCCACATTCTTCTGGAACCGCGAGCCGACGAAACGGATGCGGACGCGGTCGAGCGACTGATTCGCGAGGTTGAAGCCCTTTGCGAGCGAATCGGGGTGCCTCGAAAACTTTCCGAACTCGGCATTGAAAAAGAAATGATTCCCGGAATCGCGAAAGATTCGCAGGGAACCAGTATGCAAGGCAATCCCCGTTCCCTTTCGGAAACGGAGATTGTTCGGATTTTGGAAACGATCTTGTAACCGCGGAAAGCCGGGACGCAGGTCCCGGCTCGTCGTTGTGTGCCCTAGCTCTCGTCGGGGCCGCCGACGCGGTGATAGTGGTCCATATCGATGTACAGAACCTCTTGAGCCTCGTCGTCTGTCAACGTTTGCGGAATCGGCCAACCGATGTTGACGGTTTCGACGAAGTAAATGGTGCATTTGTAGTGAGCGTGATGCAGTTGCGCCGGACCGACAAGCGGGATCATTTTCGGCGGATCAAGGTAATCGGCAAGCAATTCCTTGGTGATCCGGATATTCGTCCGATGCACCGTTTCCAAAAATGGGAAAGACCCGGAAACCGGCCGGACCCGATCAAGTGCTCGCATCACCTGATCGTCCGACGGCGGGTCGAGGGCGACGGCGTGCCCATCGCAAACCGGTCCCATGATCGCGACCTTGTTGTATCGCAAATTCTCCCAATACAGGTCTTCGTACCCGTTTTGAAAATAGGGCGCAATCGGAATCGGAATACTGGCAACCCCCAATGAGGCGGCCGGAGCCGTAACCCCGACGCAACCGGTCGTCGCGAGAGCGGCAAAAAGTATCAAAGAGCAGACTGCTGAAATAGCTAGCTTGTAAGTCATCTTTTATCTCTTGATGAGCGGGAGGGCTGGATCAGGCCTGACTCAAGAAAACCTGAGCTAAGACCCGAATGTCTTTTCCATATCCCCTCTATCGGTGATAAGATGTAACAAACTTGCGGATTTTTTGGATTACAACGAAAAAAAGGAAGTTTTTCTAAAAACAAGTTAAGATAGGCGATGCACGCAAAACAGAAAGACATTGCGAGTTTGAAACAAAAATCTTCGCGTCGCCGTCGGTCGTCAACTTTTAGCCGGTGTATTGCATTTGCGATCGCAAGCTCTCGGCGGTTCCGCCGTTCAGGAGGCATTCCAGCAATTTCAGGGAAAAATCGAAGGTCGCCCCGGGCCCGCGAGCCGTAATAATATGCCCATCGACGAGAACGGTCGCGTTCTGGTAGGAAACATCGGCGGGAAATTGCATTTCGCAACCGGGAAAACAGGTCGCCTTTCGATTGGAAAGCAGTCCCCAGGGAGCGAGGGTAAATGCCGGAGCGGCACAGTTCGCGGCCAGCCAACCGTCGGCCGCGACGATCCGTTTGGCCATTTGACGCAAACCGGAATGATCCCCGAGATTTTTGGAGCCGGGCATGCCGCCGGGCAGCACCAGCACGTCCGGCGTTAAAGCGGCGACTTCGTCCCACGTTTTGTCCGCCGTCAAAACGACTCCGTGCGAACCGGTTACGGTTCGATCGGTAAGCCCGACGCTGAGGAGATTCAATCCGGCGCGGCGCAAAACGTCAATGGGAGTGACGGCCTCGATTTCCTCGAAACCTTCCGCCAAGGCGACGATTACGGAAAGTGACATTTCTCTAAACAGGTTGGAGGGTCAATGAACGGGGGGTACGAATTCAACTCACAATTATATTCAACCGCCGCCTTGATTTCAAGAATATTCCGACCGCATTTATTGTTTCGCCCAACCTACGAGCGACCGACGAGCCGGGACTGTGGTCCCGACTGACCGCACGCGAAAAAGACAATCAATCAAATTGACAACGCGTCAAAGAGGCAACCGGCCGGGAGCGCAGTCCCAGGCTCGCATTACTCGGCCTGTTCCTTTTCCGCGACGGCATAAAGTGAAGAAACTTCCCGGGCCGTCAGGACCCGAAAGTCGCCCGGCAGCATTTTGCCGATTTTGATCGGCCCGACGGAATAGCGCAACAGGGCGATAACCTTGTGATGCACATGGGCCAACATTCGGCGGATTTCCCGGTTTTTTCCCTCTCGCAGCGTAATTTCAAAAAACGTGCTTTGTTTGTGATGCTTTTTGATAGTCACTTCTTCGGCACGGGCAAAGCCCTCGGCGAGATAGATTCCCTTTTTCAACAACTCGATGGTGTTCCGTTCGACCGTTCCGGCGACCTGAACCCGATACACTTTGGGAACACCGTATCGGGGATGGGTCAACCGATCGGCAAGAGCCCCGTCGTTCGTCAGCACCAAGAGCCCTTCGCTGTTCAGATCAAGACGCCCGACGGGAAAAAGACGGCCGAACGAAGCGGGAATCAGGTCGATCACGCGTTTTCGACCTTTTTGATCCCGGTTGGTACAAAGATAACCTTTGGGCTTGAACAGGGCGATATAGGTCGGCTTGTTTTTGGGCATTACCTGTCCGTCGACGCGAATCTCCTGGGTGACGGGGTCGACCCGGGTTCCCAAAAGGGTTACGGTTCGCCGATCGACATCGACCCGACCGGAGGTGATTAACTCTTCGCAGGCCCGGCGGCTCCCGTATCCGGCGGCGGCGAGAACTTTTTGAAGCCGATGGGGAACCGCCTCGGTTTCCCCGCCTTTCCCCCTGTTTTTCTTCGGCTTGGGAATCGGCGCATCGGGAAAAACCGATTTCCCGGTTTTGTGTTTGCCGACCGCCGGGCGAGGTTTTCGCTTTTGGACGATTTTCTTGATGGGTTTTTTGACGGTTTTTTTTCTCATGTGAGATTTTTCGCCGATGCTGGACGCGAGAAACGAGTCCTGGAGACCATCCCCTGAACCGTGCAATGATAATATTTTTGGCCGGGAGCAAGGCACGAATGATTCAATGCTTTCCCGGCACAAGTTGACCGTCGGCCGGGCTTTCGCCCGGCAAGTCGAACCCGCGAACCTTATGCCAACTCGCGTTCCTCGAAAAGCAACAATGAAAGGACGAGAGACAAAAGACTGTAGATGCAGGCGTACAACGTCGCCCAGAGGACGTAAGACCACGGCAAGGTCTGTTTCATGGCAACAGCCGTTTCCATACTGAAGTAATCGAGGACCGGGAGAACGGCACAGGAAAGATCGCCGATAAAGGCGACCATCGGCAATTGCCCGACGGAGGATTGGACGATTTGCGGCACCAAGTGTCCGAGGACGTAAATCGTGAGCGAAATCGTCAAGTTCGGGAGCAGCGAAAGCCGCGTCGAAATCGCGACGGCGATCGCCGCCATAATCGCGGTTTCCAGGTAAGCGAGGACCAGACCGGGAAGGATTTCGAGGATTTGTTCGAAGCATTCGACCGCCGTCGGAACGACTTTCGTCGCCTCACGGGCATCGTACACGACCTTATAAGAGACCGTGTTGGCAAAGAAAATCGCGAGAACGAGGAAAATGATCGTAACCGCGATCATCACACCGAGATATTTTCCGATGATGAACGTATGTCTTCCGACCGGTTTCGCGAGGACCATCAATGCGGTTTTGCCTTCGATTTCCTCGGAAATCGAGACGCTTGCCGTCCAAATCGCGAGGAAAATCGCAATCAGTTTAACCAGGGTCAACCCCTGGGTGATAACCAGGAGCACGTCTTCGCCCAAGGTGTTGTATGGCAGGAAGAGAAAAATGAAAAGGGCGAAAATCCCGAGAACCATCAGGATCATGAAAAGCGGCTGTTGGATCGCTTCCTTGGTCGTCACCCAGGCGATCGCCCCGAGTTTGGGAAAGAACGTGCGAAACAGCACGACGAGAATGACAAACGCAACGACCACACCCAGAGCGCCGAGGTCGATCCATTTCAAGGCCAAAACCCAAGGAGGCAGGCTGCTCCAATTGATGAGATTACCCATGATTTTTAAAAAAATAAAATAAGAAAGATGATTTTCAGTGAAAACCTTGCTCGTTATTGTAAAGGACGTCCCGCTTCCGAACAAGAGTCGAAAAAAGAAATTTCGCAACCGTTTACGTTTTTTTCGAGGGGGATCTTTCCCGAAAATCGGAGTTCGCATCGGAGGGGTTCGCGGACGGGCGATTGTGTTTTTCGGGAATGCTTGTACAATCGCGGCAACATTTTTCGACCGTTCAATCATTCGTATACGGCACCTACGTTTCCCCCCCTTGTCGTTTGCCAATCGGCGTTTTCTCCATATCGCATGTCGCTCAATCCCGCTCAAAACGCCGCCGTCGAAACGCTCCGGGGACCGCTCCTCGTTTTGGCCGGTGCGGGGACCGGCAAGACCCGCGTCGTCACCTTTCGAATCGCCCGGCTGATCCGGAGCGGTATCCGACCAAGCCGCATTCTCGCCGTTACGTTTACGAACAAGGCGGCCAAGGAAATGCAGTCGCGGATCACCGAGCTCCTCGCGAAAACCAAGCTGGGCCAATCGAAGGACAAGCCGGAAATTTCGACCTTTCATTCCCTTTGCGTCCGGATTTTGCGGCGGCACATCCATCATCTCGGATACCCGAACCAGTTCGCGATTTATGATCGCGGCGACCAGGAATCGATTGCACGGCAGGTCCTCCGGGAAGTCCGAATTTCCGACTCAGCGTTGAAACCGGGCGATTTGCTTTGGAAAATCAGTTCCTGGAAATGCGCCGCCGTTCGGCCCGAGCAGGCGGCGGCCGATGCCTGGAACGCGAAAGATCACCTCGCCGCCCTCGGCTACGGTCGTTACCAAAACACCCTCAAAACCCTCGGAGCGGTCGATTTCGACGATCTGCTTCTCTGTACCGAAGATTTGTTCGCCCAATTTCCCGAAGTGCTCGCGAAGGAAGCGGCCCGATTCGACCATCTTTTGGTCGACGAGTACCAGGACACGAACATGAGCCAATACCGGATCGTCAAGGGCTTGGCCCTCAAGCATCGCAACCTTTGCGTGGTCGGCGACGACGATCAGGCGATTTACGGTTGGCGGGGGGCGGAAGTCACCCACATTCTTAATTTTCAAAAGGATTGGCCCGATGCGAAGGTCGTCCGGTTGGAGGCGAATTACAGGAGCACTTCGCAGATCATCGATTGGGCCAACCGGATCATCGTTTTCAACAAGCAGCGACACCCGAAAAAGCTGCACTGCACGGTCTCGGGGGAACCGCCGCGCATTATGCAATTTCAAGACGGCGAGACCGAGGCGAAAGCGGTCGTCGAGCAGATCAAGACCCGGATTGCCGAAACGGAGCGGCAGCCTCGCGATTTCGCGATCCTCTTCCGGACGAACGAACAGACCCGGGCTTTCGAAATCGAGATGCAGCTCGCGAAGCTCCCTTACGTTTTGATCGGGGGACAGTCGTTTTTCGATAAGAAAGAAGTTCGGGATGTTCTCGCCTATCTCCGGGCCGTGCAACGACCGCAGGACGAAGTTTCCCTGCTTCGGATTATCAACACTCCGCCGCGCGGAATCGGGCAGAACAGCATTCAGAAGCTGACGCAGACCGCCGTCTCGCAAGGCCGGCCGATTTGGGAGACGCTTTGCAACGATGCTTCGGCCTCGGAATCGTTCCCGGCTAAAACCCGGGAGTCGCTCCAAAATTTCCGGCACCTGTTCGAACGGCTCACGGCGATGTTTCGCGACGAATTCAGCGTCGGGAATCTGAAGGAATTTTTGGCGATGATCGACTACCAAAACGAAATCAATCGGCTGTACCAGAAGCCGGAAGAGCGGAATGCCCGTTGGGAATCGGTCGGGGAGGTGGTCAACGCCGCAGCCGTTTACATCAAGGACAAGGAGGAATCCGGCGAAAGAGAGAAACCGAATCTTCGCGAATTTCTTGACAGCATGTCGCTCGACGGACCGGAAATCGGAGCCGACAACAAAAAGGAATTGCAGCGCAACGCCGTCGTTTTAATGACCCTGCACGCCGCCAAGGGGCTGGAATTCAAGGAAGTGTACATGGTCGGGCTCGAAGAAGGAACCTTGCCGCATCACCGGAGCGTCGGCTCGGACGACGTTCTCGCCGTCGATGAGGAACGCCGCCTGTGTTATGTCGGGATCACACGGGCGCAGCGGCGGTTGACGTTGACCTTGGCTCTCGCGCGGATGAAGTGGGGCAAGATGCGGCCGACGATCCCGAGCCGGTTCCTTTACGAAATCACGGGCCAAGCCGAAAACCCGAACTACCAACGGGCGATTCGGGGAGAAGAGAGAAAAAAGTAACGACGAGGGAATCAAATTTCCTTGATTTCGTCGAATTTCTTGAGCTTGTTATAGAGGGTTTTTTCGCTGATTCCGAGAAGCCGGGCCGTTTGCGCTTTGTTACCTTCGAAAAAATCGAGGGTTTCGAGAATCAGCTTCTTTTCAATCTCGTCGATCGTCATTCCGAAAAGATTTCGCAGAGACCGGTTTTGCAACCGTTTGTCGATCTTGAAGTCGATTTCTTTAGCCGTAACGGTCCCCGTCGTGTTGTTCATGACAATACGCTGCATCACCTTCTCGAATTCGACCACATCGTAGGGCCAATGATGGTTGACCAATTTTTCAATCGCTCCGGGCTCGAAGACGGGCGTTTTTTTATTCAGCGTTTCGGCATGCCAGCTGGCGGCGATTCGAATAAAATCCGGAATATCGTTTTTCTGTTCCCTGAAGGAAGGAAGGCGAATGGTCGTTGGAGAAAGTCGGTCGCAGATTTCCGAAAGAAACGGGCCGGCTACGGCGAGATCATCGAGGTCTGTCGAAACGGTTGCGATGATTCTCGTATCGCACAGACGCGGGCTTGTGGCCCCGATCCGAAAAAAGGCGTTGTTTTTCAAGTAGTACAAGAGTCGCCTTTGAGCACCGATCCCCAGATAATCGATATTGTAGAGGAGCAAGGTTCCCCGGTGCATCAGTTCGAGTTTGCCGAGACAACCCACGGGGAAAAAACTTCGGGAGTTCGCTTCGCAACCGAAAATCTCGGGTTCGTGAGAGGGTGCGATTTCCAAATCGACGGCAACAAGGTCGAACCGGGCTTCTTTGCGACCGCTTGAGAGATGAATCTGGGAGGCGACGAGATCATGACGCGTCCCCGGCTCGCCGATCAATAACACGTGAGAATCGCCGGCCGCAGCCGAGCTGACGGCATCCCAAAGTTTTTGCAGCGCCGGGGACTTCTTTCCTTGCATGATAAACGGAACGATCGATAAACCGATCGAACGGTTCAAGGCCAGGTTTTCCTGGATGCTTTGATAAATGAGAAGACCGCTTCGGGTGAGCGGGAGGAGCAGGGGATCCTCAATCTCCTTGATAAAACCGCACAAAAAACGGGGCCAAGACTGTCTGTCTTGCAGGGAAGGAAGCGACTTGCCCCGGAGAATCACCGGTACACCCGGATACACCGCATTGAACAATTCGAAGCATGCTTCCGCCGGGCGGGGGCAGTTCTCAAGGTCGAGAATCACCAGGGAGGCGTCGATCGTGGGGGATTTCGAGTCGTTCAGGAGGCTTCCGAAGACGCAAGAGGAAACTTGATAATAGTTCTGTTCAAGGCGTTGGACCAAAGAGTTTCGAACAGCCGGGCTATCGCTCACCACGAAAACCGGGGACAAAGGAATCGACAATGCGACGGGCGAACGAAACTGTTCCGAAGAAACGGAAGGTCGGTCTTTTTCGGAAACGGAAATCTCGGAAAAGAAATTCTGGGGACGATGCTTGCACAGCATCTCCATTAATTCGAAATCGCTCGGTCCCTTAGGTAATGAACCCTTGTTCTTTTGAGAATTTTTTGGCATCAAATCAACAAAAATTTGGAAATTGCAACTTTCGTTCCAATACCAGCATATCATTAACGAAATTCAAATCTAACATTCCCTTGTTCCCTGTCAAGGCTCACGAGGCAGGTTTCTCGTTGACTTTTCAGGGATTTCTCTTATACTCAAGCCGGTCGGGGTTGCCCGCGAAAAAAAGACGGCGAATCAACAAATCCGCGGGTTTGTCGAGGGTGATGCTCTTTTTGTCCGGACGGCAGGTTCGCGTCCTTACCGGCTACGGTCTATCGTCTAATGACCTTTTTAACCTTTCCTTTATTACTCGGTGCTCTTGCAATGGCGGCGATCCCCGTCCTGCTGCATTTGATCATGCGCGGAGTTCCGAAAAGGATCGAGTTTCCCGCCTTGCGATTTTTGCAGCGAAAACAAAAGGTCAACCGGCGCAAGTTTCAGTTGCGGCATTTGATTCTCCTGCTCCTGCGGGTCGGTTTGTTCGTCTTGATCGGCTTGGCCCTGGCCCGGCCCAGCATCCGGTTTGACGGTCCTTCCGCATCGGGCTCCGGCTCGCTGCTTTCCCGCTTTGCTTCGCAGGAAACGCCGATCGCCGCCGCGATCGTGATCGATTCCTCCCCGAGAATGGATTACCAAATCGCGAATCAAATCCGGCTCGAAAAGGCGAAAGTCGAGGCGCGTTGGGTCCTCTCGCAATTGCCGGAGCAGTCCCAGATCGCCGTCCTGAACGGTGTGCGCCGGAGCGAAACGTTTGAGGTCGATCTGTATTCCGCCGCCGAACGAATCGACCGGACGGCGAGCAATCCCGAAGGGCGGAGCGTCGGCGAATCGGTTGTCGCGGCCCTGCGGCTCCTCAAAAGCAGCGAACTGGAAACCAAAGAGCTGTACGTTTTCAGCGATTTGACCTCGCCCGGTTGGCCCCGGGAAAAAATCGCCTCCGTCCGTTCGCAAGCGGAAGGGATCGGTGTGTACGTGGTCGATGTCGGCGGGACCGAGACGAACAATTCCGGTATCGTCCGGCTCGAACTTTCGGGAGAGGTTCTTTCTTCGCAAAGCACGTTGCGGATCGACGCGGAATTGACGCATTCGGGGCAGGCCAATCAAAGGGTGATCGAATTGATTACCGTCGATTCATCCAACAAACCGACTCCCGCCGGGCCGTCGGCAGAGCAACCCGTTTCGGACCAATCGGAGCCAAAAGCCTCAGACGAGAACAAGCCGAATCCGGAACCGCCGGCGGAACCGCTCGCCGCTCCGACAGACCCGGCGACACCGGCTCCCGGGGCGGAGGCCGAGGGGCAGCGACGTGCCTCGCAAATCGTCGAATTTCCGGAAGGGACTCAAACGGAGCGGCTGAACTTTTTGCTGCCGAATCTCCCGGTCGGCTTGCATCAGGGGATCGTTCGTTTGACGACCTCGGACGCGTTCGCGGCAGACGATCAAATGTGCTTTACGGTCGAAGTCCAACCGGCTTGGAAAGTGCTTCTCGTCGCCCGCGAGCCGGCCCGGAATGCCCTGTTTTTGCGGGAAGCCCTCGATCCGACGGTGTTTCGCAAGCGGGGAAATTCGCCGTTTCAAACGGAGACAGCCGATTTCGAATCGTTTCGAACAATGACCGATACGCATTGGGACTCGTTTCGGGCCGTGATCTTGCTCGATCCGCCGCCACAAAATCCAGCGATTTGGAAACGATTGGCCGATTATGCCGCCCAGGGACACGGGGTCGGCGTTTTTCTCGGCCGCAACGCCAACCCGATCCGCTCCTTTCAAACCGAGGCCGCTCTCGAATTACTGGGCGGAAAACCGTTGCGACAGGTTCGCGCCGACGACGACAGTTTTTCGTTGGCCCCGGACAGTTTGCAGGTCCCGACGCTTTCGGCCTTCCGCGATTACAGCGAGCCCGGCGATGTTCCCTGGTCGTTGCAACCGATTTTCCGGTATTGGGAAATGGGGGAAATCGCGGAATCGGTCGAAGTCGAAATCCGGTATTCCGACGGCCGACCGGCCGTGCTGTCGCACCCGATCGGCCAAGGTGTCGCGGTCGTCGTCTCGACGCCGGTGTCCGACGCTCCCGGGGACGAAGAACCCTGGAATCTGCTGCCGGTCGGGGAAAACAACTGGATTTTCGTCGGCTTGGCCGATGGGATCGGGCGAACGTTGGTCGGTGCCGGAAATCAAAGATTCAATTATTTCCCGGGTCAAACGGCAAATCTGCGGTTTTCGGAAGGGCCTGTGCCGGCGAGTTGCGTACTGACCTTGCCGAACGGACAAACGACGAAACTGACCCCCGATGCCGCGAAGCGGCAACTCCGCTTCGGCGGGACGGAGCAGATCGGGAATTACCGCCTGCGTTCGGGTCGGGCAAGCCGGGGCGAAAACGGCTTCAGCGTCAACTACCCTCGCGGAGAACTGGACCTTTCGCGGATCGAGCCGAAACTGTTGGACGAATACTTCGGCGAAAAAGGATATCGCCTTGCCAAGGACCGGAGCGAAATCGAGATCGTCGTCGCCCGCGGCCGGGTCGGGAGCGAGCTTTTTCCGCTCATCATGCTGTGCGTCTGCCTCCTCTTCGCGACGGAATACGTTTTCTCCAACCGGTTTTATCGTTGAGACACCGTCGTCGGTGTGAACAGTAGGCTTCGCCCCCGGTCAACCCGCGGCCTCGTTGGGCCGCTGCCGTGTTCAAGACGGAGATTGGAAATCTGTTTTAGCGTTGAGAGACGGCCGATTTGTTCTCGTTCTTGAGATTGTTGAGGACGTCCCGTTGCCGTTTCGGAACCTGAATCAGCATCGGCTGAACGTCGAACTCGATGTTGTTGAGGGATTTCGGCATGTAGGCGCTTTGGTTGGTTTCCTTGGAACCGACGTATTTCCCTTGGAATCGTTCGTAAATCTGCAAGATTTCCGGGGGCATTTCAATCATTCCCCGAGGGCCTTGGGTGCCGATCGTGTTGAATCCGCCAACCGTCACGATACTGGAATAACGATCGTGAAATTCGTAAGCCTCATACCCTTTTAAACGCAAGGCTTTGCAAAGCAGGCTGGCCGTCGCCCCGGCCGTCGCCAAATTGGACTTATTGAATTTTTCTTCTTCGCTTTTGCTCAGGACGATATCTTCCGAAGAGTATTTGCGAATTTCAACATTCCCTTTGAACGTTGCGACGCGAACTGTATACAACGCCGGGCAGGTGAGCAAACTGTGAGGGCTGTCGGAGTTGAGTTTTTCGACGAAGGCATCGACGACCCCCTTTTGGTTGAAGTAATCGGGCGGCAAGAGCGGATTGGTCGTTCCGAAGGCCAAACCGAGCGGGCCCAGGCCGGGTTTGAGCCCCACCTGTTGGATTTGCATTCCCGCAGCCCCTTTCAAGCAATCCGGTTGGCTCCGCTTGATGGTCTGCAACGCCTTTTGATAAGCCGGTTCTTCAATCGATTGAAAATTTCCGACGAGAACCGCATATTCTTTGGCGGCGGTTTTGATGTATTTGTCTTTTTTCCGAAACTGTCGTTCGGTTGCCCGCATTCCTTCTTCAACCCTGAATTCAAAGAGCTTATCATAAACATAAGCGTTGAGTTTGTATTTTTTCCGCAGTTCGAGGACGAGGGCGTTCGCGTTTTCGCGGGCATTTTCACCGGAAAAACTGTGCACCACAATCAACCAAGGGCCGTCGGATACGGAAAGCGGGTATTCCTTTTTGGGGTCGGCCTCGACTCTTTTGGAAATGAGGAAGTCCAAGCCTGCAGCCTGAACCGTTGTCGCGGTTAGTCCCGAAAAGGTTATTGCAAACAAAAACAATACCGAAATAGTATATTTTTGAATCATCGCAGAAAAATTTTGTCAAAACAGGGAAAATACGGCAATTGAAAAAGTAATTGCCGCAGAAAGTTGACAAAAAAATTCAACCTTCGTCTTAGATTATCGGATAAAATGACTTTTCCGATTAGGCAAATTTTAGCGATTATTGAAAAAAGAGAAATTGAAAGTGTATCAAGAATCTTTCAATGAGCGCAACGAGCCGGGACCTATGGTCCCGACTGCATTGCCTACGGAAAAAGATAATCAACTCAAATTGAGGCAATCGGGAGCATAGCTCCCGGCTCGTAGGAAGTGAGTCAAATTGCCCTATCCGAGTTCCGCCAAAACGTAGGGGCCTTCCGGCAGGACGGCGACGCTCGCGTTTGGGCCGTACTCGGCGATGCTCTCCTCGACGGCGGTCGCGAGCGAGGCGGTCGGCTCGACGTAAAACCGGCGGAGTGTTTCGGCGGAGAGGGCTTCGGTGTAAAACTTGACCCTACCTTTTCGCAAAGCTTTGGCCAATTCCTCCATTTGCCATTGATTGAGGACGAAAAATTCGTCCTTGACGATCGCATCGACGAAGGATTCGATTTTCGGAAAACGCTCGGCAATTTCGTCGAATTCCTTGCTCCCAAGCCCCTCGGTGCAGGACGAGGCGATGATGATCGTCCCGCCCGGCTTGAGAATGTTGAGCGCGGCGACGATTCCTTTGACCGATTGGTAAAAGGTTGTATCGAGCGGGTAACCGGCCCCGGAGGTGAGCACGATGTCGACCGGTTCCTCGACCGTGTCGACGACGAATGTCCGGGCGAAGCGAACCCCCTCTTCGAGCGCAAGGACCATATCTCCGGCGACCGCTTTGAGAATCCGGCGATGCGAATCGAGCACGACGTTGACGATAAAATCGCAGCCGGCCTTTTTCGCGATCCAGGTGTTTTCCTCATGCACCGGATTGCCGTCCAAAACGCCGTTGGTCGCGTTTTCGTGTTCCAAAAATTTCGGCTTGTGCCAATCGGCAATGGTTTCGGCCCCGCAAATTCCCGGACAAATCGCCTTCCGGCCGCCGGAAAACCCGGCCATGAAATGCGGCTCAATCAGTCCGGTCGCGATTTTCAAATCGGCCGCGATGTACCGCGAATCGATCCAAATCGGCACCCCACGCGGCGATTCGCCCAAATAGGTGTGTTGCTCTTTTTCCCGGGCGTAGTGATCCTCGATCCGGTATTTTTCGACAATCTCGGGGCCGCACATTTCGATCAACTCTTCCGGCGTGCTCGGCCGGTGCAGCCCGGTCGCGATCAAAATCAGAATATCGTTACGTGCGATTCCGGCGGCTTCGAGCGAACGGAGAACCGGCGGCAGGATCACGGTGTTCGGAACGGGCCGGGTAATGTCGCTAATCAGGATGCAAGCCGTCTTTTTGCCCTTGGCCAGTTTCGAAAGCGGATCGCTTTGCATCGGATTTTCCAACAGGTCGGCAATTTCCGCTTCAGGGTCGGCCAATGCCGGAAGCGGTTTGTAACCGAGACATTTGACGAGATTTTTTTCGGGAATCGCGATGTCGAGTGCCCCCCGACCATATGCGATAGAAACGGTTTGCGTTTTCATAAATTGGGTTATGTTGGAGATATTGTTTTTATTTCATTCAGAGCCGCGACCGTAAGGGAGCGGTTTTTCGCGAGACAACCGCTTCCTTACGGTCGCGGCTCTGATTCATTTTTTTGAAGTTTCTTAAGATAGGACGAAATCTTTCTTTTGGGCGTCGAACTTGACGACCTTGCTTTCGCGATGAGAAATGACCCCCATCGAGAGCGGGGCCTGCACCTTGACGGCCAAGTCGATCGAGCAATAGGGCGTTTCCCGCGTTTTGACGCACTCCAACAAATTGGCCCAAAGCCGCGAGGTATCCCCCATGCCGCTCCAGGGGAACACGGTCTCCGGGCCGTCGTTCGGGACGATACGAATGCCGGGGGAATTGGTCTGTTCGATGTGCTTCCAAAGAATCACCCCTTCCGTACCGCGAATGAGCGTGTCGATCGCCGTATGATGCGAAAGCGAATTCAACATCACGACGCTCGGGCCGTCCTTGTAATCGGCGATGATGTTGCACTGGTCCGGCACTTCCCGATTGTATTGGAACGTCCCGCCGCCGCCGAAAACCCGCTCCGGGAAATCGAGATTGAGCACGCAAAAGACTGGGGTAAAAACATGCACCAGCAAATCGGTCGACGGACCGCCGGCGTAATCCCACCAGAGTCGCCATTGAAAAAAACGTTCGACGCTGAAATCGACCTTCGGGGAATGACCGAGAAAACGCTCCCAATCCAAATCGGGGCCCGGCTTCGCGTTCGGGTCGGGAATCGGCATCCGCTCCCCCCAATCGCCTCGCCGAAAGTAACCGCATTGAACGTGCACCGGCTTGCCGATCACGCCGTCCTTGATCATCTGTCGGACCTTGGCGTAATTGTCGTCGGCCATATACTGCGTCCCGACCTGGACGAGCTTCTTGTTTTTGTCGGCCGCCTCTTGAATCTTTTTGGCCAAAGCGAACTGGTTCCAATGCGTGAGCGGCTTCTCGCAGAAGATGTCTTTCCCGGCATTGAGAGCGTCGATCGCATGATAGGCGTGATGGGCGTCCGGGGAAGCGATGCAGACGAGATCGACGTCGGGGTTTTGCAGCAACTCTTCGTGGGCCATATACATTTTCGTCCCGCCGGTCGCCTCGGAAGCGGCCTGCAATCGCGGTCGATAAACGTCGCAAACGGCGACGGGCTGGGCGATTCCCTCTTCCCGATACCGGTTGATGGTTTTGATATGAGCGGCGCTGCGGCCGCCGGTTCCGATAAAGCCGACGCCGATCCGATCATTCGCTCCCTGGGCGTGGGCGGGCAGGTGCATGATTTGCGGGGCGACAAATGCCGCCGTCGCGGCCGCTCCCGTCGCCGTTTTCAAAAAAGAACGTCGGCTCGTTTGCCGATTATCCGAATGGTCTTGTTTCATGGTACGGTTCCTTTTCGACAGGAAGGTTGAGAGAATCGAAACACATATTGTTGTTATACCGCAACCGGGGCCGGGATACAAGAAATAGGTCGCATTTCCAGGAGGATTGCAAAATCGAACGCGTCAAACAGCAGTCCGAAGCGTAATCGTCGGGTTGGCCTCGCGTTTCCGTATTGGACAACCGGGCGCTGACGCTTGCGGCTGTTGTCCTCATTCGAATTTTTTGTAAAGATCAGAAAGAGGTTTCAGCAAAAAACTCTTTGCATCCGCCGCGAAAAGGTCGCGTTTTTCGATTCTCGCTGTAGGGCGACGCAAGTCCGTTGTTATTGCCGGGTTAACAACATGCGGTTGACGGCGCTCAAGATCGCGAGCAGCGTCGCCTCGATCGTGTCGGTCGAAACGCCGGCCCCGCGAAAGACCTCGCCGCCCGATTCGAGCAGCACGGAGACTTCGCCCTGGGCATCCTCCCCGCTTGAAACGCTTTGGACGTTGTATTCCCGGATCGAAAGGTCGAGGCCGACCAGATTTTTGATCGCGAGAAACAGGGCGTCGACCGGGCCGTCCCCTTCGCAAAGGCTTTCGGTGTACCTTTGCTCCCCGCACTGAAGCGTGAGCGTCACGTCCGGGCTTTTGCCGCTCCGGCAGCGGGTTTCGTAGGAAACCAGCGACCATTCCGGGACTTCCGTTTTTTCGGAACCGGGAGCCGTAAAGATTCCCGAGGCCCCTTGTTCGCGAATTTCCTGTTCGATGAGCGCTCGCAAATCGGCGTCGAAAATCTGTTTTTTCCGGTCGGCCAGCTTTTTAAATTCTTCGTAAACGACGTTCAGTTGTTCCGGATCGAGTTCGTAACCAAGCGTTTTCGCCCGATCGGCGAGTGCCGCCCGACCGCTGTGCTTCCCGAGTACCAGGTCGCTTTTCTGGAAGCCGACATCTTCCGGTCGCATGATTTCGTAGGTCGTCGGGTTCTTCAGCATCCCGTCCTGGTGTATGCCGGATTCGTGGGCGAACGCGTTTTGCCCGACGATCGCCTTGTTGCGCGGCACCCGCAGCCCGGTTACGGTCGAGACCAACCGGCTCACCGGCACGAGCCGAGGCGTCTTGATCGCGGTCGTCGCCTTGTAAAAATCGCCCCGGACCTTGAGCGACATCACGACCTCTTCGAGTGAGCAGTTCCCCGCCCGTTCGCCGAGACCGTTGATGCAGCACTCGATTTGCCCGGCCCCGGCCGAGACGGCGGCAAGGCTGTTGGCGACGGCCATTCCCAAATCGTTATGACAATGCACGCTCAAAACGGCCCGGTCGATGTTCGGGACGCGATCGATCAACGCTTTGATCCGTTCGTACATCTCGATCGGGGTCGTGTAACCGACGGTGTCCGGGATGTTGACGGTCTTCGCTCCGGCCGCGATCACCGCTTCGGTGACACGGCAGAGATAGTCGATTTCCGTCCGGCAGGCGTCTTCGGCGGAAAATTCGATTTCCTCGCAAAGCGCTTTGCCGTATTTGACCCCTTGAACGGCCAAGGCAATGACTTCTTCGGCCGATTTGCGGAGTTTGAATTCCCGGTGTATGGGGCTGGTCGCCAGAAAAATGTGGATCCGCGGTCGTTTGGCGTATTGCAGGGCGTCCCAGGCGGCGGCGATGTCGGCGTCCCGGCAGCGGGCCAAGGCGCAGACCGAGGTGTCGCGGACGACTTTGGAGACTTCGCGAACGGATTCGAAATCGCCGGGAGAGGTGATCGGAAAACCGGCTTCGATCACATCGACCCCGAGTTCGGACAAGGCGGAGGCGACCTCCAGTTTTTCGCGCAGGTTCATACTCGCTCCCGGCGACTGCTCGCCATCGCGCAGGGTCGTGTCGAAAATCGTGACGTTTTTAATGTTCGTTGGCATGATTTCCCGGTTTTCCTGAAAAAAAGTGTAGAGTGCTTGATCGAACCAGACATTTTACATTTTTTCTCCGAAAACGAAAGGCGGGACCGATTGACGACCGCGAGAGCATATCCCTTGCCCGAAACGGTTTTCGACGGATAATAAACAGTGTCGGATCGTTCGCATCCCTCACAAGATATCCCCGCCCTTTCCATGAAAATTCTTTTGACCGTTGGCCTGTTGGTCCTTTCGAACGTCTTTATGACCTTTGCGTGGTACGGACACCTGAAATTCAAACAGATGGCATGGTTCGCCTCCCTCGGGTTGCCCTCGGTCATTCTGGTCAGTTGGGGGATCGCCCTGTTCGAATACTGTTTCCAGGTCCCGGCGAACCGTGTCGGTTACAGCGAAAACGGCGGGCCGTTCAATCTTTGGCAGCTCAAGGTGTTGCAGGAGACGATCACGCTGATCGTTTTTACGGTCTTTACGACCCTGTTGTTCAAGAACGAAACCTTCCGGTTGAATCATCTGATCGGTTTCGCCTTGCTGATCGGGGCGGTCTTTTTCATTTTCAAGAAATAAGCGATTATTGAATCTCGTTGGGCAAGCAGCTACAATCGAAGCATTCTTGATGTTAGCATCACGCCGCTCACCCCTTGAGAAACTCATGATCTCGAAATTTCGTCTTCTCTTGCCGTTGTTTTGCCTTCTCCTTTCCTCCGGGCTCGCAGCCGCGCAAACCGGCTGCCCGATCGAGCCGTACACTTCGGCGCCGCAGCCGGACGAGCTTGCCCTGATGAGTCGCTGGGCCGGTTTTCTGGTCCGCGACGGGGCGACAGCGGACGAAGCACGCTACGCCCCGAGCATCCCGTTCAGCTTCGTTTGCGGAGAGCGTTCGAGTCGTGAATGGGTCCGCGAAGACAACGCCGCCGTCGAATCGGGCGATTGGACGAACGACACGCGGCTGCATACGCTCCGTTGGCACGACGAGCCGAGCGGGCTGAGCTGCGAGATGCAATTGGTCGAGTACCGCGATTTTCCCGCGATGCACTGGACGGTCTTCCTGAAAAACGACGGCAAGGCCGACACCGCAGCCGTTCATGATTTCAAGGCGCTTGACACCTCTTGGAAACGAACGGACGGCTCGATGCCGATCCTGTACCGTTCGCAAGGCTCCGACGGCCGGACCGACGATTTCGTTTACGTTGGCGAGGAGATGCGCAAATCGATGTGGGCTCATTCGCGAACCGTGCGAATGGACGCCCACGCGAATTCGCTCTTTCGCCGGGCCTCGAATTATTCGCTGTTCGATTCCGACTCCCGGCCCTCGGCGACCTGGTTGCCGTTCTACAATCTCAAGACCGGCCCGGACGGGCTAATCGTCGGCATCGGCTGGAACGGCCAATGGTTCGCCGAAATCGGGCACGACGGCAACGGCCTGTGCCCGCTGTCCGCCGGTATGGAGCGACTCAACACGATCCTGCATCCGGGGGAATCGATCCGCTCGCCGATGATGCTCGTTTTTTATTGGAGCGGAGAGCATCTGCACGGACAAAACATGTTCCGGCAATTCGTACTGAAACACTTTACGCCACAGGAAAATGGCTGCCCCGTCGATTTGCCGGCCTGTTGTTCAACCTGGGGCGGAACGGCGACGAAGCAACATTTGGAGATGATCGACCGCATCGTCGAGAAGAAGCTGCCGTATGATTATTACTGGATCGACGCCGGTTGGTACGGCAAAAGCGAAACTGACTGCCCGAATGTTTTTCAAGGAGATTGGGGAACCGTCGGCGATTGGGTCGTCAACCGGCATCGACATCCGGAGACGCTCAAGCCGATCAGCGATGCGGTCAAGAACGCGAACATGAAATTTTTGCTCTGGTTCGAGCCGATTCGCACCACCTATGGAACCGAAACGACGCTGCGCCGCCCGGAATGGTTTTTGCGAACCAGCTCTGCCGCTCCGAACAAAGGGGAAAACGTGCTGCTCGATCTCGGCAATCCGGAGGCCCGAAAGTATATTACCGACACGATTTCCGGGTTGATCACGGAAAACGGCATCGATTGTTATCGCGAGGATTTCAATATCGACCCGTTCCCGTTTTGGTGTTTCGAGGAAGCCCCGGACCGGATCGGTATGCGGGAGATGCGATTCGTCGAAGGGGTATACGCCGCTTGGGACGATCTTCGCGCTCGGCATCCGGGACTGTTGATCGACAATTGTGCAAGCGGCGGCCGCCGGATCGAATTGGAGACGATGCGGCGGAGCGTGCCGCTTTGGCGGACCGATTACAACTGCTTTCCTTATCTGCTGACGGAAGCGACGCAAGCACATACGTTCGGGATCGCCCATTGGCTCCCGGCCAACTCGATCAGTCCGTTCCTCTCGGGATCGGACACGTACCAATGCCGCTCCGGTCTTTCCTCCGGCGTGATTTACAGCATCGAAGAGGTCGGGCAGCGCTTGATGCCAACGAACGAAGAGGGTTGGACCTGGTTGCGGGACCGGCTGATCGAGGCGAAGCGGGCGATGCCGTATTATTACGGCGATTTTTATCCGCTGACTTCGGGCAACTACGACGAAACAGCCTGGCTCGGCTACCATTTTTACCTGCCGGAAAAGGAAGAGGGGATGATCGTCGCCTTCCGCCGCCCGAAAGCGGCCGCCGCCGCAATGAGTTTCGACCTGTTGACCGTTCGGCCGGACGCAAAGTATCTTTTCGAAGATGTCGATACCGGCGAGAAAACGACGCTTTCAGGCGAAGCGGTCCGTCGCGACGGCTTTTCGGTCAAGACGAAAGGCCCGCGCGAGAGCAAGCTGATTTTTTATAAGAAGCTGTAAGGACAGTAAAAATGATACATTTCGTCATTTCGACTGAAGCGTAGCGCAAGGAGAAATCTCACCCTCGCGAGTGGGTATGTATTTGACCCTTTTGGCGAGGGTGAGATTTCTCGCTTCGCTCGAAATGACGATTGTTTTATGCAAACTTAACAAAAAATCATGCCCATTCGATTTTCCCTTTTGCTGTTCTCCGCAATTCTTTTTCCGGCGTCTTTGTATTCCCAGGTGATACAGGACATCGGCTTTCTCGCGGATTACGATCAGACGGAGCAAAGGTACATGCTACTCTTGCCGGAACGGTTTGACGCTTCCGAGTCGCATGATCTTTTGATCGCTCTGCACGGGCACGGCTCGGACCGGCGGCAGTTTATCGAAAACCCGCGGCCCGAATGTGCCGGGGTTCGCGAATTCGCCGCGAAATACGGCATGATTCTCGTTTCGCCGGATTACCGGGCGCCGACCTCTTGGATGGGCCCGGCCGCGGAAGCCGATTTGCTGCAAATCCTCGATCTTTTGAAAGAGCACTACAAAATCGGCCGTGTTTTTCTCTGCGGCGGCTCGATGGGAGGGACGGCCGCGCTCACATTCGCCGTCCGGCATCCGGAACTGGTCGACGGCGTCGCGGCAATGAACCCGACCGCCAATCTGCTGGAATTTGACAACTTTCAGGACGCGATCGCCGCTTCGTACGGCGGGACGAAGGAAGAAATTCCGCTCGAATACAAGAATCGTTCCGCCGAATACTGGCCGGAAAAATTCTCTTTTCCCGTCGGTCTCACCGTTTCCGGGAACGACACCGTCGTGCCGCCTCAAAGCGTCTTGCGGCTGACCGCGATCCTGAAGCGGTTGAAAAAGAAGGTTTTTCTCGTCAATCGCGAAAACGGAGGGCACGAAACGAGCCTCGAAGACACCAAAGCGATTTTGGAGTATATGCTGAACCCCGTTTGAAATAAAAAGAGCCGCATGTGAAGTCGGTACTCCGACGTAACTTGCGGACCTTGTACAAGCGCAGACCGTGTACAAGGTTCGCAAGTTACGCTGCGCTACACATGCGGCTCTTTTTGAGTTCGGTGATTTCGCGGCGTCAAAAATTAACGGCACTGCGGAGGTTGCGCAACACAGGCTTCGCCTGGGAGATTTCTTCGAGCAGCCGCGACCAGTTTTGCGGAGCGCCCGGGGTCAGCCGCCCGAGCGGCCGGGCCGTCTCCGCTCCCGTCAGCGTTTGAATGCCCGAGGGAATGTGGTCCGCGAACAAGAGCGTCAAAATCGCGACGCAAACGGCATCGAACGATTCGACCGGGATGCCGCATTCGCGAATCGGGGTCAGTTTCCAACCGTCAAGCCGTTTGCCCAACTGGTTCAGCAACAGCCCGTGCCGACAGCCGCCGCCGGTCAAAAGAATTTCGATTTCCCCGGAATGGTAACGCTGATCGATGGCCGTCGCGACCGACTCGGCGACGAAATGCGATGCCGTACAAAGCACGTCCCGGATCGCCCAGTTTTTCGCGGCCGCTTTTTCCAGCGCCAATTGCAAAAACGGTGTTGGGGCAATCCCCTGGAGCGACCAGCGCGGCGGCGGTTGCGTCTTGAGCAGTTCCCGCCAGCATCCCAAGAGTTCGGGAATGTGCTTCCCTTGGACGGTCAAATGCCCCCCACTGTCGATCTCCGTTTTTCCGTGTGTCAGTTGCAGCGTCAATTCGTCGAGCAGCCCGCCGCAAGGAACGATCTCGGCATAATCGATCCGCTCATAGGCTGTCGGCTGAAGCGGTTTCGGCAGAAAGGTGATTCGAGCCGTCTTGCCGAGATCGACGAGCAACCGATCTTTCTCTTCCGAACAAAGGACGATCCAAGCCGGGAACGGCAGCAGCGGGCCGCCGAGCCCTCCGCAGGCGATGTCTCGCGCGGGAAACGCGTCGATCACGTTCAATCCGGTCTGTTCGGCAAGGAGATCGGGGCAGGAAAGCGACTGAAAAATCGGGCCCAGATCGCTTTTCCCCCGAAAACCGGGGTCGAAAACGCCGACCGCCAAGACTTCCCGGGCCGGGATCCGCGATTCGACGATCAGCTCTTCGATTGCTTCCTCCTCGACGCCGGCCAATTCCCGGCTCAATCGGGCGAACAGCGCTGCCTTTTCAACCAGGCTGCCCGACGGATCATGCAAATTTTGATAACAGTCCGAAATTTCGCCCGGCAAATCGAACGACATGCTTTTCCGGGATTCGATCGGCGCTCCATTTCCGCGGCCGTGTATGCCGACCATCGCCGCTTCAATGCGGCGGCAATCGGTTGAAATATAGATTCCGGCAAACCAACGAGTGAGCATAGGACAGGTGGGTGAGGGGGAATCGGTCTCGAAATCGAGAGCGGAATTACATTCAAATATCGGGGTAAGGTAGGCGATCGACCTTCGGGCGGTCGCGTCGGCATAGCCGATTTGCCCCGGGTTTCGGTGCGCCAGTGTTTCTGAAATACGGCGCACGTTGCCGCCCGGAGGTCGGCAACCTACCATCCCGAGCGTGTCGAGGTATAATGGGCACACTTCGAGCGGGTTTCTGAGCGGCCGCCCGAAAAAACGAACCGTATTTTCCTTAATTTCGGGTTTCGGTTCAACATCAATTTCCCGAGTTATTGCAATTTTCCCCAATGTTTTCTGCTGAAATCCCGGAAAAAGAGGCTCCCAGGACGCTGGTTGCCCTCGCGACCTACAACGAACGGGAGAATCTGCCGTCGTTGGTCGAGGCCATATTCGAGGCGATGCCGCATTGCGAGCTGCTCGTCGTCGACGATGCTTCTCCGGACGGGACCGGCGATTGGGTCGGGGAGCGAATGCAAAACGAAAACCGCTTGAAACTGCTCCGTCGAACGGGAAAAGACGGACTCGGAACGGCGGTGCTCGCGGCAATGCGGTATGCGATCGATCACGAGTACGAATTGTTTCTCAATATGGACGCCGATTGGAGTCATTCTCCCGAAAGCATTCCCGAGCTGGCCCAAGCGATCGGGCCCGATTGCGATGTCGCGATCGGTTCCCGCTACGTTCGGGGCGGGAAAATCGAAGGCTGGCCGCTTTACCGCAAAATGATGAGTCGTTGCATTAATTTTTATGCCCGTTGGATGCTTGGGCTTCAAACGCTCGACAACAGCGGTTCGTTCCGCTGTTACAAAGTTGAAACGCTGAAAAAACTGGATTTCGAGACCATTCGTTCTCGGGGATATTCCTTTTTCGAGGAAATCCTTTTTTGGCTCCGCCGATCCGGAGCCCGGTTCCGTGAGATTCCGATTACATTTACCGAAAGACGGTTCGGCTGTTCGAAAATCAATAAAAAAGAGGCCTTCGCCGCTTTGAAAACGATCGCGTTGTTACGGTTTTATTCTCCCTCGCGATAACGAGCCGGGACCTGCGGTCCCGGTTTGCCTCTAACTGCAATAGAGGCATTTTTGACTGTGAACGTAACCGGGAGCACAGCTCCCGGCTCGTTATTTTGGGGTTGTTTTGCTTTGCGAGACATTTTTTCGTCGATTTCCGTCCTACTGGTGAACGGGCGGAATCGTGTTATACTCGACTTTCCATACTTCAAACGCCTCAACCACCCTGTTTTATCACACTATGAAATCGCGTAGCACGACGATATTGACGGTTCGACGCAACGGTTCGGTCGCGATCGGCGGCGACGGGCAGGTTACGCTCGGCGACACGATCATGAAATCGGACGCCAACAAAATCCGTAAGATTCTCGACGGCAAGGTGATCACCGGTTTCGCCGGTTCGACGGCCGATGCGTTCGCGTTGCTTGAACGTTTTGAAGCCAAGCTCAAGGACTTTCCGTCCAACGTCCCGCGTGCGGCGACGGACTTGGCCAAGGAATGGCGTACCGATCGGGCCTTGCGGCGGCTTGAGGCGATGATGATCGTCGTCGATTCGGCCCATACGCTCCTGCTTTCCGGTAACGGCGATGTGATTCAACCGACCGATGGGATCTGCGCGATCGGTAGCGGCGGGAATTACGCGATGTCGTCGGCCAAGGCTCTGCTTCGACACAGTGATCTTTCAGCGGGAGAAATCGTTCGTTCGTCTCTCAAAATCGCCTCGGAAATCGATATTTATACGAACGAAAACATCCTGCTCGAAGAGCTCCCCTCGACCGTTTGAGAGGGGCAAACAACGAGCCGGGGGCTGTGCCCCCGACTGCTGTGATTTCTTGAAAATGATATCTTTTTCCGTGAGCGATGCAGTCGGGACTGCAGGTCCCGGCTCGTTGCTCGTTGTTTTTATGATGTGGGTAAGCTAACAACCGATTGGGACTTCGATGCGGAAGGTCGAGCCGCGACCGATGCCGGGGCTTTGGGCTTCGATCCGCCCTTCGTGATCGGTGATGATCCGGTGTGTGATCGACAGCCCCAACCCCGTCCCTTGTCCCTGCTTTCGCCGGGTAAAAAACGGCTCGAAAACGTTGTTTAACACGTCCGGCGACATGCCGCAACCGTCGTCTTCGACCGTGATCCGGGCAAAGCCGTCGCTCTCCGAAAGCCGGACCCGAACCGTGCCGCCCGAGCCGATCGAATCGAGCGCGTTGGTGAGCAGATTGAGGACGACCTGCTTCATTTCCTGTGAATTGACCGTCGCGAACACCGGCTCCGGCATGTTCAATCGGACCTCTTTTTCCCGGTAATCCCCATGATGGGCGATCATTTCGACCATGTCGAAAATCAAAGCCTTGAGGTCGGTTTTTTGACGGTCGCTTTTTTCCGTCCGGGAAAAATCGAGGAGTTTTTCGGTGATCCCTTTACAGCGAAACGCTTCGCTTTGGATCATGCCCAGATACCGTCGAACGACCTCGACATCGGATTCCCCGTCGGCTCGGCCCGGTCCGGAACGGGCTGATTCCTCTTCCCGATCCCGGAGGATCGGTTGCAGGCGGCGGTCGAGCGATTCGGCGCACATCGCGATCGAGGCGAGCGGGTTGTTAATTTCGTGAGCGACTCCGGCCGCGAGAAAACCGACGCTCGCGAGCCGTTCGTTGCGGACGGCTTCCTGCGAACGGAGCCGTACCTTTTCGTCGAGATCGGTCCGGACCGTCTCGAACCGCTCGGTCATTTCGTTGAGGGCGTTCGCCAACTCCGACATCTCGTCCCGGGTTTGCAGTTTGATCCGGTGCTGGAAGCGGCCGGAAGCGATCTCGCGGGAACCGGCGACCAGTACCGACAACGGTTGGAAGACCCAAAGATAACCGAGCCGGATCAAAACGGCGAGCAAAATTCCGGAACCGATTCCCAAGACGATAAAAAGCGAAAACAACGCCCGGTACCGGCTTTTGACGCTGCTCGAATACTGGGCCAATTCGGCGAGCTGAAATTTCGGGAGTTGTCCGGCGCATGTCCGGAGTTCGGCCAAATGTTGCTCCGTTTCGTTGATCAGGATCGAGTTGGAGACCCATTTGGGATCGGCCGTACTCGATTGAATCAGTTGCATTTTGGCCTGAATATCATTGAGCGTCGAAAATTCCTGGGCCAACTGCCCTTTTTCCGCTTCCGTGTCCCCCCGTTCCCGAAGAAGCCGCAGGTATTGCTCCAAAGTAACGCCGAAACCGTTGAGCTTCATCTCAAAACGGGATTGCAATGTCAAAGGGTTGGTTTCCGCCAGTGTCACGACAAGAGGGTGGTGTTGCGAACGGTAACGATTCAGGAGCTGAATTTCGTTGAAGGCGATCCGGAGTTCGTCGACCTCCGTCGAAAGATCGGCCGCGACCGGCAGTATCTCGGCCCGCCAACCAAGGTTGCTGACGACGTTGCTGTAAAGCGACAGCGAAACGAGCCCGGTTCCGGCCAATGTTACAACCAAAATCAGGAGCAAGGCGAGGCCGAAAAGGAATTTGAGCCGGATCGGACGTTGTTTCATGCCGCGGAAAATAAAGAAAAGGACAGAGGGGGCGAAAAGTCGACCGTCATTCTATAGAAAAAAACGTTTCGGGAAAACAGGGAAAATGCAATATTCCTACCCGTTCACGAACATTTGGACCGTGGGCATCTTGCCTGTATTGCCGAAGTCGAAAATAAAAGCCGGAAAGGAGCGTAGCGCATTGACGGTGTGTTGAGATTGAGCGCCAACACACCGTCAATACGCCGAGTACGGCTCCTTTCCGGCTGCTGTTTTTTTCTCGGATCAATAAACGTTAACGCTCCAAGGCGTCGCGCTGTCTTTTGGCTTGGGCGAGGTAATCGAGCAAGCCCTGCCAATCGTCGTTCTCAAGGAACTTGCGGAACAGCTCGAACTGCTTCTCCAAACGCTGCATTGCCTCGAAACACGCTTCGCGGTTGCTGAAAAAAATATCGGCCCAGATCGTCGGGTCGCCGGACGCCAATCGCGTCGCGCTGCGAAAACCCGTACCGAGGAGGAAGTGATCGCCGACCTGCAGGGAACGCATCATCAGGACCGAAAGCAAGTGCGGCAAATGACTCGTTCGCGCGAGGATCGCATCATGCTGCTCGGGCGGAATTTGAATGACCGAAGAGCCGAGGGCGTTCCAAAAATGTTCGAGGAAGGCCGTATCGGCGGGATTGGCCTTTTCTTGAGGGGTCAAAACCGTCAATTTTCCCGCGAAGAGTTCCGGATCGGCGAATCGGGGGCCGCTTTTTTCGCTTCCGGCGATCGGGTGCGAGCCGACATATCGGACAGGGGCGGGCAGCTTCCCTCGCAGTTCGGCTTGAATCGCGTGTTTGGTACTGCCGACATCGGTGATCAGAATCGGCCGCTCTCCCGCCGATTCGGCGATGTCGAGAATGGTCGCGGCAACGGAGCCGACCGGAGTGCAGACGACGACCAATTCGCGAGGGCGGGACAAAGACGTCGAAAAATCGGCTTCCGCCCGGTCAAAAAAAAAGGCCGGATCGGTCGTTCCTTCGTCGATCGCCCCGATCCGAAGGGCCGTTTCGAGATGCTGTTCGTTCGAATCGACGCCCAAGACGCTTTGGGCGAGGCCCCGTTTTTTCAGGGCCAAACCGAGCGAACCGCCGATCAATCCCAAGCCGACAATGATAATCCGAGAAATGAATGTGCCCATGATCCGGGGCATTATATACCGTATGCGGTATCGCGGGAAGCCTTCGGTCCTATTTGACACGAGGATTGCAAAGTCGAATGCGGCAAACAGCAGCCCGAAGCGTCAGCGCCGGGTTGGCCCCGCGTTTCCGTATTGGATAACCGGGCGCTTACGCTTCCGGCTGCTGCCCCGCATCGAAATCTTTTCTGAGGAGCGGCTCACGTAACCGCCGTCGCTATTGCTTCTTCCATTTCAAGTCTTTTTCCTTGAATTTCGAGAGCTTCGTCTCGATCATTCCGGCGATATTACGAGACACGTTTTCGGCGGCAAGCAACTCTCCGTCTTTTTGGGTCGTTTCGAGTGTAACCAGCGAAACATTGGGATTATCGGCCTTATCGTTTTTTTCCTCGCGATTCTTATCCTTGCCGAAAAGGAGCGATTTCAGTTGTGCCGCGGCCGCGTCGTTTTTTCCGGCAATCAACGAGACGGAAACACTGTCGCGAAGGTATTTGTTGTTTTTGAAAACCTTTTCAATCACGGGATCGGCGGTAGGCGAAAGAATGATAAGAACCTTCGTGTCCTTGGTTTTCGTTTGGGCCCAATCGGAATCGGCCCAAAGCGCACCGATCGTCCCGCCCATGCCGACTCCGATAATCACCAATTTATTGATATTCAAACGTCCCTGGTCGTTTTCGTAAATCAGGAAATCCTGAAAAGGAATACAATCGTACATCGCCATATTCAGGTAATCCTCGGACTCGAAATCTTTGGCGAGGTATTCGAGAGGTTGCGGCGGCGGGGTCGGAAAAAATTCGTTTTCCGCCGCTCCTATCGACGCATCCCTGTCCGCTTGCATGCCGGCTTGAATTCCCTGCATTCCCATTCCGAACCCGCCGGTTCGATCATACCGCCTTTTGATCTCATCCGCTCGCATCAACCGGGAAATCGCCTTGCGTTGTTGGTTTTTACTCAACCGGGAATTGATAACCGTGTCGATCCCCGTTCCGGTGTTCATTCCCGTTTGCGGCGCGGCCTGCGGAATCTCTTCCTGGGTGGGGTATCGTTTCGTGCTTTTCCCGTGCCCTCGAAAATCCGGGGCGACGATCGCGTAGCCGCGACTTTTGAGCAGGGGGATCAGCGGATCGAATTCCTCGCGATCCTGTCCCCGTCCGTGCAAGAGAACGACCGGGATGGTGTCCTTGCCCGCATTGCCGGGATAATACGATCCGGTCAACAAAACGCCATCGTCGGAGACGAATTCTTCGCCTCGCAGTTCCCGCCGCTCCTCTTCCTGATCGGGAACGGTCGTCTCGGGCGAACTTTTGTCTTTTTGAGGAGCCGCGGCCCCGACGGCGGGAGCGCCCGCGAAAAATAACAGCCCTCCCAAAAACGAAATCGCCAAAAAGCGAATCGGAAAAAAACGGAGTTGTAAAAAAGAGGTGAGCATGATTCGGCTCCTTCGCATTTCAAGAAAAAAACAGATCGGCGGTCTCAGACGGCAAAATTTTCAAACACCGACCTTATTATAATCTTGCAGACAGGGTTTTGACAACCTCCCGAAAGGCTTGCGAGCAAGCGATTCGGCTTGTCGCATACTACCGGGATTCGAGCCAAATGCGGCACAGTTCCGGCCAAACCTTGTTGCCCGGCATGTTCGCGGCGAGGCCGACTCCGTGCGGGCCTTTTTCGAAAATGTGCATCTCGGCGGGAACCTTGTGCTTCCGCAACGCCAAATAAAACTGGACGGCGTTTTCGGCCGGGACCGGCTTGTCTTCGTCCGTCTGAAAAATAAAGGTCGGCGGTGTCCGGTCCGAAACCATTTTCTCATTCGAATAGAAATCGACCAGTTCTTTCGAGGCGTCGGCTCCGAGCAGGTTGTTCTGCGTCCCGTTGTGGGTGTACTCGGAATTGAACATGATTACGGGATAACAAAGGATCATGAAATCGGGGCGGCAACCGACTTTTTCGATCGGATCGGCGCTCGCGGCGTTGCCGTCGTCGAAATGCGTTCCTGCGGTCGAAGCAAGGTGCCCCCCGGCCGAAAAACCCATGATCCCGATCTTGGCCGGGTCGATATCCCATTCCTTCGCATTGGCCCGAACGGTCCGGATCGCCCGTTGAGCATCAAGCAGCGGGTTCGGATGCCCGTACCCTTTTCCCCGATGTCGGTAATCGAGAATGAAAGCGGAAATGCCGATCGACTGAAACCATTTCCCGATCTGGTCCCCTTCGTGGTCCATCGCCAAGCCGCCGTACCCGCCGCCGGGGCAGACGACGACCGCTTTTTTCGTCCGGTTCGCGCCTTGAGCCGGGTACAGGAGCAATTTCGGGACGTCTTTGGCTTCCGAGCCGAGAGCGTTGGGAGCCCCGTCTTTCCAAAGCACGAGTTCGCCGGTCTTTCCGGCCGGTTCTTCGGCTTTCAAGAGAACAACCGATCCTAAAATGAAGATCGAAAGAAGCGAAAGACAAACGATTTTTTTCGGCATCATGGTTGACATTTTTGAAAGGGAGAAAAAAGATTTTCGTTGAGGAAATAGAGCGAGTCGTTTAAACCGGGGGGACTCGAAAAAAACACGGGATTCGGATATACTGAAACGTCGATTTTTTGAAACTGAAGTCCTTGCGATTGTATCCGAAAATCCTTCCTCACGAAAGAGCACGAACCATGAAAGAGACCGCCGAACGTTATCCCCACCTTAAAAATACCGATCCGGGCGTTTACGAGCTGATTCGCCAACAAATCGCCTATGAGTCGAGCACCTTGAAAATGATCGCTTCGGAAAGCTTTGCTTCCTTTTCGGTTATGGAAGCGTGCGGCTCGAACCTGACGAACAAATACTGCGAAGGTTATCCGGGAGCACGATACTACGAAGGGAACGAATACGTCGATCAAATCGAAAACCTCGCGATCGACCGGGCCAAGAAACTCTTCGGAGCCGAACACGCCAACGTTCAGCCGTATTCCGGCTCGCCCGCGAACCAGGCGGTGTATCGGGCGATCCTCAAAACCGGCGATAAGATCATGGGAATGCCGGTCCCCAGCGGCGGGCATTTGACGCATGGTTGGAAGGTCAATTTTTCGGGGACGGACTATGTCCAAATTCCCTATGGTCCGAGCCCGGAGACCGGACGCTTCGATATGGACCTGATCCGCGAAACCGCCCTGCGGGAGCGGCCGAAAATGATTTGGGTCGGTGCGACG
>JAVBQI010000176.1:0-33134 GCA_031549145.1 Thermoguttaceae bacterium | reverse complement strand
GGCGACGTTCCGCAAAATGATCCGTTTGGTGCATGATTTGGGGACGAAATCGGGAAAGAAAATCAAACTGAACCTGATCGGCGAGGAAACCGAGGTCGATAAGACCGTGATCGAACAGATCGCCGATCCGTTGGTGCATATCGTCCGCAACAGCTGCGATCACGGCGTCGAGGGAACCGAAGAGCGGATCAAATCGGGCAAGAGCGAAACCGGCGTCGTCAATCTCGAAGGCCGGCACGAAGGGGGCGAGGTTTGGATCCTGATTAAAGACGACGGCCGCGGACTGAACCGGGACCGGATCATGGCCAAAGCGCTGGAAAAAGGGATCGTGGGCCCGGAAGTCAAGGATTGGCCCGATGAAAAAATTTACCGGCTGGTTTTCGAGCCCGGTTTTTCGACGGCCGATAAGGTGACCGACATTTCCGGCCGCGGCGTGGGAATGGACGTCGTCAAGCGGAACATTGAGAAGCTCAACGGCCGGATCGACATTCAAAGCAAGCCGGGCCAAGGGTCGACGTTCATCTTGCGGATCCCGTTGACGCTCGCGATTATGGACGCTATGGTAGTGCGTGTCGGCCAAAGCCGGTATATGATTCCGACGTTGAGCATTCGGGAGAGCCTCGTCCCGACGATGAAACAGGTGACGATCACGCCCGACGGCAAAGAAATCCTGCGGCTTCGGGAAGAGATGGTGCCGATCGTCCGGTTGTACGACGTTTTTTCGCAGACGCCGGATTCGGAGCGGCTCAAGGACGGCATTTTGATCGTCGCGGAAGACAGCGGGCATTCGTTCGCGATTTTCGTCGACGAGATCATCGGCCAACAGCAGACGGTGATCAAGGGATTGCCCGATTACGTCGGCAAGGCGAACGGTTTCTCGGGCTGCACGATTCTCGGCGACGGCTCGGTCAGCCTGATCATCGACATCGGTTCGCTCAGCCAAATGGGTTCGACATTCGCGGCCTCGACGTGCGATAAGGAAGCCCTTTGGCGCGACGACAAGCCGGACACCGGCTCGGAGCCGGAACCGATGTTCGCCGGCGGCGGGGAGGACGTTTCGTTCGCAGATCTGGAAGCGAAGGTCCGGGAAATGGAGCACTAATTCGCGGAGTACCGGTCAAATGGTGAGCGCGGAGTACCGTTTAAATTGAGGGAATATGAAAAAAATCGTTTGGAACGCGGTTGCACAAAAGGATTGTCTCGAAGGGATGCGGCAGTTGCCCGAAGGTGAGGTCGATCTCGTTTTTGCCGACCCACCGTTCAACATCGGGTATCAGTACGACAAGTACAACGATGCTCGGCCAGCCGGGGATTATCTCCAATGGTCCGAGGACTGGATGCGGGAAGTCGTCCGGATTCTCAAGCCGGACGGCACGTTTTGGCTCGCGATCGGCGATGATTTCGCCGCCGAACTGAAGGTGCTCGCGACCCGAACGCTCGGCTTGACCTGCCGCAGTTGGGTCGTCTGGTACTACACGTTCGGGGTTCATTGCTCGAAAAAGTTTACCCGATCGCATACGCATCTCTTTCATTTCGTCAAAAAAGCGACGAAGTTCACTTTCAATGACGAAGCGATCCGGGTTCCGAGCGCCCGGCAGCTGGTGTACGGCGATCGTCGGGCCAACCCGAAAGGGCGGGTGCCGGACGATACCTGGATTCTGCGGCCGCAAGACGCGCTCGGCTCTTTTACCGAAGGGGAGGATGTCTGGTTTTTTCCCCGAGTTTGCGGCACGTTCAAGGAGCGGACCGGTTGGCACTCCTGTCAGATGCCGGAGCAGTTGCTCGGGCGGATTATCAAGGTTTCGAGCAACCCGGGCGAAAAGGTGCTCGACCCGTTTTTGGGGAGCGGCTCGACCGTGTGCGTCGCGAAGAAGCTCGACCGGAAATTTCTCGGCTTCGAGATTTCCGAAGAGTACCTGAAAAGCGTCAAAGAGCGGCTGCAAAACATTTCGGTCGGCGATCCGCTCGACGGTTTCGAGAACCCGCTCGGTTCCGCCCCAAGCACGGCCGAAGGGCGCGACGTTTCCCAGGTTCAGCCGCGTCGTCGAAAGAATAGCGAGTCGCGGGGTACCGGCTAAGTGGGATGTTGGGCCGTTTCGAACGACCAGTCGAATTCGATTTCCCAAGTTCCGTTTTCGTCCGGTTCGATCAACCAGTGCGGCTGAACGCACACCGATTGGTGCACCAGTTCGAAACCACCGTCCGATTGGCTGACCGATTCAATCGGAAAAGCGTAAAGATTCGTTTCCCGCGAAAAGACAAGGCTCGTCTTCAAACCGAGCCAATCGTCGACCAATGCCAAATCGCGGGCTTCGTACAAATCGAGATTCGTGCCGAGATCGCCGAGCTTCCGGCCGTCGGCCGTTTGGAAATAGCGGTCGTCCGCCCCGCCCGGCATGCCAGCAAAATTCAGTTCGATCGCAAAGTGCATCCGATAATCGCGCGGCAGGTTTTCCAAACGGTAGGCGACCTCCAACATCGTCCCGCCAGCATTCAAGGTGATCCCTTTGGTAATCCGGATCGGCGCTCCGTAGGCGATCCCTTCGGCCGACATCAGGACTTGGAGCCGGCCCGGTTTTTTGCGGATCACGGAATCGTAGGCGGCTCCGACGAACGAGCCGTGTTGCCAAGCATTGCCGAAACGGACCGTTTCGAATCGCAAATCGGCATCGTAAAACAGATCGACGAGGCTTTTTCGCGGGTAAGAATCGTATTGGACCCGGTTGTGCAAACCTTCCTGCTTGAAAACGATCCGGTTGCCGTTCGCGTCGGTTCGCGTTTCCCCGTCCGAGGATTGAATCAAGGTATGGTACGGTTCCGGGCGACGGGTCATCGTCGCGAGCAGATTGTGGGCGATCGATTTCAAATCGAGTTCGTACATCGTCCCCCCCGAATGAGGAGCGAACCAGGCGGTCAGGTTTTCGTTTTCCAGTTTGATTTCGCTCCGGGCATCGAAGTTGAAATCGCCGACCTCGGTTTCGACCCGGGATTTCGGGAGGTTTTCGGCAGCATCCAACGCCTCGTCCGCTTGAATCAGCTCGCGGAAAACGGCGTTTCGCAAATGCGGCAGATAAACCCCGCCGAACGCCCCATGCCAATAGCCGCAGTTGCATTGGCCGCGATACAGCGATTCGCGGGCCTGTTCGAGCTTCGCGGGGTCGATATTGCGACCCTCCCGCTCGAGCCGTTGCAGCCGGGCGCTGATGTACATCATCCGGGCATACATTTCGTTCGATTCGGGATACCGGACTTTGAAATTCCGCCAAAAACCGCCGCGAATAAACTTGCGGATCGTCGGCCAAAGTCCGTGATGTTCCATTTCCTTCGAAATCCGGCGGAGATCGTTTTGACTTTCGGGCGGCAAAACCCATTCGGTCATTTCGCGGTAACTGCCGTCGGGCAAATAGACGGTTCCGAGCGGTTCGACGGCGTCGATCGTCTCGCCCGGGGTCGTCGAACGGACCCAATCGGCGTTTTCGGAAAGCATTTGGAAAAAGCGGTGCAACCAGCGTTCGCCGAACACCGTGCCGTAGGTCTCGGGCCAGTTGCCGAATTTTTCGCCGTCGTCCCCGTGCACGAGAACGGCTCCCGGATGCAACTCCGACTGTCGGGCGAAATATTCGAGCGTTTCCTCAATCGGTCGAAACGGAATCAAGTACCGAAGCGGCTCGCTGCCGGGGAAAATGCAAAGCGTTTTGCCTTCGTCTTCCGTCAGATAATGCTTCCAAAGAGCCGATTCGGGGACGCCGGCATTTTTGAAATGACTGTCGTCGAGAATCGTGTATTCGATTCCGGCTTCGGCCAGGTCCCGGACGTACGATTGTTCCCAAACCCGTTCGGGCGTCCAGATGCCGCGAACGCTCGCCCCGAGCCGCGTTCGGAGCCAATCGCCGTATTTCCGAATCTGTCCGATCCGGTCCCGCGAAGGGAGCATCGCGAGAACCGGCTCGAAAAACGGCCCGCCGACGATCTCGACCCGGTGTTCGGCGACCAGCCCGGCGAGGCGGTCAAGGTATTCCGGATGCTCGACGGCCAACCATTCGACGAGCGAGCCGCTGGTATGCAGCGTCAGCTTGACGGCGGGATATTCCGAAAAAACGTCCAGAAACGGGAGATAGCTTTCCTGGTAAGAGCGTTCGAACAGATGCCCGAAATTTCCGATCGGCTGATGATTGTGCAGAGCAAAAATAAAACGGATCGGAGAAGGCATTCGGAGAAATCAAAATCGACAAAACAGGGTGTTTCAGAATAACAAGACCAACTCTACCAATCATATAAGGAGGAAGCGTTTTTGCCAAGAACAAACTTACGATCCTTAGAATCAAAAGAGGAGAAACCGAAAAGATGATCGGCACCGTCCTGAAATTGAGCATTTCTTTTCTAATCCGAAAAATCGTCATATTTTGCCGATTTTCCGGATTTTTTTGAAAAAAAGGTTTTATCCGCGAGAATCGCGGCCTATAATTTGGGGTGAGATTTTGGCTGTTTTGACAAAATTTGAGTCATTAGGAACAGATCACAAATTACCGCGTCATTTCGAGCGGAGCGAGAAATCTCACCCTCGCCCAAAGACTTGGAATTCCCAGCCCTCTCGCGAGGGTGAGATTTCTCCTTACGCTGCGTTTCAGTCGAAATGACATCTGCGTTTTTGACGTAGTTCATTGCGAACAGCTCCGTTTTTCCCTTCCCCGATCATGCATATCATCCTTTTTGAAGATTCGAGCGTTACGCAGCTGTACCCGATCACGGTCAGTAAGCCGGCTTTCGGTTTGAATGTCGGCACGTACCGGCTGATCGATCTTGTCCGCCGCATGGGCACGACCGTCGAGGCGGTCGTCCGGCCTCACCTTCGGGAAAGCGTCTCGCTCGATTATCCCGACCTTTGGACGCCGGAAAAAGGGGAGCGCGACGGGCCGTTCCTGCTCATTAACGCCCGGGCCGTCCCACACGTCAAATTGCTCGAACGCTTCAAACGGCTGATCGACCAGGGGCGCAGCGGCATTGTGATGAACGGACACCAGATCGCCGCCGTTTTGCTGACCGCGCCGATCTGCCCGATTCCGAGCCAACCGGTCGGTTCAGGCCAACTGCTCGGGATCATCGGCGACATGCAGCTCGATATGTTGGATGTTAACATTCCGTTGCTCGAATACACGCACGATCTGATCCGGTTCCAGCTCAAAACTCTTTCCGACAACCTCGAAGACCGCTTGAAAAGCGGTCGTTACAAGGAGATCGAAGACGGCGTCTTCGCCGCCGAAAACGTCGTGATCGGCAATTACCATATTTTCGACACCAAGCACGGCCCGATCCTTTTGGACGACGAGGTCAACATGGGGCCTTACTGTTTTATCAAAGGGCCGGTTTACGTCGGCGAAAAAACCCGGGTCCTCGAACATGCCGCGATCAAGGATTTTGTCGCGATCATGTCGACGGCCAAGGTCGGCGGCGAGGTCGAGGCTTCGACGATCGAGTCGTATTCGAACAAGCAGCACCACGGCTTTCTCGGTCATTCCTATCTCGGAAGTTGGATCAACCTCGGGGCGGGGACCTGCAACAGCGATTTGAAGAACACTTACGGGGAAGTGACAACCGAGTTTTCCGGCCGCAAGGTCAAATCGGGCATGCAGTTTCTCGGCTGCGTGATCGGGGATTATTCGAAGACGGCGATCAACACGAGCATCTTTACCGGCAAGATCATCGGCTCGTGCAGCATGGTCTACGGTTTCGTGACGACGAACGTCCCGAGTTTCGTCAATTACGCCCGCTCGTTCGGCCAGGTCACGGAAACGACGGTCGAGGTCATGATCGCGTCCCAGGCCCGGATGTTCGCCCGCCGCAACGTCGAGCAGCGTCCTTGCGACATTCAGCTCATGCGCGACATTTACGACCTGACCCGCAGCGAACGGCAATTGGCCAATGAGCCGCTTTCGTTGTAGCGCGGCGAGCCTCGAAAACGAGCCGCACTCTGTGAGTGCGGTTTGCGTTCCTTTTCAAACGGGAGGTTTTCTCGCTGTGAGCGTAACCGCGTTCACAGAACGCAGCCTTCCTTGTGCAAACGATCATTCCCCCCTTGAAAAAAGATCGAATTCGGCTAAATTACAAGTGGTTTTCGAGCCGAACTGGCGGAATGGCAGACGCGGCAGACTCAAAATCTGCTATCCTTACGGATGTCCCGGTTCAAGTCCGGGGTTCGGTATTTCAGCGGTTTTGCGAGTACTTCGCAAGAAACCGCAACCTCTCGCAAGGGCCTGTAAATTCAAGGTTTACAGCCCTTTTTTCTTTTCTTGCCGAATGCCGTTTGCGGCTCCGTGCGGCCCCATTCCGCCCCCTACTGATAAGAAATTTCGTTGTCCGACATTTTTGCCAATCCGGCGATCATACGATATGCCAACGCAATTGTGCGAATAATACTCTCTATATTCCCTGCCGTTCAATCTTTTCTCGCGAACAGGGCGGCGAAAACGACATTCTTGTGCAGGAGGTCGATTTCGCGGAAACCGGCCTCTTCAAGAGCGTGCATGAGAAAGGCAACCGTTTCCGGTGAGTCGCTTCGTTCGATGTACTCGAAAACGTGCTCCTGGTAAGCCTTGTCTTTCAGCCCGGTCAAATACTCGGCATACCGTTCCTTCTGCACGGCTTCAATCGTTTCGTTTTCGTGCCGGATCAGATCCCATATCCAAAAGGAGCCTCCCGAAACCAGGGAACGGTAAACGCGGGCGAAAACACTTTTCCAATCGGCCCGGGTCCGAAGATGATGCAACGAAGCGGCGGCGAGAACGACATCGAAACGATTTTCCGGCAAAACGGCCTGGGCGATATCCGATTGAATCGATTCTTCGACGAGAAAGCCCTCGGCCGCAAGGCGTTGGTTGGCCCGTTCGAGCATCGGACGACTCAAATCGAGCAGCGTCAATTTCAGCTGCGGCAGCTTTCGGGCAACCCGAAGCGAAAAATTTCCCGCCCCGCAGCCGATATCACACATTCGCTTCGCGTTCGGAGAAAGCCGGAAAATCGACTCTTCGATCATTGAAAGAGCCAGTCCTGCGTCAACGGTCGTCGTCTGTCCGATCCGCTCGTCGGCAAATCGCTCGACATCGTTGTCGAACTGCTCCCGCAACTCCTCGATCGAAATTTTGTTCCCGGACATGATTGGGTTTCAGAAAACAAATCGGAGCCGCGCCCGTAAGGAAGCGGTTGCCCCTGGAGCGGTTCAAAAATTTGTATACGGGGCTCATCCCTTGAAAAGTAGCGACCAATGGAGCGGAGCACCGGTACGACGAATTTGAATTGATCTAAACCGCTCCCTCACGGTCGCGGCTCTGATTGCGCTGTTCGATTGCAAATCAGGAAACGGTCTGTTCCGTCGTTTCGATCTTTTTAATCGAATCCCGAAGTTCCGAAGCTTTTTCGTACTCCTCTTTGGCGATCGCCTCTTCCAGTTCGCGGCGCAGACGAATCAGCGTCGTTCGCTGGCCGGAACTCATCCCGTGCCGACGGGGCGTTTTGCCGCCGTGCCGCGATTCGCCGTGTATATTCAAAATCAGCGGCTCCAACTGTTCCTCGAAACAGACGTAATCGTTCGGGCAGCCAAGCCGGCCTTTGCTGCGAAAGTCGAAAAACGTGATCCCACAGATCGGGCAGGTTTTCTGGTCGATCCCTTTCAGGTCTTCCGCCGCCTGGTTCAAGGCCAGTTGTTGGGCCATATTTTGGGCGAGCGAGGCCGCGATTCCGGGAGCGGCTTCGCCCGGATCCCCCGTCTCGTTGAGATAAACCCGGGCGTGCTCCTCGCACAAATGCAATTCCTGCGGCTTGCTGCCGGTCAATTCCGTAATATGGAACGTCGCCGGACGATCACACTGTTGACATTTCATCGCTAGAGCGGAGTGAGAAGAGAATGAGAAAAACACCAAGCCGACATTTTACATGAAATCACGAACGGCAACAAGAAGGCGTCCCGCCGGGTTACGAGGACTGCAAAGTCGAGCACGGCAAACAGCAGCCCAAGCGTCAGCGCCGTGTTGGTCCCGCATTTCCGCATTGGAAAACCGGGCGCTGACGCTTCCGGCTGCTGCCCGATTCGATATTTTTTTCCAAAATTTCGACTTTGCAATCATCCTGTAATCCTTGTCGGCTTTCTTGCAGGCGGTTTTAAATTTGATATATTCAATAATTGAGTCTGCATCTGTTTTTGGCCGATATCCTCGTTCCCGTTTTTTTGAGATCTTTTATGTCACTGTTCAGCCGTCGTTCGTTTCTCGGGTTTTCGATTCCGGTTCTCTCCTCGTTCTGCTTTTTCCGGAAAAGCGGCTTCGCGGCCGCCGGCCCGCCGCCGGACCGAATATTTTTCGGCGGGAAGGTCTTGAGCGTCGACCGCGATTTCCGGATCGCCCAAGCCTTCGCCGTTTCCGGCAACCGGATTCTCGCGGTCGGCTCTGACGCCGAAGTGCTCGCGCTCGCCGGGCCGCGAACCGAACGGGTCGACCTCGCCGGAAAAACGGTGATGCCGGGCATCATCGATTCGCACGCCCATCCGGTTGCCGCCGCAATGTACGAGTTGGACCACGAAATCCCGGGAATGGAAACCTTGGCCGAAGTCCTCGCCTATTTCCAATCGCGAACCGCCGTCGTGCCGAAAGGGGATTGGATCGGGCTGCAGCAGGTTTTCATTACCCGGCTGCGCGAAAAGCGATACCCGAGCCGCACCGAACTCGATTCCGCGACCCCGGAGCATCCGGCGTTTATGCGGACCGGACCCGATGCGATGCTCAATTCCCTCGCGCTCGCGAAATTCAACATCACCAAGGATTCCGGCGATCACCCTGACAGCGGCCTCGGCATGATCGAACGCGATCCGGCGACGAACGAGCCGACCGGAATGCTGCGCAACTGCACCGCCGTCGGAAATTTTCTCGTCCCGGACACCGGCAAAACGAACTTCGAGTCGCAAAAAGCGCAAATGCGAAAGCTGTTCGCGGCCTACAATTCGGTCGGCATTACGACAACCTCCGACCGCAACGCGCTCGAAAGCGACATCGCCTTGTACCAGGCGCTGCGGGATGCCGGAGAGCTCAGCTGCCGGGTTTACGCCTATCACGAAATCAACTCGAAACTAAGTTCCGAGGAAATCGAGGCGAAGGTCAAACGGATTGCGAACTCGCCGGTCTCGAAAAAGGACGATTTCCTCTGGGTCGGCGGGGTCAAGATGTTTCTCGACGGCGGCATGTTGACCGGCAGCGCGCGGATGCGGGAGCCGTGGGGGGAGAGCCCGATTTACAAAATCACCGACCCGGAATACAAAGGGATGCTTTTCATTCCGGAGGAGAAGTTGACCCGGTTCGCGAGGGCGGCCGTCCGGAGCGGCATGCAGCCGTCGGTACATTGTGTCGGCGACGGGGCGCTCGAGGTGCTCGTCCGGGCCTACGCCGAGGTCGACAAAGAGATCCCGGTCAAAACCGTCCGGCCGGGCATCTGTCACGGAAATTTCATGTTCCCGGAAGCGATCGAAACGATTGGTCGTATCGGCGCCGTCGTCGACATGCAACCGGCCTGGTTGTATTTGGACGGGGCGACGTTGCGGGACCATTTCGGGGAAAAACGGCTAAAATGGTTTCAACCGTACCGGACGCTGTTGGACAAAAAAATCGCGATCGGCGGCGGCTCGGACCACATGTTGAAAATCGACCCGAAACGGGCGATCAACCTGTACGATCCGTTCCTCGGGATCGAAACGATGCTCACGCGCATGCCGCGTTGGACCGACGCGCCGCTCACGCCGGAACAGCGGATCACGCGGGAAGAGGCGATCCGCTTTTACACGATCGACAGCGCGTTCGTCTTGCGGAGCGAGGCGGACAAAGGATCGCTCGAGCCGGGCAAGCTGGCCGATTTCATCATTTTGGACCGCGACATCTTGCGTTGCCCGGTCGAGGCACTCCACGAAACAAAGGTCCTCGAAACCTGGCTCGACGGTCGCCGCGTGTAGGGGCAAACAAAGAGCCGCATGTGTAGCGCAGCGCAACTTGCGGACCTTGGACACGGCTCATGCTCGCTACTGTTTTTTGGGAAACCGGTTTTTTCGCTCCTGCCGTTCTTTGCGGTACTCTTCCGGAATCGGCTCGCCCGGCTTCCAGGAATTCAGACCCGGCTGCCATTCGCCGGATGAACCGGCCGCGTCGTTCGATCCCATTTCCTTGTGCATGCGCTCGATCAGCCTTTTCACGTAATCCGGCGGGTTGTCGATCAACTCCCCCATCCGCTCCATCTGTTCGTCGCTAAGCACATCGAACATCTTGAATTTCAGTTTGTTTATAAACGCTTTTCCCGATTCCATGACTTCATTCTCCATCTTTTGAAGTCCAGGATTCGATTCCCGAATTTTTTTCGTGACCCTCTCCATGATTTTTTTCCGTTCCTCGGGATCGGTCACGCCTTCCAGTTGATCCCCGATTTCGTCCTGAAGTTTTTCCGCGAATTGGGCATGTGTGTCCACTAATCGATTCAGGTTCACCTCGAATTCCGGCTCCAACTCTTTTTTGATGTCGCCGAGTTGTTTCTTCTGGCCCTCGGAAAGGTCGAGAGCCTCGAACATATTCGGCGAAAAGATCGGAATTTCCGACATGATCGAAATCTGAAATTCCTTGACCTTTTTCATTTGTTTCGGCGTCAGGTTCTCGTTGACGATGTCGTTCATTTTTTTGAGCATGGCGTCCTGCAATTTCATTTGCAGATCGGAAAACTTCTTTTGTGTTTCTTCCGAGGCATTTTCCCCGAACAGACCGCTGGGATTTGCCTCTCTTAGCTTTTCCATTTCATCCTGGATCGGTTTGAACGCCGGATCGCCCTGAATATTCGCGAACACGTTTTTCACCTGATCCTGGATTTTTTGGTTCTGCTCTTTCGAGATACCGAGCCCTTCCCGGGAATCATCATTCTCCAGCAACCTCATCACGATAAGATTCGAGTTCTCGCCGGTCCAGAGGGAACGCATCATCCGTTTCATTCCGCTTTTCTGTGTTTCCCGCATTGCGGGGGAACGCATCGCCGCACGTTGGGCGTCACGGGCCTTTTTACGAGCCTCTTCTTTGGCGGCCTCCTCGTTTTGGGCGGAGGAAAACGCCGCCAAGGCAATGAAAAGAATCGTCATCAAACCACATAAACCGCATCGAGTCAGTTTCATAAATTCCTCACAAAAAGCTACGATATAAGCACCAAACACGTCAGGGCCCCGGCGTCTGCGCCGCTCGGCTAAACGGACCCGTTCACAAAATCGGAGACGGTGGTGTGCCTTTCTGCTCCTTTTTCGACCACATACCCAAATCGAAATATTCGCCGAGCTTTTCATTCTTCCCATTGTCGTCTTTCAGCCAAACCCGTCGGATGCTCCCCCCCGCATCGGTCTCTTCGCGAAACGGTTTCGGCTGGACCTCATTTCGCCCGACGATTCCCGGAGCCCAAAGGTACGGTATTCCCCGGCGGTGCTGGGTCGATTTGTCATAATCCGGCTCCGACCCGTCCGGATGCGGATCGTAATAAAACGGCTGATCGTAATACGGCACTTTCGGAATCTCCTTCAGGTAGCCGACCGTTTTCAATTCCTCAAGCGTTTCCGGCAACACCCCGTATTGGATGCGGTACTTCAACAAGGCAAACCGGAGAATCGTAAACCGAGTCTTGAGTTCACTATGATAAAGACGGTAGTAAGCATGCGGAGTGTCAAAAGTCATGGGACTTGTGAGAAAGATGTTGTTCCAGAGATGACTTTGCCCGATCAGTTCGTCTATTGCCTGATTCATGAGGTACGGCAAATCCCCTTTGCCGTGAAAAACGGCCTTTTCCATCCGATCCGCGAAAAGGCAATTGATCTGAAAGGCGTTATCCAGCAATCGGAGCATCCGGATTCGCTCCCAAAACAACGATTTTCTCAAGAACATCGCGATGTCAGGCTCCTTGCGGACGTACCTGTCAAGCGGATACGGAATTTGCCCGAACTTGATGCGGCGGTAATCGACTTCGTAGACCCGCTTGAACCGTTCGGAGAACGGCACATGGTCCTCTTCGAGCGATTCGAGTATCGCGATCCCCTGATCGAGAAGCTTCGGGTCGACCCGGTCCAGATCGACGGTTACGCGAGAATGGTATTTCAGTTGATAAGTCCCTTCTCTTTGCGCTTGCACTTCGAGTTCCTCTTTCGCGAGATCGATCAGGCGCAGCCGCCACTCCAGACCCTGACGGACATGGGACTCCATATTCCAATAGCAAGAGGCGAGGTCCGCCTCGCTCGGGTCGGTAAACGAGTCCTCGATGTCCCGAATATGCGATCGCAGTTCTTTGAAGTCGATCAGATCATCGTTAAAACCGCATTGCTCCCAAAGAAAGCCCCTGATTTCAATGGATCCGGGGCTGGAATCGAAGCCGGGTCTCAGCGCTTCGGGGGCGGCCCGATAACCGTAATCGACCAGCCGGACCGAGTAAATCCGGTAAAATGGAATCACGCAGCAAATCACGACGAAAGGCAACACGATGCAACAAACCACCGGGCGACGTGATCTCCAAAGTGAGCGGCCGCGCAGCCAATCGTCGCACCGCAACCGCGAGGCGACCAGCCAGCCGAGCAGGATCGGCGCCGCATACCAAAGCCAGTGATATTGTTTAGCGATGAAATCGAAGAGCCCCCCGTGCATGTTGGACCCGTCTTGAAAATAAACCCCCACCAAGGTCAGCCAAATCATGAACCCCCAGGTGAGCGCCGCGGTCACGAGGATTGAAACGATCCGGGAACGGAAAAGCATCGAGACAAGCGTCCCGATCAGGAGCGGGATCGTCAAGAACCCGAACACCATCGGCATTCCCTCCGGATGCTCCGCGAGAGCATCGAGCGCTTTTCCCGAGAACGAGAAACTGAACAGAAAAAAATCGAAAATGATGCAGCCGGTCCAGACCGTCAGGAAGGCGAGGAAGCGGCTCCACCAAATTTTGCCCGGTGCGATCCCCCGATCGGCGAGAAACGCGGCCCGGGTCCGCTGGTCCGCCGAAAACACGCTCCCGCAAAACGCGACCGCAACCACGAACAACGAACAGTAACTGACGCCGACAACAACTTCCAAAATCGTGTTGAGAGACTGCGGAAAAGAATCTCGGGCGGATTGAATGCCCCTATTATTGCAAATCGCGATTAAAACGATACAGACGACGTTGATCCAAATCACACTTTGGAAAAAGGTCAGGGATTGCCGGAAAACATGCCGATACAACGCGAAAAACTCGCCCCGTTTGTGAAACCTTGCCGTTGCGAGCCGTTCGTATTCCGCCGCACGGCTCCGGGCGGTTTGCGAAATCGAGGGCTCGTCCCCGGCGAAGCGGCTCCCCTTGTCGATCCAAATGTCGAACCAACGAGACCCGCTGTACACGCCGAACCCGCCGGCCAGGAGCGTGATCCCGATGCAAGAGAGTCCCATCGCGAGCAACCACGGCCAATCGGGAACATCGGTCCGATCCATCTCCATGATGAGCGACTGAAGAGGAACGATCGTACACCAAAAAGTAAAGAGCGAAAAAAAGATCGTCGCCAACGCGGCCTGCATTTGATTTTGCAGCCGCGTCGAGAAAAGCAGTCCCCAACACATCGGGTAAAGAAGACAGCCGACCGGCACCCAAAGCCCCTGCCAGGCCGAATCGGTGAACGATGCGGAAAAAGCATTGTATCGATTGTCGGCAACGCCGAAACTTTCGCACATCACCACCCACGGCAACGTCACCAGCAGTCCGAGCACGAGAAACGCGGTGCTCCCCGCGAGCAACCAGCCCAGCTTCCCGGCGAGCAACGACTTACGGGAAACCGGCAGGCTGCGGATCAGGGAATACGTCTTTTCCTCATGTTCGTTGCAGAACAGGAGCCCCGCCGAAGTCATCGTATAAAGAGCCGAGAAGACCAGCGCGATCAGGAAAAACGCTCCCGAGGTGGGGACCTCCGGAATGGACGAAACCCAGACGTAAGGGAACGCCGTCAGCATTTGAAAGCCGATGAGCATGAGAAACATCGCCGCCCAAAGCGTAAACTGCTGCCGATATTCTTTCCAAAAAATCGCGGTATACATGATAAGTGGGAAGTGGGGAGTGGGAAGTAAGGAGTGAAGAGTAGGAAATAGGAACTTTTCACTTCCCACTTCCCACTTCTCACTATTCCTGATTCATATACGCGAGGAAAATTTCTTCCAGGTTCGGGGAGCGGATTTCGAAGCGACCGATGTTCGGGTCGCCTTGCAGCACGGCGGCGGCCGCCGGGTCGAGACCGCGGCCGAGCAGCCGGGTTTCCCGGCCGTTGGTTTCCTGTTGGACGATTTTCTCGAACGGGGCCGAAAAGTCCGCCGTACCATCCGGGAGCCGCTTCGCGTCTTCCGAAAACGTCGCCGTGATCACATGCGAGGTCGATTTCAAAACGTCCAGCTTTTCGACCAACTGGATACGGCTTTTTTTCATGATCGCGACGGCGTCGGCGACCCGTTCGACCTCGGCGATCTGGTGCGAGGAAAGAAACACCGTCTTTCCGGCGGCCGCCCGATCGACCATGCTTTCGAGGAACGAACGTCGCACCATCGGATCGAGCCCCGAGGTCGGCTCATCGAGAATCAACAGTTCCGGATCGTGGGCCAAGGCGAGGGAGAGCGAAACTTTCGCCCTCATCCCTTTCGAGAGATTCTTGATTTTCGTTTTCGACGGCAGGTCGAACCCGTGGGCCAACCGACCGTATTCCGGCCAATAACCGTCCGGGTAGAACGAGGCGGCGAAGCGGCCGATCTCTTCGACGTTCATCCAATCGTAAAGCGACGGTTGTTCCGGAACGTAGCCGATCCGCTGACGGATCGCGATGTCGTCCCGACGGCTGTCGAGCCCGAGTACGCTCGCGCTTCCGGAGTCCGGATCGCACATCCCGAGCAGAATCCGGATCGTGGTCGTTTTCCCGGCCCCGTTTTCTCCCAGCAGGGCGAACACCGTTCCCGGCTCGACGGAGTAGGAGACGTCTTCGAGAGCATGGTTGCGTCCGAAGCGTTTGAAAACATGATTCAACTCAAGAACGGTTTGCATCGATCATTCTCCAAAAAAATATATAAACTAGCCCCAAGCGTAAGCGCGGGGTGATATTGATACGCACGCAATTTTATCCCCCCGCGCTGACGCTTGGGGCGAGTTGAGGATTATATTTTCCAAGTTGTTGGTTGACGATTTCCCGGACTTCGTCCCAATCCAACCGGCTGCGGACGGCGTCTTCGAATAGCTTGCGGAATTGCTCCTCGAACCATGATCTGCGTTCGGTTTTGCAGCGATGCTGTGATTCGTCGGCGACCGCGAGGCCCATGCCGCGACGACTGTAGACGATCCCTTCGTCTTGTAAGGTCCGATAGGCCCGGGCAACGGTGTTCGGATTGATCGCCAGCTGCCGGGAAAGTTCCCGAACCGAAGGGATCAGCTCGTTGGACAAAATCGTACCCGAAGCGATCGCAAACTTGATTTGCTGCACAACCTGCTCGTAAATCGCAACGGAACCGGCTAAATCAATTTGTAAAAACATTGTATTGAATCAAAATCTTGAGGATCGCGGCTACTGTCCTATCGACATAATACAGTATACGATTAAAACTTTTGTTGTCAATATTATTTTTCGGAGTTTTTTTGCTTTTCGAAGCCGTGTCAAAAAAAAGAGCCGCAAGTGTAGTGAAGCGTAGCTTGCGGACCTTGTACACGGTCGGAAATCAGCAAGGTTGCAGTCCGTTGGTACACCGGCGTCTTCGCCGCTCGGCTAAACGGGGCAGACAATTACGCTAATAGATTCGCGACTAACTAACCAATATATAAAAAGGCTGTTGTGTGAAAAAATCGCTCTTTGAGGATTTCGCAAACTTGTCTATAATACGCCCGACTAGTTTTTTGTACGTAATTTCATTTCGAAATAAGTCTGCGTATGGACCGCTTATTGAAGATAACCGGAACAGGGATGCTGTACCTTGCGGCGAGTCTGTTTCTTGCACAGGTTATTTTGTTGTCGTACCTCGCCTACGCCTGGCAGATCAACAAGAACAAGTTGAACCAGATGATCGCGATCGCCCAGGGATTCGACCTTTTTCAATCGGAAGAAATTCTGCGAAGACAGGTCGAGGCGAAGGTCCAGCAGATGTCCTACGACGAAGTTTTGAGAATGCGGGCAGAACGGGGGCTTCGGGAAGATTACGACAAATCGAAAGTGGGTCAAGCCGAAAATATTTTGCTCGCCGAAGTCCGCCAACAAGAGGACCGGAAAAAGCAGTTTGACGAGGTCGTCCTCAATTTCGAGAAAAGAATTGCCGATTTAGAAGAACAGGCAAAGAGCAGAGGATTTACCGAACTTGTCGCGATGTTCGAGGCTTTGGACCCGGAATTGGCGCGAAAGCATGTCCTCATCATGATTAAGGACAAGCAGGTCGAACGTGTCGTCCTACTCCTCCGGGCAATGGACGAAACTCGTCGCAAAAAGCTGCTCAACGTGCTGCGGGAAGATGAGGACATCGAGGAAATCGCCGACATTTTCCGCCGTGTCGGCGACGGCGAGCCGGAGTCCCTGATCACCGACGAAGCGAAACAACAATTGAATTAGACCATAGGCTGTAGGTTTCGGACTCCAACCGTTCCCTACAGTCTATAGCCTACGGCCTTGCAGCGATTTCAGGATTGAACCGACAAACCAGGCAGCGCGTGTGTCGGTCCGGATATTACATACGATTAACATGTTTTCCTCTTCTCTGACAACCTTGATTTCGACGAATGATTCCTCCTCGCGGACGGGGAATTATCAGTTGGAGTTCGCCCAGATCGACACGTTTTTGGCGCATCTGCGGAAAATGTCCGGCGATTCGGAAGAGGATCGCGATTCTTCGCAAGAGACGCGAGCCGAACGCGACGCGGTTCAACGGCAGAAAACCCTGCACGAATCGCTTTTCGAATTGGTTTCGCCCGAGGGTGGGGCCGAGCGACGCCGGGAGCTGAATAAAATCGCGGATCAAAAGGAACTGAATCTGCAAGAGCAGGACAGTTCTCTCGAAAAAAGATTACTCAACGAACAACTTGACGAACAATCGGCGGCGGCCGCAGCGGTCGCGAATCCGGGGGCAATCGCGGCCTCGCTTTCCGGCGGGGAACCTGTCGCGACGAATATGGTCGGCCTCGCCCAGGCCGCGGCGATCGGTTCGTCGTTCGTCGCGTCCAACGGCGGTTCGAATCAGGCGGCGATTGCCAATCCGCTCCCTCAAGCACAGGCCGTCGCCGCTCCGCCGGTCAGTGTCGCCGTTGTCGCTTCCGAACAGCAAACCGTTCAAGCGCAATTGAAGCCGCCGGTCGAAACCGCGGCACTGACGACCGGACCGACGGCGGTCCAACCGAAAACATCGGTTCAATCGACGCCGCAATTTTCCCCGAACGGCAACCCGGCTCTTGAAATTCGCGATCCAAATACGACCCCGCGACAGTTGTCGCTGCTCGCCTCCTATTCGGACATTTCGGGCGCGTTGACGGGCGCCGTTCGCAATGTCCGGAATCCACAAACCGGCGAAGGGAAGCAGGTTTCGCGACGTTTCGGTTCCGACGAACCGGACCGTTCGGACTCTTCGAACGGTTGGGGAGCATCGGACAAAGGCTCGAAGCCCGCGACGCTGCCGTTTGCCGATTTGTTGGAATTCCCGGAAACGGCACCCCCGAAATCGCCGACCGCCGCCGAAACGGAATTGGCTTCCGGGAACGATTCGTCCCCGGAACAACCGTCGTCGCAAAGCGAATCGTCGTCGCAGGGCGAACGGTCGTCGTCCGAAAACGGGATTCCGCTCGATTCGAATTGGCTCGAACAAAAACCGCAAAAGGCCGTTCCCTCATTCGTTTCCGCGCTCGATCATGTGCTCGCTTCGCGCAACCGCCGGCGATTTTCGGCGGAAGAAACCGCGAAAGAAGCCCTCGCCGCGCAATCGCAGTTTCGCGATCCCGCAACGACCAACGCCGCTTCGGTCAACTCCGCAGCGAACGCCTCGGCCCCTGCGGCCCGGGAAAAGCCGATGCTCGAACAGATCGACCGGGTTCGGCTGGTTCAACGGGTTGCCAACGCCTGCCAATCGGCGGCGAATCAAAGCGGAACCATTCGGATGAAGCTGCATCCGGAAGCCCTCGGTTCGCTGAGCCTCAAAATTCAAGTTAAGAACAAAACCTTTAACGCCCAGATCGAAACGGAGACCGAATCGGCTAAAACCGTGTTGCTGGAAAACCTCGACGGATTGCGCGAGCGACTCGCCGAACAGGGCATCCGCCTCGAATCCTTTGAAGTGGTCAACGTCGGTCCGGCAAGCGAAAATCAGGAGTAGGCTTCGGGGCCCAGGCACCAGACTTTAGGTCCCAGGCATCAGGTCGCAAGTCCCTCATCATTTTCAATTTTCAATTCTTCTCCCCCTCCCGTCCTCTATCCTCCACTAAACAATGGCCGACATCACGAATAATTTCAGTATCGCCGATTACCGTGTCGAATCCTACACGTCGTCGTCTTCGTCAAGCTCGACCGCCGACCGATTCGAAAACCTCAAGGTCGAGGATTTCCTCAAGTTGATGATCGCGGAGCTGCAAAACCAAGACCCGCTCAATCCGATGGAAAACACGGACATGTTGAACCAGATCAACCAAATGCGGCAGATCGTCTCCAACGACAAGCTCGCGACCAGTCTCGATGCGATCATGCTCGGCCAGTCGGTTGCGACGGCCTCAAACCTGATCGGCAAAACCGTGACGGGAACCGACGAGCTTGGCAACACGGTTTCCGGTGTCGTCGATCGGGTCGTCTTCGAGAACGGCAGCCCGAAGGTGTATGTCGGCAACAAGTCGCTCGATATCGGCAACATCACCGAAATCGTCCCAACAGCGGTTTCGGAACCGAAAACTGACACGGAATAGGAAGTGAGAAGACTCGGAATCGGAACCTTCCCACTCATCACTTCCCACTTCCTACTTCCCACTCACCCGATCGGCCAGATTCTTACGGTCATCTCCGGGAGTTCGACGATCGCGACGGAAGGGGACGGCGTCCGCTGCACCGCTCCGGGATTGAGGAGCAACGTCTTTCCGAACAGTTGCAGGTCCGGCACATGGGTATGCCCGAAGCAGATCAGGTCCCATTGGCCGCTCGCGATTTCCTGCTCGAGGCGTCCGTTTTGGTGTCCGTGCAGGAAACAGATTCGTTTCCCTTCCGATTCAAGGGTCCCGAACCAATCTTGGCAATGCAGCCCGACGGCCAGAATTTCCCTTCGCAAGGTTTCCGTGCGAGGGTCGGAATTTCCAAAAACGAAATCGGTCGGAATCTCCTGGAACAGCCGTATGATCTCGATCGTCCCGATGTCGCCGCAATGTAATATCCGGTCGACCTCCTGATCGCGAAAAAGGTCGATCGCCGCCTTCGTTCGGGCAACAAGGCCGTGCGTGTCGCTGATGATGCCGAGTTTCATTGTAATTGTATTGTCTCACTTATGCTGCCTTGTTTCTCAATGGAAGCCCGAAAACTGCGGCAAGGCTGTAGGCTATAGACCGTAGGGAACGGTTGGAATTCGGGCCCTACAGCCTACGGCCTACAGTCTACAGCCTTAATCCAAAGTTCCGTTTCAATAACGGAGACAGTACAAGTAATATCGCCCTGCCTCGAATATGACAAACGGCTAGCGGTCGGGAGAGGCCTTTTTTGTCGTCTTGCGAGTGCGGAGAACAATCGCCGCATCTTCCGTTCGCGTCAATGCCCTCATTTCCGTAGGGTAATCAATCGTGTCGGAAAAATAAAGTTCCCGCGGAATCTCGGGAACGATCGCTTCCGATCCGACGCTTTCTTGAAGAGACGGTTCGGGAAAATATTCCTGATTCGAGCAAACCTGAATTTCAAGGAGCTCTTGCGGAACGACTTTGAAGACGGAAATCGGCTCGCTCGGAATCGCCTCGGGGGGCGAATCGACTGTCGGATGAGCTGTCGAATCAACTGCCGAATCGACTGTTGAAGCGGTCTCGGCTTCGCTTGCGGCCGACGGCGGCTCGGGCGACTTTTCGGTTGCGTTTGGTATCGCCTCCGCTTCAGCAAAAGCGGCCCCTTCGGTTTCTTCCGCCTCGCTCGGCAGGTTCGGCTCGTCAGTCGTTGCTTCCGTTTCCGGCTCTGTCGGATCGTCCTGTTCGGCTGTCGTTGCGATCTCTTGCGGTTCGCTCGGCTGTTCGGGTTCGGCTGTCGTCGCTTCCGTTTCCGGCTCTTCCAATGCGGGAGAGAACGTGTTTTCGGAATCGGCATCGTCAAAAGTTTCCGGCTCGTTTTGGGGAAGATCGGCCGAAATGCTTTCGGCATCCTCTCCCTCTTGGGCTTCCGTGTTCGTCGAAAGCAAGCGGGTGATCGCGTCAAGGTCGTCCGCGTCGGAAAACGAGACGCTCTCTTCCTCTTCGTTCTCATTGGAGGTGCGGGAAGCGTTCTCCAAAAAATCGCGGTTTCGCGCGAGTACATCCTCCTCTTCGTCTGGGGGCGATTCGTCTTCCGTTTCCCCGTCGATTTCCTCGCTCATCGGCGAAGTCGGTTCTTGCCGATCACCGCCCCTATTTGAAGGAGGCGGGCCCGACACTTCGAAATCGGCCGGAGAAGCGTCCTGCTCCTGAACAGGCCGGTTTTCCGGAGAAATCTCGGTCGCGGAAGAGGACTCCGGCGGTTTGGCCGGGGCTACATTTTGCATCGCCGAAGAGGTTTTCATAATCCCCAGAACACCCTCATCCTCCGGCTCTTCCAGAATCGGGAGCACACCCCGACCGGCTTCGTGCTCGCGTTTCAGAAAAACGGCAAGCCCGAATCCCACCCCAAAAGGAAGGGAGATCATGATGAGGAGAACCAGGAAGGACAACACGAATTGTACAGGGGAGAAAAGGAAGGACAACGCTCCGGAAAAGGCTCCGGACTGTTCCAAAATAGATCGATCGGAATTACTTTCGGTGGTTTGAACTTCCTGTTCTCAAAAATCGCCGTCAGTCCGTGAGCGGCCGAAACGGGGCCGGGTTGGGGGAATCGAAAGAAAAAGGGTTGAAATCGTATGGTGTCGCCGGATCCTCGATCACGACGGGCGCTCCGGGGCGCGGGGGAATTGTCTCGACTTCCGAGGGGGCTGCCGCGGCATTTTGTTCCGGCAGAACGAGGCCGTCGAAATTATCGGTAATATTCAGCCCGATCGTTCGGGCTTGGGCATCGCGCAGTTGTTGCAGGATTTTGTTGAAATGTTCCGGATGGGACGCGGCGAGGAGGAACGAGGTCGCTTCCGTATTCCCCGGCTCGGCTTTCAACCATTCCCGGAGGATCGGGAGAGCCTCCTCGAATTTCAAATTGGCGAGCAAAGCGAGGGAATACCACCTCAAGCACAGTGGGTCCCGGCAGCCTTGCAAATACGCGTTTTCCAAAGAGGCAAGCGACGCCGTCCAGTCTCCGGCCGCCGCCCGGGAGGCCCCGGTCAGCACATCACGCATCATATCAAGAGCCCGATCGCCCCAAAACCGCCCGGCGAGCCGATGCGCGCTTTCCTCGTCTCTCTTGACGACATAAAGGTCGAACAACAATCGGGCGAGCTGAGTATGGGTCGGGGAATCGTCGATACCGTTCTCCAAAAGTTCGATCGCTTTTTCCTGGGCTCCCGTGATCCGGTACAGCAGGCTCAAATGGGCGAGCGAGATTTCCCGAATGCACTGACGGTGCCAGATATCGAACGAGACATTGCCGTGGTTGACCACCGTTTCGAGGACGCGGATCGCCATTTCCAGGTTCCGTTGCTCAAAAAATGTAAAGCCGAGGAACGTCAGCAGTTGCCAATCGAGCGGATAGTACTCCAAACCCTGGAGCAACAACTCGACCTTTTCCAAGCCGATGGGCGGAACGGTCGCGAAAGTCGCGTAGTATTTGTAAATCGCTTCCAATCGGATATTGGCCTGTTGCGTCTGCGCGATGAGCCGGGAATAAAGTTCCCGTCCCTCGGCAATCTCGGACAGAACGACCAGGGCGTCGGCTTTGGCCAACATCAGATCGTCGTTCAAGGCGATTCCCTCTTCTTCCCAGCGCCGGATTTTTTCGAAAATTTCCCGCGATTCCTGCCGTTGACGCATCGGATCGCAGCTCGGAAGCGTATCCAAGATCCGCCCCGGGGCCGCACTGAGGTTGGCGGAAGCAAGTTGGATCGAGGGCAAAACCGACTCCCGCAGTCGTCCGGAAAAACGAAGATTCCCCCGTTTGCCCCGAAGCGGCATAAGTCGAACATCGGCGGTTTCTTCGTTCCAATCGCTGAACCCGTCGACCGGATCGAGCGGCGATGTGCTTGAAGAATCGTCTTGCAGCAGCGAGCCGACCCATTGAGGGAGCGATTTTCCAGGCTTCAAGGCTTGGCGGCGGTTGACCAACAGGTAAGCGGTTTCCGGTTCGAGTTCCGATTCGACGAATTCCCGAAAGGCAGGAGCGGTTCGAAAATCGAACATCTCGCCCGGTTCGAGCCAAAGAACGAAATCGGTTTCGCCTTCCGCATCGATTTGATCGAGAAGAAAATTGTGAAGAAGCGAGCGGTCGTCGTTCTCGGGCGTTTGGAAAACCGAAGCGCCGAGGCTTTTCGCGATTTCAACGGTTCGATCCTCGGAACCGAAATCAAGAACGTAAACCCGCTCGGTCAACGTTTGAACGCTTTTGATGGTTTGTTCAATCCGAAGCTCTTCGTTTTTCGCGATCATCGCCGCGGAAATCCGTTTGCCGTTTCCTTGCGATGCCAAATTCGAATTAAGCATTTTCTCTCCTTGACTAAGTCTACTATTATTATCGTGTTTTCTGGTCTTGTGTCGATCAAAAAACAATTTTTGGCTTGAAAAACAGGACGATCCTTCCAATATTAGCTCATCGGCATATTTTAACGCAGTATAAATTCTAATTTTGTGATTCTTTGGACAATTCCAATGCCAAATATAAGGATATTTTGGAATTTGTTGGCACGGCAAACGACTGCAAAGACGCGAAAACAGCCTTCTCCAAAAATCACGGACAGAGAATTTTTGTTGCAAAAAACGAAATGCGGCAAAAAAATTGCGGAAAATTCAATTTGTTCCGAATGTGTTGTTTGTAAGCACGATCTTTCCTAAAAACACCGAGTTCCAGGGATTTTTTGTTTCCAATATTGATTAAGCTTAGGTATAATTGACAAAATAGGAAATATAAAGAGGATTATGGCCGATAAGACCTTTGGGCTTATTTAGTTTTTTGCTCTGAAATCATAAAAATCAGCCGTCGTTTCTCGTGTCAATTTTGCCAATTCAAAGTTTTGCTCTTTCCTCGACCGTTTTGAGTCGAGGGCTGAATGTGAACCGCTCGTTCGGCGGTTCGAGCGAAGAGACTTCGAAAACGCAATCTTCCGAGCTTTCGGGGGCTGATTCCCAGTCGACCGTTCAAAGCTCGTCGAACACGGTCGTTCAGCCGACCGGTCGTTCGGACAAATCCTCGGCTGATCGCTCGGACAAATCATCCTCTTATCCCGAAAAAAGCACCGATTCGAGGAAAACCCGCTCGGCTTCAGGCGACATTCTCGATCTCTCCTCGGAAACGAAGGGGGAGACACAAAATGCTACAACGGGTTCCCTGAGCATCACTTCGGGAAAATTGCAGGAGGAATCGCAGGCGGCCGATTCGGAAAAGAAAGATTCCTCGGAAAAATCCGAGAAGAAATCGACCACGCCCCAGTCCGACCTGTCCGACGCGGAGCAACAGCAACTTCAAGAATTGAGAGCCCGGGACTTGGAAGTTCGGGCGCATGAGGCGGCCCATTTGGCCGCGGCCGGACAATACGCCCAAGGCGGGCCGTCCTTTACCTACCAGACCGGTCCGGACGGCAAGAAATACGCGATCGGCGGAGAGGTTTCGATCGATTCGGGAGCGATCTCCGGCGATCCGCAAGCGACCATTCAAAAGGCCCGGCAAATTCGGGCTGCCGCCCTCGCTCCGGCCAGTCCTTCCTCTCAAGATCAAAAGGTCGCGGCCGCCGCCTCGAAAATGGAGGCCGATGCCCGAGTCCAATTGTCCCGGCAAAAGGCGAACGAAGCGAACGGCAACGACTCCGAAGAGAGTGAAGCTGCCGTCGTCGCAAGCGATTCGGAAGAACGAACCTCCGTTGCCGCAGCGGAAGATTCCGAAACAAGCTCCGCGAAGCAGAGCGTCGATTCTTTGCGAAAATGGACGGATGCCGCGAAAAAATCGCAATCGCAGACCGTTTCGGTCAGCTTCAACACTTCGACCTTGGGAAGCGGACAGGTCGTTTCAGAGTACCTGCGCAATCAAATTGATTCCGGTGCCCGCAGAGAGTTCGTCGCTTACGCTTGATCGGGTAACCGGGCGGTCTCGTCTCATTCGTTCTCTTCCTGCGACATCTTCGCGATGATCTCCCGATAGGCGATTCTTAACGGTTCACGCTGTTGCTCGGCGATGCCGTCAGCCGCCAAAAAATGTTCGAACGTCTCGAAAACGCTCAACTCCGCGAGTTGCTCCCCTTCGGCGAGCCGGTCTTGGGAAGCCGAAGTTCCCTGGGAAAGTCGGGAATTTCGCAGCCGCAACACTTCCAACGACGAGTCGGCGATTTCCTGTTCGAGACGGGCTCGCAGATCGACGATCAGCTCTTCCCCGTCGTAATCGATTTCCAACCAAAGGCTCTCATTCTCCCCTTTGAGAGATGCCGATTCGGCGAGAATGCGTTCCCAGTCGCCCCGAATCCGGTGCAACCGTTGAAATCGCGGGACCGCGATTTCGCGGATTTGCACGGAGTCGGCAAGGTCGACGAGCAGGACGAGCTTCCGCTGGTTCGCTTCGCCGAACCCCATCGGAATCGGCGAGCCGGAATACCGGACCCGCTCGCTGCCGCCGACCCGTTGCGGGACGTGCAAATGCCCGAGAGCGACGTAATCGAGGACGGCCGGAAAAATGTCGGCTCCCACCGCCCCGAGATTCCCGACATACAAATCGCGAACGCCGTCCCCGTCTTCGGTCTTGCCGCCGAGCGTCAACAGGTGCCCGGTCGCGACGATCGGAACCGTTCGATCCCCCTCCCGCGAAAGCCGGACCGCTTCTTCGCAAACCGTTTGATAATGCTTGCGGGTCCCCTCGGCGAGCTGCCGCTGTTTCTCTTCCTGTGATTGACCGGGCCGCGAATCCCGGACGTCCCGCTCGCGCAGGTAGGGGACGGCGCAGATCACCAGTTCGAGGTTGCCCGAAGAATCGCGCAACGCGATCACTTCCTTTTCCGGTGTTTTTTCCGCGGTCCCGATTACGTGGATGTCGAGCGATTTCAAGAGATCGCGGGGGGCCTCCAAAAGCGACGGCGAATCATGGTTGCCGGCGACGATCACCAAATGCCGGCAACACGAACGGGCGGCCCGAGCCAAAAAATCGAAGTAGAGCCCTTGGGCGGGGTTATTTGGAGTCGTCGCATCGAAGATATCGCCTGCGACCAGGAGACAGTCGATCCTTTCGCGGTCGATCAATTCGAGCAGCCAATCCAAAAACCGCTGGTGTTCGGAATGTCGGCTTTTCGTAAAAAGCGATCCCCCCAAATGCCAATCCGAAGTGTGCAGGAGTTTCATAACGCAAAGGATATCGAATCGGGATTTGTGAAAACGGACTCAAAAATGAGCCGCATGTGTAGCGAAGCGTAACTTGCGGACCTTGTACCGGTCCTGAAACTACAGGAATCGCGCCGTGTACAAGGTCCGCAAGTTACGTCGGATTACCGACTACACATGCGGCTCTTTTCCCGGCCGACTCTTTCAAACCCCGCCTATGTGCTGCGCCCAAGCGTCGATGATGTAAGGGAGGTTCGCGTTGCGATCGATCTGTTCCAACGCGTCGAGCGTCCGGTCGATTCGAACGGCATCGAGCGGCACCTCTTCGGCATTCGCGTGTTTTTTCCGCCCGCGAGCCCGTTCGTATTCGAGAACCATTCTCAGCACGCTCCGCAACCGGCGGCGGCGGGGCTGGGCTTCTTTGCCCGCCGCTTCGACGAAGGCGTTGAGCCGTTCGGCAAGATGATGGGAATCGATTTTTCGTCCGGCGAGAATCCGGTTGAGCTCTTCCCGGAACGATTCGAGAACCTCGTCCAACATTTCCGCGGCCTGTTCGAGCGAGCCGTCCGCGTGTGTCGCGATCTTCAAGCCTTGTTCCAGGGAATCGACGATTCCCTCTTTTTCGAGGATTCTCGCGAGGTTTTTGCGGGACAGCGGGGCGAAGCGAACCATTTGGCAGCGGCTGCGGATCGTCGGCAACTGTTTGGCGGCACTGCTGCCGATCAGGATGAGCAGCGAATCGACCGGCGGCTCTTCCAAGGTTTTCAAGAGCGCGTTCGCCCCTTCCGGATTAAGGAAATCGGCGTCGTCGATCACCGCGATCTTCCGTCCGCCCATGTAAGGGGTTCTCGAAATCTCGAAACAAAGCCCTTCTTTTCCCCGATGTTCCTTGGAACCGATCAACAGTTCGAGCGGTAAAAACGATTTGTCGGCCGACTTGGAAACGAAATAGAAATCCGGGTGCTCCGGGAACAATAGGCAAGAAGGGCATTTTCCGCAAGCGTCAAGAACGGCGGCGCTGTTGGTTTGGCACAGCAGCGATTTGGCCAATGCGAAGGCGAACTTCTTTTTCCCGATGCCGGAGGGACCGACGAACAGAAAGCTCCCGGACAGACGGTTGCGCGAACCGGCCCGGCGAAACCGTTCGATCAGGGAATCGTGTCCCAAAACGTCCTGCCAAGACATAAAAAATTGATTTCGTTACGTTTTTGAATTGAGAGTCAAACGATCAATTGAAATTGTATTATAACCCGAAACGGACACGAATCACAACGGGAGGAACGAGCAAGGCGAACCCTTTTGGCCGTTGTCGGGACCGCAGGTCCCGGCTCGTTGGGGCTTGTTTAACCCCCGGGAAAATTTCCCCTTGACATATTCTTTGGAAAATTTGTATATTTCCGCCGAAAGTCGTCCAGAAGAAGGCGAAAAGACTCGTTCGCACCATTAGACCGACCGAGCTTGTCTCCGCTCGCCAAAGAATAAAACCAATATTTCGTCAAGGATTTTTTCCCATGAAATTGCTTCCGATTTCCCGTCGTTTCCTGGTTGCTTCGCTCGCGTTTTGCTGCTGCGGGATGCTGATTTCCGGCGTTTTCGCCCAACAACCACAACCTCGTAACCCGCTCAGCACCCAGAAATCCGCACAAAAAACCGCTTCTCCAAAAGAGACCCGGGAAAATGGGAACATTCCCGCGATTCGAACCGTCGGTGATCCCGGACAGGGCGAAAACAAGGCTAACGATCCAATTCCCGAAGTGCTCGCCGAAATTAACGGAGAAAAGATCACAAAAGAGCAGATCATGCAGGAAGGGTTCCGGCAACATTGCGAAGAGCTTCTCGATTATCGGATCAAGATGTACCTGATCGAAACGGAATGCAAACGCAACAATATCACCATCACTCCGGAAGATATTACCGAGGAAATTCAAAAAATGGCCCGGGCCTTTGGCTTGAGTTCCGAAGATTGGATGAACCGAATTCTCGAAGAAAACGGACAGGACCCGGAAACATACAGGAACGAAGTCTTACGCGGCACCCTCGCGATCCGGCGGCTGGCCGGCGCCCGCGTCCAGGTTTCCGAAGCGGAATTTCAGGAAAAATTCGAGGCCGCCTACGGCCCTTCGGTCCAGGTTCGGCAAATCGTCCATAATTCGCGACCGAAAATGGAACAGATTCGCGCGGCCGTGATCGCCAATCCGGATTCTTTCGCGACGGAAGCGAAAAACTCCTCGACCGATACGGCGAGTGCCGCTTACGGCGGGATGATCCGGCCGATCCGTCGCCACACGACGAACGATTTGGTTGAAAACGCCGTTTTCGGATTGAAGCCGAAAGAGGTTTCCCAGATCGTGGAATGGCCGCAAGGGAATTTCATTCTTTTCCAATGCGAACAACATTTTCCGGCTCTTGAAGTCAATAAAAACGAAGTTCGGGAAGAGTTGCTCACGAGAATCCGGCAATCGAAAACCCAAGCCGTCGCGGACGATGTGTTTCAGGAATTGCAGAACCGCGCCCAGGTTCAAATCATCATGCGTGATGCGAATTTGGCCAAGCAATATCCGAAAATCGCGGCCGTCGTCAACGGAGCGGAAATCACGAGACTCGAAATCGCACAGCTTTGTTTCAAAAAATACGGGAAGCAGACCCTCACCGAACGGGTTTCGATCGTGATGCTCGAACAGGAATGCAAACGCCGCAACATCACGATCAGCGACCGGGATCTGGACGCCGAAATCCTGAGTCGGGCGACCCAGGAAATGCCGCTTCGGCCTGACGGACAGCCGGATCCCCAGGGGTGGTTGAACGTCCAGGCGAAAAACATGAACGTCCCGGTCGGAACGATCCGCAACAATATGGTCCGGCCGCTTGTCATGCTCCAGAAATTGTCGACCGACCGCGTCAAGATCACCGAAGAGGACATTCAAAAAGGGTTCGAGGCGAATCACGGCCCGCGGGTCCGTTGTCTCGCGATCTTTTTAGACAACATGCGACGGGCACAGCAGATTTGGGAACAGGCGAACCAGACTCGCAATCCGGAGCATTTCGGCGATTTGGCGGCGGAGTATTCGATACATGCTCCGAGCAAGGCCCTTCGCGGGGAAATTCAGCCGATTCAAAAGTTCGGCGGGATGACCGTTTTGGAGGAACACGCCTTCCGATTGCAGCCGGGCGAGCTTTCCGAGGTCCTTCAACTCGGTACGGAAACCTATGTGATTCTGTTTTGCCTCGGTCAAACCCAGCCGGTCGTTACCAACATCAACGATGTCCGCGATTTGATTCGCGAGGACATCGCCGAGAAAAAACTCCGGATCGAGATGCAGCGGTATTTGGAAGAGCTTTACACCCGCAGCACGATCTCGAATTACCTGACGGGAGAGACCAGCCTCGCCCGCGAAGACAGCGGCCCGCAGCCGATCCGACGGTAGGAGAGTGAGAAGTGGGAAGATTCGACGATCAGCGTTTGACACGGAATTCTCCCCACTCCTACCCCCCACTTCCCACTTCCTGCTCCCCACTTCCCACTTCCCACTCCCCACTCCCCACTTGTCATGTTGAAAAAGAATCAAAATCGGAATCGTGTTTTGTTGCTCGCCGTTGGGCTGGGCGTTTTGTTGTTCGCGGGAGAAAGTCGTTCCGTTTGGGGACAGCAGGCCCCGCAACCGCAAGCCCGTTCGGCTCAACCGACAGCGAATCCGGCAACGCGGCAGGCCAACCCGACCGGTTCGGCGAATCAGGCGAGTCCGCTCGCGGCCAACCCGCCGTTCGCGTCCAAAACACCGGTTGCCGATGCGGTTTCCGCTCCCCTTGGGACAAGCGGCGATTCGGCGAACAACCCGAATTCGCTCGATTCAATCCCGGAAGTGCGGCAAGGTTTGGAATTTTTGAAAAAAGGGGATCGGGCCCAGGCCGCCGCCCAATTCGCGACCGCCTATCAAAAACGACCGGATCTGGTGCCGGCGGGCATCGCGATCGCGACGGCGTTTTTCAACGAACAGAAATTCGACCAGGTTCGTTTTTGGCTTGAGCAGACCGTCGAGGATTGTCCCAACGATCCGGAAGCCTATGTGATTCTCGCGGAGGTCGCCCAATCGGAAGGACGGACGCTCGAAGCGAGGATGTTGGCCCAGGAAGGGCTGGTGCTCGCATCCCGGTATGCCAACAACCCGGAGCGGCAGAAGAAGCTCGCCCTGCGGGGACAGCTTGTGCTCGTGCTGGTCGCCGAGGGAAAACAGCGTTGGGCTGAAGCGCAAGAGCGGTTGGAGCGAATGGTGCAAGGGGCTCCGGACGAACCGGAATATTGGATCCGTTTGGGAGTGGTCTTCTTTCAGCAAAACGACATGCAGAAGGCGTTGAACGCGTTCAACCAGGCTTCGTCAAAGGGAACGACCGTCCCGCATCCGTATGCGATCGTCGCCCAGCTGTACGACCAAAAAGGGAACACCAAAGAGGCGGAGCGTTACTTGAATGAGGCGCTCAAGCTCAACCAGAACGATTTCCAGATCATGTCGATCGCCGCCCAGTTGGCGACGAAATGGGATCATGTTTCCGAAGCGCGGCAATACGCGGAACGAGCCCTCAAGCTCAAGCCGGATTCCTACGAAGCGAAGGCGATGTGCGGCTTGTTGGCCCTGTACGAAAGGAATTACCCGATCGCCCAAGGCTATTACGAGGCGATGGTCAAGGAAAAACCGGACGATTTTGCCGGCAAAAACGGGCTCGCGCTCGCTCTTTGCGAACAGCAGGACGCGACGAAAACGGCCCGGGCCCTGACCTTGGCGAAAGAGAACGCCCAAGCCAACCCGGCATCGATCGATGCCCTGACGACCTTGGCCTGGGCGAACTACAAATCCGGACAAACGGCCCAAGCCGAGCAAATTCTGCTGCAAATACACCAATCGGGCGTGATGTCGGCGGTCGGAGCCTACTACCTCGCCGAGATCCTCAACGCGAAAGGGGAGAGCGAACAGGCGGCGGCATTGACCAATGCGGCCTTGAGCACGAATATGAATTTCCCCAAAAAATCGGATGCGACCCTTTTACAAAAACAACTGACCCGATAGGACCGGCGTCTGCGCCGCTCGGCTAATACCGTACGCGGTATTGCGGGAAACCTTCGGCCTCATTTGGTCCGCAGCCTCGTTGGGCTGCTAGCGTATTGCATGTCGGACACTTACAGATCCGGGCCTCAAAAATTGGAACATGAGAAAAGTCGATTTTTTTGACTTCGCAAAATATAAGCTATCCTCTGTCCTCTATCCTCTCAATTATGGAAATCACTCTTGCGGAATTGGCGACGTTGCTCGACGGGAGTTTCGTCGGAGACGGCCGGTTGACGATTCGCGGCGTTTCGCCGATACACAATGCCGGACCGTCGGATTTGACGTTTTTGGAAAATCTCGAAAAAACCGCGTTGCTTGAAAAAAGCGCGGCTTGCGCCGTCGTCGTTCCCCGGACCGCGGAAAATTCGACTTTCGCCCAAAACACGCGATTCGCCCTCATTTTCGTCGACCGGGTTCTCGAAGCGTTTGAAAAAACCGCCCAACACTTTCGGCCTCCAACGGTTGCGGCGGTCCGGGAAATCAGCCCCCGGGCCGTGATCGCCCCGACGGCGAAAATCGGCGAGGATGTTTTGATCGGCCCCGGCGCGGTGATCGGGGAGAACGTCGAAATCGGCGACCGTTGCACGATCCATTCCGGAGTGCAGGTTTTCGCGAATTGCCGGATCGGCGAGGAAACGACGATCTATCCGAATGCCGTCGTCTACGAAAATTGCGAGATCGGACCGCGCTGCGCTTTGCATTCCTGTTCCGTGGTCGGAGCGTTCGGTTTCGGGTACGATTCCTCGAAGGGGTATCATCGTCTTTCCTCGCAGCTGGGCAACGTGATCCTCGGTCCGGACGTCGAGGTCGGGGCTTGCAGCACGATCGATCGGGGGACCTACGGCTCGACCCGAATTGGCGAGGGGACGAAAATCGACAACCTCGTGATGATCGCCCACAATTGCAGGATCGGGAAATTCAACCTGATTTGCGCTCATACCGGCATCGCCGGCAGCACGACGACCGGAGATTACGTGGTGATGGCCGGTCGGGTTGGCGTCCGGGATCATGTGCATATCGGCGACCAGGCCGTTCTCGGGGCGATGGCCGGAGTGATGTCCGACGTGCCGGACAAGGCGCGTTGGGTCGGGATTCCCGCGACGCCGGAAAAGGAACAAATGAAAAAGCAGGTTGCGCTCGCGAAGCTGCCCGACATGCGGCGGGAACTGATTGCGATCCAACAAAAAATCGCAATTTTGGAAAAGAATATTTTAGCAGATAGCAAGTAGCTGATAGCAGTCAGCGGTCAGCAGGTCGTTGGTCGTTGAAAACTATCCGCTATCCGCTATCCGCTATCCGCTATCCGCTAAACTATGCCACAAAAACGAATTGGATTGATTGCCGGTTGGGGCCGGTATCCGCTTTATTTGGCGGAAGCGCTCAAAGAAGCGGGGTACCAGGTTTACGGGTTGGGCGTGCTCAACCATGTCGATCCGGAGTTCGCATCGCATTGCGAGGATTACCAAACTCTCGGCCTCGGGCGGATGCAAACGGCGCTGCGGTTTTTCCGCAAGCATGAGGTTTTCGACGCGACCATGGCCGGGAAGATCGAGAAAAAAATTCTTTTCAATCCGTGGTTTCTTTGGAAACAGCTTCCCGATTTTTTTACGATCCGGACGTTTTTGCCGATGTTTTGGACGCGGCGTAAGGATTGCAAGGACGACACGCTTATGACCGCGTTCGTCGAAGCCTTTGCCCGGAACGGAATCACCTTTCTCCCTGGAACCGATTTTGCCCCGGAGTTGCTTGTGAAACGACAAAAACTGACCCGACTCGGCCCGACCGCGGCCCAATGGAAGGATATCTGTTTCGGTTGGCAAATCGCCAAGGAGATGGGCCGTCTCGACATCGGGCAAAGCGTCTGCATCAAGAATCAGGCGGTTTTGGCCGTCGAGGCGATCGAGGGGACCGACGAATGTATTCGCCGGGCCGGTTCGCTTTGCACTTCGGGAGGATTCGCGATCGTCAAGGTCGCGAAACCGCAGCAGGACATGCGGTTCGACGTGCCGACCTTCGGACTGCAAACGATGCAAACGATGCTGCAATCCGGTGCGCGTGTGCTCGCGATCGAGGCGGGGAAGACGATTTTTATCGACAAGCAGGAAGTGATCGAATTTGCCGACCAGCACAAATTTATCATCGTTTCGATCACCGAAAAAGATTCTCTGACCGAAAAGAGTCCCTTCCCGGAAGGGTTCGGAAAAATGGACGCTTGAGCGGGGCGCATTCCTTGGGGCGATCGGTCCCCTTCTTTCCCCCCCACGCCGTGAACAAGTTTCACGGGTCGAATCCGAGCCGTTTGGCGACGGCGGTCGGATCAACGCGACATTTTTCGTGAACTTCTCGCAAGGTTCGTTCATCGCTCCGAAGTAATCGTGTCAACGACAACGTCATGTTCGT
>JAVBQI010000168.1:0-38001 GCA_031549145.1 Thermoguttaceae bacterium | reverse complement strand
GCGAACCATCGCGCCCTCCGCGGGGCGCGTGCCTCGCTGGGGCCGTTCTCCTATCTGGCACCCCTTTCTCAAAATGCAATCAGCGCCGCGCCCTTATGGACGGGGGCCCCCTACAACCCGCTCCGGGAGGCCCGCGGCTCTGATTCCTTTTTCAATCTGGAATCCAGTATCTTTCAGCCTCCCGCGAGTCGCACGAGCCGGTCGATTTCCGCTTTGGTTCGCTTTTCGGTTAGCGCGAGCAACCAGCCGTTTTTTAAGTCCGGGCAATAGCGCTCGATCTCCAGCCCGCCGATGATCCCCTGTTCGAGCAGCCGTTTGTTGAGCGCAGCGACCGGTTCGGTCGAACGGAGCAGAATTTCCTTGAAAAACGGGCCGGGAAACACTTCCTCGAATTTTCCGGTCTTCAGCAATTCTTCCCGCGCGTAGTTCGCCTTTTGCAAGGAAAGCGTCGCGACCTTTTTCAAACCTTCCTTCCCCATAAGCGTCAGGTAAATCGTCGCCGCCAAAGCGCACAGTCCCTGATTCGAACAAATGTTCGAGGTCGCTTTTTCCCGACGGATGTGCTGTTCCCGCGATTGGATCGTGAGCACGAACCCGCGTTTGCCGTCGATGTCTTTCGTCTGTCCGACGATCCGACCCGGCAATTTGCGGAGCAGCTTTTCTCGCGCGGCGATAAACCCCAGATATGGCCCGCCGAAGCTGATCGAGTTGCCGAGCGATTGCCCTTCGCCGACCGCGACGTCGACATCACATTCGCCGGGGCTTTTCAGGATCGCGAGGGAAATCGGATCGACACTTGCGACGAACAGGGCTTTCGAGGTCCGGACGATCTTGCCGATCTCTTCGAGATGTTCGATCCGACCGAAAAAGTTCGGGTTCTGGACGATGACGGCGGCCGTGTTGTCCGACAGCTTCGTTTTCAGGTCTTCGAGATCGACCAGGCCGTTGCGGTAGTCGATTTCCCGGACTTTGAGGTTGCGAAATTTCGTGTAGGTTTCGAGCACTTCGCGCGATTCCGGGTGCACGGACGAAGCGATCAGAATCTCGTCCTTGCCCGTCGTGAGAACCGCGAGCAACGCGGCCTCGGCCAAAGCGCTGCCGCCGTCGTACAGCGAAGCGTTGGCGACCGGCAGCCCGGTCAGTTCCGAGATCATCGTTTGATACTCGAAAATCGCGGTCAACGTCCCTTGACTGATCTCCGGCTGGTAAGGGGTGTAGGCCGTCAAAAATTCCTGCCGAGAAATCAGCGCATCGATCGCCGTCGGAACGAAATGATCGTACGCCCCCGCCCCAAGAAAGCAGATGTTGCGGTCGAGCGAACGATTTTCGCCGGCCAACCGCTCCATCTCCGCGAGCAGCTCCGGTTCCGAGAGCGGGGCGGGAAGATCGAGCGGCCGCCGCAGGCGAACGGCGTCCGGAACGTCTTGAAAAAGGGCTTCGATACTGTCAGCCCCGATCGTCCGCAGCATCTCCCGTTTGTCGTCTTCAGTGCAAGGAATGTAACTCATAGGAAATCAATAGTAACGGTGATTGAACGAAACGAAATTTGCTTTGCGAAATTTTTTGATCTGACTCACCGTCATCCCCGCGCAGGCGGGGATCCATAGGGAACGGTTTCACTATAGATTCCCGCCTTCGCGGGAATGACGAAAAGAAATTCATTTTTTATCTGGGACTCAGTAGCGATTATTTTTGATAAGATTTTAAGACGGCATTCCAAGCCGGGAGGTGTTTTTCGTACTTGCTTTCCAACGCAGAAAATCCCAGCGAATATGTTTTATCTCCATAATTGTATTGATACTCGATGCTAACATAGGGGCCGTTTTTTTTCAGCATGCGAACATAAACGCAATCCTCACCATCGAATTTTATTTTTTCAAAATCTAGAATCTCGATGCTTGGATTGTTTTTACCTTCACTGTCTGTCGATAAAAATTCTTTCCAGCTACTTTTGGAATATCGCAACAATTTGGGATTTTTTTTGATAACCGAAGATATAATTATCGCCTCCGGTTTGCCATTTTCGCCCGGTATAGCAAATGTCCACCCTTCTACAAGTTCTTTTCTGTGACTCTGATCCGTGAACACCCAATCCTTGCCGTGATTGAAGCGGAAACCATATTTCTCATTGACATAGGTCATGGGAAGCTCGACCGTACTTTCGGCATCGAGCACGGCGTCACGGACGGGCGCAGCCTCGCCCCGAGGTTCGGTCGGTTTGCCGACGTCGCAGCCTGTCCCCGCCAACAGCAGGATCGAGGCCAAGATCAAAGGGACTAAAATGATGTGTCTCATGATCTCAATGTGCTTCCGACTCGCAATGTTTTTCGTATTGTTCGGCGGTGAGCAGCCCGTCGAGTTCGGCCGGGTCGCTCATTTCGATCTTGACGATCCAGCTGCCGAACGGGTCGGCGTTGATCGCCCCGGGGTTGTCCGCGAGCGATTCGTTGACGGCGGCAATCGTCCCGGAAACCGGCGCGTAAATGTCGGAGACGCCCTTGACCGATTCGACGGCCGCGAGATCGCCCTTTGCCGCGACCGTCTTGCCGGTCTCGGGAACGTCGACGAAGACGATTTCCCCGAGATGGTCCTGCGCATAATCGGTGATCCCGACAAGAGCGACGTTGTTTTCAACCTTGACCCATTCGTGGGTCGGGAGATAGCGGTAGTCTTTTTCGAGTTGCATAGGAAGTGTGAAGTGGGAAGTGAGAAGTGGGGAGCAGGAAATGAGAAGAGGAAGTTTTTTGTGGTCGATCAAAGATCGACGTTCTTACTTCCCACTTCTCACTTCCAACTTCCCACTATTTCTTATACTGTTTGTTATAAAACGGCTTGACCACGACGCTGCCGGGCCAGGTTTTGCCGCGAATCTCGATCGCGAGCGGATCGCCGACGGCCAACGCGCCGGGCTCGACGTATCCGAGGCCGATGCTTTTTTGCAGCCCCGGCGAAAAGGTCCCGTGTGTCACTTCTCCGAGCTTCCGGCCGTCGGCGGCAAGGATCGGGTAATGCGACCGCGGGACGGCCCGGTCTTTCATTTCAAACGCGATCAGCTGCCGGGGCGAGCCGTCGGTTTTTTCCCGCAACAAGGCGTCTCGGCCGATAAAATCGCCGCAATCGAAGTTGACGAACCGGTCCAGTCCGGCGGTCAGCGGAGAAATCGTCTCGGCGATCTCCTGTCCGTAAAGCGGCAGGCACGCCTCGAAACGGAGCAAATCGCGAGCGCCCAGCGCGGCGGGTTCGAGGCCGTCGTCTTTGCCGGCTTCGAGAATCGCGGCCCACAATTTCGGGGCGGCGGTCGGATCGAAATAAATTTCGAACCCGTCCTCTCCGGTGTAACCGGAACGGGAAATCAGGACCTTCGTGCCCGCGAGTTCGAAATCGTCGCGAAATCGGAAAAATTTGATTTCCGCCAAATCTTCGGCAGCGAGTTTTTGCAACACGGCCTGGGCTTTCGGCCCTTGGATCGCGAGCTGGGCGGTCGCATCCGAAGCGTTGCGGATTGCGATTTCGCCGAAACGGTTTTTCTCGAACCACTCGCCGTCCTTCTCGCAATTGGAGGCGTTGACGACGATCAGGAATTTTTCCGGAGAGAAACGGTAAATCAACAGATCATCGACCGTTCCGCCGTTGGGATAGCACATCGGCGAATACTGGATCCGGCCGTCGCCGATCTTCGTAATGTCGTTCGTGATAAGATGCTGCACAAACGCTTCGGCGTCTTTGCCTTCGACAAAATACTCCCCCATGTGCGAGACATCGAACATTCCGGCTCGGTTCCGGACGGCCTGGTGCTCGGCGGAGATCCCAGCGTATTCGATCGGCAAGGCCCAGCCGCAAAAATCGACGATTTTTCCTTTGGCCTGCAAATGTGATTCGTAAAGCGGCGTTTTTTTCATAGGTTGTCGGACGGATGAGGCGGCTGCAAAAAATCGAGCACTTCACTTTTTCGCATAATTTTAATCGATTCGAGCGATTTTTCAAGAGTGCCGTTTAGCCGAGCGGCGCAGACGCCGGTGTCGAAAACGACACCAACGATAAAGAGGGTGCGACCGTGTACAAGGTCCGCAAGTTGCGCTGCGCTACACTTGCGGCTCATTTTTGAATATCGACAAAAAGAGCCGCCTTTGAGGTCGGTCTCCCAACCCCAAAGGCGGCCCGTTTGCGTTTGCCGAAAACTTTATTGCGCACCGACCGGAACGCGAGAGGCTCCGACCTGCGGTTGGGCTTGTTGCTGTTGCGGCTGCGGTTCCTGCTGCTGCCGCTGTTGCTGCTGCTGGGCCGCTGCTTCGAGTTTCTGGACTTCGGCGAGCACCGCCTGTTGCTGGGCGAGGGCCTGGGCTTCGGCCTTGGCGATATCTTCCTTACTTTCGAAGTTGACGACGATCGGCTCGAAACCTTCGAACAAGGAAAACGCAACCCCGGCGATCCGCCAACCTTCCGAGGTGCTTCTCAAAGCCCAAACGAGCGACTCTTCGACCTTTTCCCCTTGTTCGTCCAAATCGATCATCGTCGTCCGGACATGGGCGCCGTCGCCGCCGAGCAGCGTGATCTCGTCGATCGTAAACTTGGCGCTGTCGCTCGCCGGGAGACTCGGAATCTTGTCCCGGGAACAAATCTGCCGGGCTGTCGGAGACATCATTTCAAAAACCGTTTCGTCCTGACCGGAACGGACGGCGTTGAGAAATCGGAGAACCGCGGCATTGACCGCTTCCTTGGCGTCGTCCGAAACGGCCGGGGCGGAAGCCGATTCCGATGTTGCCGGAGCTTGGCTACAACCGCACCAGCTCAGGGAAAGGGCCAAAAAAGTCAGAAAAATACCGAACGAGACTCGCTTTTGCATCCTTGCAGCTCCGATTAAAAAAGTTTTGAGAAAGGGGGCATCCGCCATTTTTCGAGGCGAACCGTTCCCTCATGTTTCAAAAATGATCGAGATTTTGCCAAATCCGACCGGTTGCGTCAAGAGCAAAAAATGGAGTCCGGAAAATCCGGCGTCTGTTAAAACAGGCAAAACAAAAAAGAGCCGTAAGTGTAGCGCAGCGCAACTTGCGGACCTTGTACACGGTTGACAAGTCGGAGTGCCGGTCGTGTACAAGGTCCGCAAGTTACGTCGGGGTACCGACTACACATACGGCTCTTTTTATCGCTTATTCGTCCGTCGCGTTGTCGGCAACGACGATGCCCGGTTTTTCTCCGGCCTTGTTCTCAAGCTGCATCTTTCCTTTGAAAATGTTGCCGGAAACAACCGCTTTGCGGATGTTCTCGCCGATCAAAACGTGCGAGCGACTTTCCTGAAAATCGCAGCCGCGAAGCAGCACGTTCCCCCCCAGGGCTTGAATCGCCGGGATGTCGACCCGCTCTTTGCCATTGCCGCCGTCGGCCTTGTCCTGGAAGCCCCACTGCACGAACGTGCAATCGCCGAACCCGACGGTTCCCTTCCCTTCGATCACCGCGATCTGCCGGCACGGTCCCCAAAACGCACAGTTCGAGAACCGGACCGCGCCCGTGTTGCTCGGGGCGATCTTGATCATCGTCGGGTCCGGACCGTGAAACGAGACAAACTCTCCGTTGGTGATCAGCAGGCCCATCGGGGCGCAGTTGTCGACGACCAACGCCGTATAACAATCGTCGGCCCCGATCCCGAGGAAATTCCCGTTCGTCCCGCCGCTTTTCGTTTCAATAAAACGGTAACCGATGTTGTAACCGAAGCAGAATGTGTTATGCACGTACTGCCAATCGGTCCGTCCGAAAACGAACGCTTCGCCGTTTTGCATCTGCCAATTGAACAATTTCGGCTGCATCGACCACCACGGATTGAAATGCACGTTTTCAAGTCGGCCGATATCGTAAATCGCGTCGACGTACACGCCCATCCGCAGCGGCTGGCCGCTGATGTTGCGAATCAAGTGCCGCTCGCTCGTCGTCGTGTCGATCCCTTTGTACGGATTAAGCAATTCGCAATCGAGAATCGCCGGGTTCTTGGCCCGCATCGCGACCGCCCAAGGGTAGGCGATCGGAACGTCGTTCTCCTTTTGGTCGGGATAATAAAGGCAGACGCCTTTGAGCGTGCAGTTGGTGTTAAGAGTAATAAACGGCTCTTTGTCCTCGGCCCCGGCGTTGCCGCAAACCAGGAACGTCGTCCCGTCCTCGGTTGGTCGGATCAGCCCTTTGTCCCGGATGCCGTTGTGGGCGGGAACCGATTCCCAAACACCCTTAAGCGTCACTCCTTGCGGAAAATTGAGCGAACCCTCGAAACGGTAATTCCCCCGGGGAGCGAACACGGTTTGCACCTCGGATCGGGCGGCCGCCTCGAGCGCTTTTTGGAAGGCGGCCGTATTGTCCCCCGTCCCGTCGGCGATCGCCCCGAAATCGAGCACGTTCAGCGGAAGGATCGACTTTTCCGCTCCCAGGGCGAAAGAGACCGAGAGCAACAGAAATGCGAGGCAAGAAGACGATATCAAATAAACGGTTTTCATTCATTTCCTTTCGCGAAAAGAGACATGCGACGCGTCTTACGAGCCGGGACCTGCGGTCCCGGGCACGTTACCCGCGAATAATTTTGTACAACCCAAACACCGCCAAGTCGAGGTACAACCCCGGCTCGTCGGCTGAGATATATGATAACCGACCGCCGCCGAAGAGCAACATGCCGGTTTCCCGCACCTTTATTGATCTTCATGTAAAAATCGGACACTGAAAACAGCAGCCCGAAGCGTAAGCGCCGGGTTTGTCCTGTGTCACAGCGTCGAAAAACCGGGCGCTTACGCTTCCGGCTGCTGCCCGATTCGAAATTTTTTGTGAAGATCGGTAACGACCGCAAAAGGGAACGCCTGTTGCGCAAAGATTTTGAATGATCGTTGTTGGAATGCTCGTTGTCGCCTATTGCTTCCGGCACTCGAAGAACAGCAGGACGTTGCCGCGGTTCGCGGTTCCGCCGGAAAGACGGCGGGTCAGCTCCGGAATCAGGCTGGTCGATTGGGCCGCACTCGGCATCGGGATCGTTCCCAAATCCAAAACGAGGACTTTGTCCTTCGGCCAACGAATCTGCTCGTCCAAACGGAAACCGCAGGTTTGCGGCGATTCGATCGAAACCCGTTGCCGGGGGGCGATCTTGCTCGGAACGGTCAGCACGACCGGGGTCATTTTCTCGACCTGCAGGACCTCGCATTCGATCATCAAATCGGCCGAAACGCCGTCGACCCCGGAAAGCGGAACGAACGACATCGTGTAACCTTCGTTGATCACATCGGTTTGCGTTCCGTAACCGGGCCAAACCCCGTCGTTCGACTGGGCGTCCCGCGTGTAATTTTTCGGGATGCTGGACGTAACGACATGCTTCCGACCGCTGCCGATCGTAAACTGCGGAGCGCTCAGCTCCTTATAATCCGAACGTCGAGTCAACTCCGAAAGAAGACGGTTCTGGTCCTCTTTTTCCAGCAACCAGCCGGAAACCCCCGGCGTGTCGATCCGGATCGGTTTCAGATAAGCGTGCCCTTGACTCAGCCAATTCGGGCCGTTGACAGAAATGATCCGGAGCGAATAGGCGTCGGATCGGGCCTGCGGGTTCAGGAACCGGTCGACGATTTCGGCGACGATCTGCTGCATCTCCGGAGTGTGATAAACGTAAAGCGTTTCGGTCGTCGCGTTCAAAATCCCGAACGGGTCCGAATGCCAAGCCTGTGTCCCGGTTTGCCGCAAGACCCAATCGACGACCGTCTGTTCCGGAAACGATCCGGGGACGTTTCCGAGGGCCTTGGTGTAGGGGGTAATGTCATATTCGCACCAGACTTGGCCGTGATCGTTCGGCAAGACCGCTCCGCCCTGCCGAATCTGCGCGAATTGCGGCCGGTATTCCCGACGTTCCTGGTAAGGTGGTACGGTGTGGTTGGGTGGCCCCTGTTCCGGCTGATCGACGCGAGCCGCGTCCGATGCGGCGGCCGGATGCGCGCCCGAGGGAGCCGCGAACGCGAGTTTCGTCCCTCGCGATTCCGGCTCGTCAATCGCGTGGGCGGTATCCGGGATGTGCCGGTTCGGATCGCGACCGTTGAACGGCTGGGTTTGCAGCGGCGTAACCCGGGCCGATTGCACGGTCGGGACGGTGTCCGAAACCTCGCGCATCGGGGGAGCATTGGAAGCTATATTGGGAGGTGTCTTTCCGTGAGCGGTCGGCGGGCCGTTGTTAATCGGAGCATACGGGGATACGGCCCCGCCCGGCTGCTGTTGCGGATGCGGCGAATGCGAAACCGATGCGGAGCCCGGGCGGGAATCGACGACGCTGCCGCTGGTCGGTTGATATTGCGACCCCTTTGGGGAAACGGTTTCGAATTCGTTCCGGCCCGGCGGGACCGAAGCGGTTTCAAACAACGCTTCCGGAGAATCCGATCCGGGCCGCATTTCTCCGGGATCATGTTGTGGGCCGCCGAACGTTTCTTGCCCCATTATTTGCGGCTGAGAGCTTGTTGCAAAGGCATCTTCCGGAGCGTAATCGAGCGTCGATTCGACCGGCTCCAAGGGAATTGGCGGAGCCGTTCCGCGAACGATACCCTGTCCGGCATCATCATTCGACAATCGCGGCACCGCGGCGGCGAGCGGTTGGGCAGCAACGAAAGGGTCGTCGGTATTCGGTTTGGCGAGATTTTCTTCGACAAATCCGACTTCCGGGGCTCCGAAAGGGTCGTCCGATTCCAAGTCCGAGACTTCGGAAGGGGCGGCCGTCTCCCCTTTGAAATAACCGAGGGAAAGGGGGATCGCTCCCAAAACGAGACAGCCCAACACGACCGCTCCGCCCAGCAGCAGTTGCTTGGGAAACCGTTTTGGGCGGGCCGTTGCTTCCGGTTCGTGATCCGAGGGAAGGGAGGGTTTCGACGACGCAACCGGTTCCTGAGAAGAAGCGGAAAAGGTATCAGAAAACGACGGAACGCGAAGCGGCGGAACCGATTCGATTTTTTTACTCATGAGGAAACCTTCCTTGGCGATCTTGCATCATGCAATTGACTCTCAATTTAGCCGGTACTCCGGCTCATTTAACCGGTACCCCGATAATCGGAAATTATAGAGCAACGATAATGTTTTAAGCAAGATCAAATTCCGTCCTCAGGAGTGTTACAGCTCAATATCCCGATCCAAATCGGGAAAACAGCAAATTTGCGGCAATTGCGCAAAATAACAGGACTGGGACATTTCCCAATTACGCTCCGAAACGACGAATGCGTTGGAAAAAACGGTCGAAAATCGATTTTTTTGGGGCCGGTTTGACGGTTTTTGGCTTTTCCTGTGGTGTCTCCGCCTTGGGGGTGTCCCTCAAAGACTCGGGCAACGTCTCGACGTAGGCCTTGATTTCGTCCCGAACGCGACGGTAACAGTTAAGCTGGTCTTCTTCGTTTTCGAAAGCCTTGGCGAGTTTCGGCGGATCATCAAAAGGATGATGAATCACCTTGACGGATTTCGAAAAAACCGGGCAATGCTCATCGGCATGACCGCAGACGGTAATCACATAATCGAACGGAATATCCGTTAAATCCTTGACATTTTTCGATTGGTGTCCGGAAATGTCGACCCCGGCCTCTTTCATGACCCGGACGGCGTTCGGATTTAGACCGTGTGTCTCAATTCCGGCGGAATAAGCTTCGATCACGTCGGATTTGAGGTGCCGTGCCCAGCCTTCGGCCATTTGGCTGCGACAGGAATTTCCTGTGCAAAGGAAAAGTACTTTCAATTTTTCGGCGGATTGGCCTTGGGCATTGTTCGCAACCGTCGTTTCCGCGGCTTGAGAGCCGTTTGTAGCTACACTGGAAAAAATCGCGAGAGCCAGAAAAAAACCGTAAGCCTTTTTAATCAAAGAAGTTGTCGGCATCGTATGTTCTCCGAGATAAGAAATGAAATGGCAAGGAACAACAAAGCGAACATTGTAATTGATAAAATCCCATATTGGAATTAGTCCTATAATTTTATCGACCGTTTTTTTGCCAAACCGTTGGATTTGCGGGCAAGCAGGCGATACAATGGTCTTTCGGTCAAAATACCGGCCTTTATTTTAACGACCTTCTGTCAACTTTTTTCGTCCCATGAGTCAACGAATCGGTTTTGTCGGTGCAGGGCAGATGACGACGGCATTGGCCGGCGGCTTTTTGCGCAGCGGAATACTCAAAGTTTCTGATCTTTTCGCGTTCGATGTTTCCGAAGAGGCGAAGCAAAAATTCGTTGCGGCGACCGGCGGCGCCGTGCTTGAGACGTTGAAAGAGTTGGCCGGGACCGTCGATGTGCTGTTTTTGGCGGTCAAGCCGCAACACCTCGGCTCGGTGCTCACCGAACTCGGGCCGATTCTTTCCGACCGAAAAAAGCGGTTGCTCGTCGTTTCGATCGCGGCGGGAATCACGATCGCGACCCTCGCCGAAGGGCTCGGAAAAAAGACGCCGATCATTCGCGTGATGCCGAACACCCCTTGCCTGATCGGGAGCGGGGCGAGCGGGTATTGTCCCTCGGAGCAGGTTTCCGAAAACGAGATCGGGCTGATTCAATCGCTTTTGGAAACCGTCGGCCTCGCCGTCCGCGTGAGCGAAGAGCAGTTGAACGCGATTACCGGCCTGTCCGGCTCCGGCCCGGCGTTCGGTTATATGATCGTCGAAGCCCTGAGCGACGGCGGGGTTCAAATGGGATTGACCCGGGGTGTCGCGACCCAGCTTGCGGCCCAGACGCTCAAGGGAGCGGCAGAAATGGTGCTGCAAACGGGCGAGCATCCGGCCGTGCTCAAGGATCGGGTCGCGAGTCCCGGCGGGACGACGATCGCGGGGATCGCCGCCCTCGAACAGGCCGGGCTGCGATCGGCGCTGATTGCCGCCGTCGTTGCGGCAACGGAGCGCTCCGTCGAGCTTTCCCGGCCTGTTTCGCCGAAAGCGGACTGAAAATAATGCTAAGCGACCGATTTTGCATTTTGCCAACAAAAAAGAGCCGTAGGTGTAGCGAAGCGCAACCTACGGACCTTGTACAAGGTCCGCAAGTTACGTCGGAGTACCGACTACACTTACGGCTCTTTTTAGGAGATTTTTCAATGAAAACGAAACAACGCTTTTCTTTGGTGTGGGGGATATTTTTTCTTTTCGTCCTCGCAAACGGGTTGTCGGCATTCGCGGAACCGGTTTACGATTTGGTCGTATACGGCGGCACTTCGGCCGGGGTCGTGAGCGCGGTCCAAGCCCGGAAAATGGGCAAATCGGTCGCGATCCTCGCCCCCGAAAAACATTTGGGCGGCATGTCTTCCGGCGGGCTCGGTTTTACGGATTCCGGTCGGACGGCGGCGATCGGCGGGTTGGCCCGCGAATTTTATCGTCGGATTTACGAAAAATACCAGCACAAAAACGCCTGGCGTTGGCAAAATCAAACGGATTACGCCAACCAGGGGCAGGGAACAAAGGCGATCTCGCACGAAGACAAAGTGATGTGGGTGTTCGAACCGCATATCGCTGAGGCCGTTTTCGAGGACTGGGTCAAAGAATACGACGTCCCTGTCGTTCGCGAGGCTTGGCTTGACCGGGAGGGCGGCGTCGAAAAGGACGGACTCCGCATCCGTTCGATTCGAACGCTTGACGGAAAACGGTATGAGGGAAAGATGTTTCTCGACGCGACCTACGAAGGGGACCTGTTCGCCGCCGCCGGAGTGCGGTATCGCATCGGCCGGGAAGCGAATTCCGAATACGGCGAAACCTGGAACGGCAACCAGATCGGGACGCTGCCCAAGGGACACCTATTCGAAAAACCGGTCGATCCGTATGTCGTTCCGGGCGATCCGAAAAGCGGTCGGCTCAAGTACGTCGACGACAATGCTCCCGGGATTCGCGGCGAAAGGGATCACCGGGTCCAGGCCTATTGCTTCCGGATGTGTTTGACCGATCACGAGCCGAACCGCGTTCCCTTCCCGAAGCCGGAGGGTTACGACCCGAGCGATTATGAGCTGCTGGTCCGTGTGTTCGATACCGGTTGGCGGAAGGTTTTTAACAAGTTCGACCGCATCCCGAACCACAAGACGGATACGAACAATCACGGGCCGTTCAGCACCGATATGATCGGGGCGAATTACGAATACCCGGAAGCCTCTTACGAAAAGCGGGCGGCGATCATCGCCGAGCATATCTGTTACCAACAGGGGCTGATGTATTTTCTCGCCAACGATCCGAGGGTTCCCGAAGAGATTCGCGAGAAGATGTCGCATTGGGGGCTCGCGAAGGACGAATTTTCCGACACCGGGCATTGGCCGCACCAGATTTACGTTCGCGAAGCCCGCCGGATGGTCGGCGAGTATATCATGACCGAAGCCGACTGCCAATCGAAACGCCGCTGCCCCCGGCCGATCGGCATGGGCTCGTACAATCTCGATTCGCATAACGTCCGGCGTTACATCACTCCGGCGGGGACCGTTCAAAACGAAGGGGACATTCAAGAGCCGTTGCGGGAGCCTTACACGATCGACCTGGGATCCGTTTTGCCGAAACAGGCCGAATGCGAGAACCTTCTCGTCCCGGTTTGCGTCAGCAGTTCGCATATCGCCTACGGTTCGGTGAGAATGGAGCCGGTTTTCATGATTCTGGGGCAAAGCGCGGCGACGGCGGCCGCGTTTGCAATCGATGCGGGGACGCCGATTCAGGAAGTCGATTATCAAAAATTGCGGGAGCGGTTGCTCGCCGACGGCCAACGGCTCGGAGCCGACGCGGGCAAGGAGGCCGCCGGTCGATGAGAGCGGTCGTTTTACTTTCCGGCGGTTTGGATTCGAGCACGGTCGCGGCGATCGCCAAAGCCGAAGGGCGGGAGCTTTTCGCGTTGACGATCGATTACAACCAGCGGCACGCGATCGAATTGCAGGCGGCCCGGAACGTCGCCCGATTTTTCGGAATCGAAAAACATGTTGTCCTGCCGCTTGATTTGCGGCAGTTCGGAGGGAGTGCGCTCACCGATGCGATCGACGTCCCGAAAGACGTGCCGCTCCAGCGGATCGGCGAGACCATCCCTTCGACCTATGTTCCGGCCCGGAACACGATCTTTCTTTCGTTGGCATTGGCTTACGCCGAAACGGTCGCCGCCCCGGAAATTTATCTCGGGGTTTCCGAAATCGAGAGCAGCGGCTATCCCGATTGCGGGGCCGCGTTTTTGACCGCGTTCGAGCAATTGGCGAGCGTCGCGACCCGATCGGGACGGGAATCGGGCGGGTTCCGGATCAAGGCTCCGCTCTTGCACTACGGCAAAGCGGAAACGATCCGGCGGGGAATCGAACTCGGCGTCGATTACGGCTTGACCTGGACCTGTTACGATCCCGACGAATCCGGCTTCAGCTGCGGCCGCTGCGAATCATGTTTGCTCCGGCGGCAAGGTTTCCGCGAAGCGGGGCTCGTCGACCCGCTCCTTTATCGAAAATAAATTGACAATTGGCGACAAAATTTTGCATCACATCATCATGAGACCGACTCTCTCTCTTTTCGCCCTGGTCGTTTCGATGTCGCTTGCCGCAACAGGGCTTGCCGCGACAGCCGTTGTCGCCGAGCCGCGAACGCCCTTTCTCGCCGATTCAAGCCCCAAAGTCTATTCGGACGACCGACCGGCTCCGCGTTACCGTTTGGACGCGGTCGATCCCGGGCCGATTCTCCGACACGGCGAAGGCCCCGATCGCTGCGACATCAACGGAATGCGAGAGGCGAGCCTGTTCGAAAGCGACGGGACCTATTATCTGTATTACGACGGCTGCGGTCCCGAAGGTTGGCTCGCCTGTTTGGCGACGAGCCGTGATTTGAAAAACTGGACCCGGCACGGTCCGAAAATGACGTTCGGTGATCCCGGGGAAGACGATGCGGGAACGGCAACCTCCCCCTGGTTTTTTCAAGACGGAAAAACCTGGCACATGTTTTATGTCGGCTGCCGGACGACCACGCCGCCGCCGAACCGCATCCCGGTGATGCCGTATTACACCTTGAAAGCGAAGGCCGACTCGCCCGAAGGGCCTTGGGTCAAGCAGAAAGATGTCGTTCCGTTTCGGACCGTGCCCGGAACCTATAACGCCGAGACCGCCAGCCCCGGCTTTATCGTCCGGCAAGGGGACGAATTCCTGATGTTTTACAGTGCCGCCGACGGGCCGCCGGTTCGACGAACCTTGGCGATCGCCCGGACACGCGATTTGGACGGCCCTTGGCAGCTTGCCCCCGAACCGCTCGTTCCGCTTGAGGAACAGATCGAGAATTCGTCCGTTTATTTCGAGCCGGAAAACCAGACTTGGTTTCTCTTTACCAATCACATCGGCATCGACGAAGAGGGCAAAGAGTTTACCGACGCGGTTTGGGTCTATTGGAGCAAGGACCTCGAACGTTGGAACGCCGACCACAAGGCGGTGGTGCTCGACGGCCGCAATTGCACTTGGGCCAAGGAGTGCCTCGGAATGCCGACGGTGCTCCGGGTCGGCGACCGGCTCGCCCTGCTGTACGATTCTCCCGGCGGCGAGAAGACCTCCCACATGCGGCGCGACATCGGCTTGGCCTGGTTGAACCTCCCGTTGATCCCTCCGGAAAAATAGCACGTTGCAAACCGGTTTTGCAATCGAACCCCGTTTAGCCGAGCGGCGCAGACGCCGGCGTCTAAACGGGACGGTCATTTCGAGCCATTCTTATTTGCTCCGTTCGAGCGCCCGTTCGCCGTTGACGAACACGTCGGAGATTTCGAGGACGGAACCGAATTTTTCGTCCCCGACCTCGCAAGTGTAGGTGCTCTTTTCAAGCAACCAAAGGTCCGGCTCGTAAACGGTAAACTTCATATCAAACAGCATTGACGAGGTTTTGACCTGGACCCGCTTCGGAGCGTAAACGTTTTCGGACAACTTGACGTAACCGCCGAACCGCTCGCCGATCCCCTCGGGAGTAAAAATCAGTTTCGGCATCAGCGTTTTGGCGTCCAATGTCAGTTTTCCTTCCTTGACCTGGCTGCTGAAGTATCCGGACCAGCTCCCCATCATCCCATTGCCGCACTCGATCGCTTGCGGTTCCTTGAAGGTGAACGAGAGGTTGATTTCGCTGTCCCCGAACTCGGCCGCCGTCCAGCGGATTTGGGTAATGTCTTCTTCCGCGACGCTCGCGAGAGCCTGAAGTATCCCGTAATATGTCGTTCCCCGAGCCTGCTCCCAGTCCATTCCCTTGGATCGGTCGAAATTGATGTCGTGTTCCCGAGGCTCACCTTTCCCGTCGGTTGAAGAAATTTTGACGTGGTAGGAAAAGGTTTTCGATTTTTCCCCGCGCGAGAAAATCCAAAGTCCGCCCCGTTTGCACATATCAAGCACGGCTTGATCGGCCTTTTCCTGCAAGGCCGGATCGAGCTTGCTCTTATCGGCCTCCGACGCTCGGGCCTCTTTCGCGGCGGCGGCCGCGGTCGGAATTTCCGGAGAGTCGCTTTCCTTGCTCAAGTCGTTCGTTTCATATTTCTTTCGGCTTTCCTCGGAAACCTGCGTTTTCCTGGTCGAAAAGGTATAAAAAAATCCTTCCGAAGGGACACCCGCTTCGCTCGCGAAACCGATAAACGGCTTGAAGTTCATTAACGTTTCATACGTTTTACCCGACATGAGCCGGACCGGGGCGACGCAGGTTTTTTTGTCGGTCGTCCAAAAGACATTCTTTTCTTCGTCGAAGTCAAGAGCCGTTTGGTTGCTGCGCTGAGCCCAGGCCATACCGTCGCCCATCGGAATATCAAACGTGATGTAGACCTGCGTGATGTTCGGATCGACCCCTTTCGCCTTGTTTTTCGGGAAGGTGTTGACGATTTTCGGAACGCGTTTCGGGTTGATCGTTTCCGCGGGTTCCGTTTTCTTGGCGGCCTGGGCGGTTGACGAGGGGGATTCTTTCGATGCTTCTTTTGAAGGCTCTTTCGCTTTTTCTTGCGGCTTGGCATCGGTCAAAAGCGCGAAAGAAAACACAAGGCAAACGCCCAAGGCCAACACGGCCCAGCTTTTTTTCCAGGAAACGGGACGGGTAATCATTTCAATTCTCCTTTGTAAAAAACTTCGGGTTTCCAAAATTCCCGCGATTCCGGGAACGAATCGCGGTTCGGCCAATCGTCGGGACAAGGTTAACAAGGTGTTGCCGTAATCAAGCTGCCGCTCGGTTTCCCAATGTTCGAGAACCGCCGCATCGGCCGCTTCTTCCCGCAAATGGTTCATCATCCGGAGGGCGAACCAAACGAACGGATTGAACCAATGCAGCCCGAGGGCGAGGCTCATGATCCAACCGACGATCAAATCGCCCCGCTTCAAATGGGCGAGTTCGTGGGACAAAAGGTCGCGACATTCCTCGTCGCCGAGCGATTGAACCAAACCGCAGGGAACGACGATCACGGGACGGAACACGCCGATCAAAAAAGGGCCGCGGATCCGGTCGGATTCGACGAGAACGACCCAGGTCCGCAGTCGTATTCGGAGCTTGCACTCTTCGAAGATTTGCAGTACCCGGGGATCGACAACCGTTTGGGCGGCGAGAATCTCTCGATGCAACCGAAAAATTCGAAACAGACTACAACCGTAAAACGACAGCAAGCCGATCGTCCACGACAAGGCACACCAACTTATTACGCCGAATCTCCCGTCTGGTTCGCCGGTCGATGCAGCGACCGGAACAGGCGGTACGGCAATTGGAACGGGAGATGCAACAACCGAAACAGCCGGAGCGGCGGCTTCCTCGAAAAACGGAAAGTCGTCGTCGGATGCAAAAATCGGGAAGTGATCGGCGGAATGATCGCTCCCCGCCAAAAGATCAGGCTGCGGCCTCGAATCCGACTTTCGCTGTTTCAGGTCGTTTGTCGTTTCGCTCGGGAGGTTTTCGGGTACATTTTTTGTATGGAGCCCATCAAAAAATGGGAAATCGTCGGCGGAATCAGAAAACGAAAAATCATCGAAAGAAGACTTTTTGGGGAAAGGAGCGTCGACTGCTGTCGGTTGCACATTTGGCTCGGTCGCGACCACAGCCTGTTCTCTTCGCTCCGACAGCAGGTTTTTCAAACTCAGCGGCGAAGAAATCGATAAGAAAAACAGCAATTGCACCGGAACCAGGAGCCAAACGCCAAATCGGATGCGAGGGGAAATCCGGTTGCGTCCGAGAAATGTCAATACGAAAAGAAAGCCGATCAGCACGCTCCCGAACAGGGAAAGCCGGACGGTTTCCAAAAACATCCGATCGAGATTTTCCAATAAGCCGGACACTGAAAGCATATTTGTCCTCCTTATTTGTTCGGTTTTGGTTTTTTCGTGTTTTCGATTTCGCTGCGGCGTTGCTCGATCACCTCTTGCAATCGGGCGAGTTCTTCCGTCGTGATTTTTTCGTCGTTGAGAAAGTTCGCGATCATCGAAGGGAGGGCTCCGCCGAAAAACTTTTGCAGAAACGATCGACCGAGCGCCGATTTGGCCGGCTTTTCGTCAATCAACGGAACGTAGTGATTGATTCCGTCCTTGAGGATGATGCCGACAATGCTTTTTTGAACGAGCCGGGCAAGAAACGTCCGGACGGTTTTCGGGCTCCAGGAAAAACGTTCGGCGAGCGAATCGCAGACCGCGGAAGCCGGAGCGATGCCGCGGTCCCAAAGGACGTGCATGATTTCCCATTCGGAATCGGACACTTTTGAAACATCCGGCGGGGAAACTTTTTTAGACATAAGATCACCTTAAAGCAAAAAGAATTCTTGTTGCAAAATCAACGGACGACAAATGTAGTCAACGCAATTGATTATACTACGACTGTAGTCCGCTGTCAAGAAAAATAATCGACATTTTTTGGACTTTTTTGCCGCAAGAAAAACACGGCCATTTTTCGGTCCGCTAAAAGATTGCGAACCGGCGAAACAAGACGAAGAATCGGTCTTCAAAAACCACAAACAGAACAACAGCCGAAAAAGACGGCGACCGCCCGCAAACGCTCCCTTCTCCTCTCTATCCTCTATCCTCTGTCCTTATTCCGCGTCGTTCGATTGTCTTTTGGAGAGAACTGTAAAGCCGACCCGCTGGGAGTCCATTTGCAATTTGAGATGATTTTGATCGACGACTCTGAGAACGACGAAATAATGTCCGGCCGGAATCGACGCCGGCAAGCGGATCTGCAACGTCGTCGAATAATCCCGCAACCGGCTCCGCAAAAGCTCTTCGTTGGTTCCGCTTTCCGATTTGGCGATAGTTGCTCCGGTCGCATCCAAAATCTCGTAATTGACCGAAATTTTCGTACTGAACCCGGTCGTTTCACTGCCGTTACCCGTCAGGTTTTCCAACTCAAAATACAACAAGGCGGGGGTATCGGCCTGAAGTTCCGGCTTGGCCGGGGTATAATCGCCGAACTTTTTTCCCCATTCCTTGACGAATTGCATGTTGCGAATCCGCAAAGGGCAGGCCCGCTGCAGTTGCTGCTGGGCTTCGAGAAAATGCGGCTGGGCGATAAGACACCGGGCATTAACATCGGGGGTCGTATGCTCGTTCAAAAGAATGCCGATTCCGAAAAGTTCGTTCGAGAAAAAATTCCGAACCGGCTCGTCCAGCCCGGAAATCGGCTCTCTCACCCCTTGCTGTTTTCCAAGAGCAACCTCCAAAAGGCGAAGCCGCATTTCGTCGTTGGCCGCTTCTTCCGGATCGCGGGAAAGATTGATTTTCGTTTTCAGGGATTCGGCAGCGGCCCGGGCGATTTGCTCCCATTCCGCCGGTCCCGCTTCGAGATCCTCCGGCACGTATCTGCCCGGACCGTTTCCGGAGCCGTAATAAGGTTCCGGCTGCTGATTGTAACCGGCCTGGTTGACCGACGGCGACCGGACGAAACCGTTCGAACGATAGGCGACTTGGGAAGCGGTCTCGCGCGCGGTCTCCCGATCGTCCCATTCGGTTTCCCCGGAGGTGTTTCTCGCGTTGGGGACTCGCCGGGAACGTTCGTCGGTCTCCATTTTCGCGAATTGACCGACCGGGACATCCGATTTTTTGGCAAAAGGCCCCTTCCAGGAAAAATCCGGTCCGGCGGCAACCGGGGAAAACCGGGCGTCATATTCGTCCTCGTCCGATTCCTCGTCTTCGATTCCCCGGGCGACCGATTTTTTCTTTTTCGGCGTTGGGGTTGAAACCGTCGGGATCGGAGCCGGGATGTTCGGCTTCGAAACCGCCTTGTTGCGGGCGGCCTGCTCCAATCGGGCGAGTGTTTCCGCCCCGTCCTGTTCAACGGGTGTCGAAACGACCGGCAAGAGTTCGGCTCTTGTCCGTTGGACCAAATATTGATAAAGGTCCGGCGGGATTTTGCTGCGATCCGTTTGACGCAAAAGATCGACCATTTTTCCGGCATGGGCCCAATCGGTGCCGGTCGCGGTTTTCAAATCGGCGATCAATGCCCGCACTTCCGGGGTATCGCTGGGTCGTTCGTTCAATTGACCGGTTTGAGGCCCGGCAATTTGGGCCGTCGCCGGATTCGCGAAGCCGGGAGGGGCATACGGCTGCGGTTCCGCGGCCCGAACCTGTCCCAGCGCCGCTCCTTGCGGTAAGGCTTGGGGCGGCGGGTAACCGGGCACGCCGTAAGCGGCCGGCCGCGACATCCCGCCGAGACCGACTTGGACGTTTTGTTGGGGCAATCTTCCCGGAACAGGGCCGCCCGGGACCGGCAATGCGGCAGGGGGCGGAGCACTGACAGGGGCCGGAACAAAGGAAACCGGTTTCCCATCCAATATCCGTTCTTCGTCGTCGTTGTCTTTTTTCAGGAAGTTGACGATCGGGGTAAGAATATTCCCTTTTTTCTTCGGCGGGGTCGGATTTTGGCCAAGGTACGAATTCGAATTTTCTGAGCTTCGACCGGAAAATTGAGTCTCATCGGGCGTGCTGCAACGGCCGGTTTCGGCAAAGGCCAGAGAAAAAAGAAGGAACAAAAGGAGATAGGTCCAGTAAGCGAGCTGACCGGTCGGTACCGACAGGGAAAATCCGGCGAACGTATCCAGCTCCAAGGCTTGGGCAAAAAAAGGAGCTTGTTTCGCCCCTTTTTCACAATTTTCACACTCCAAGGGATTATCGGCGCAGGAATAGCAATTGCGTACTGTCCTTGAAAACTCGGAAAAGTTAGGTATTTTGGAGTAATTGTCCATTTGATCGACCAAATCCGACGAATAAAGAGTGCGGAAAAAGGAAAAACGGAGCGGAACTGTAATCAATTTTTTCGCTCGAGACAAGGGAAAATGGGTAATTTGTATTACTAATCCCAAAGATCGTGAATTCTTTTCAAGAAGATCAGCGACAAACGGGAGCGGGTTGATACACACGGAGCGGAAGCTCCTGTTGCGTACCCATGCTATGGGTTTTTTTGCCGAATCTTACCGAGAAAAAACTATTGGAATGCAAACGCACCTTATTTTGATCGGATATCGGGCGACGGGCAAAACGACCCTTGCCCGACTGTTGGCCGAGCGGCTCGGAACGGAAGCGATCGACAGCGACGTGTTGATCGAACGGCGGGCGGGGAAATCGATCGCCCGAATTTTCGCGGAAGAAGGGGAAAATGTCTTCCGCGATTGGGAGGCCGAAGAGATCGCAAAGGTTTTCTCCGAACGGAACGACGGAAAAAAGATCATCCTTGCGAGCGGCGGCGGGGCCGTTTTGAGGCAAACGACCCGGGAATTGCTCCGAAACAGAGGCTTGGTGATTTGGCTCAAGGCATCGCCCGAGACCATTTTAGAGCGAATGAGCCGGGATTCCGCGACCCCGTCCCAGCGGCCGGGCTTGACCCATCTGAGCGCCCGGGAAGAAATCGAAAATCTGCTGCAAAAACGGTCTCCGATTTACGAGGAAGCCGCTCATCTTCATATCGATACGGAATCGGCTTCGCTCGAACATTTGGCGGAAAAGATATTGGCCGCCCTTCGCGAAAAAAATGGGGCTTGAAAATAACAGCCCGAAACAAAGCGCAGCGCAGTGAGTGATCGGAGCTCTTCCCCCTCACTGCGCGATGCTCCGTTTCGGGCTGTTATTTCACGGTCCAAATATTAAGATCGAATCAACAAACGGTATCTCTTACACAAACCGGATACGCTTGCCCCACGATTCGATCTGCTTGTCGAGTTCCTTGCGGGAGAGGCGGATTTGTACGAAACCGGGGGTCGGATTGAACGCGTCCTCGTTCGTTTCCCCTTCTTTCGTGTCGACCCGGGTCGTCATCACTTCTTCCTGCAACGAAGACAACCATTCCGGCATCTCGAAGCCGACCCCCATCGGCTCGCGGGCGAAGGTTTCGATCTGTCGCTCCAAATCCGTGAACGTCGTTTTCGGCCCGTCTTCCCGAGCCTCACGAACGGCGGCGGGGACCAGCCCGCACATTCGGTCGATTTGCAACGGGCGGACGAACCGCTCCTGCAACCGTTCGTGTACGCTGGGCAACCACATGCCGTACTTTTCGCTCAACCGGGTGTAGTGCCGCAAATGTTCCTCCGCCGCATTATAACTCCGCCGGGCGACCGCACGCTCCCAGAGGTCGGCCGCTTCCGCGCACTTCGCCCGGATCATCGTGTCGTGCACCCAATACACCGGCTTCAGGTTCCAGGAAATCCGCTCGTATCCGGTCAATACCCGCAACATGTCCAAGAGCATGTACAGCCGCTCCCCTTTGTCCGAATGCGTCGTCGTGCTGTTGTAGTCGATGTACTCCGAATAGTTTTCCGCGACCGATTCGAAAATCACCTCCAAACAAAAAACCGCCTCTTCCCAGGAGAGTCGCCCTTTTTGCAAGTCCTCGACCAACTGGGCGGCCGTCTCCAGCTCTTCGTCGTCCTCCTTGATCTTAATCAGCGACTTCAGGTAATTTTCGACCCCCTGGTGTAGGACGGCCCTGAGATTGCCGAAACCCATAAACTGCTGCGTAAAAATATCGTGCCCGTATTTCTGGATAAACGACTTGATGTCGTCCCACACGGCCCGGTCGGTCATCGATTCGACCGGGGAGATCCGAATCTGCCGACTGTGCGAAAGCCAGCTCGAAAGCAACAGCTCGATGATCCGCTCCAGGTATTCGACCAAAGCGTGATTGACCGTCGGGAACTGTTCGTCGTCTTTCCCGATCCGCCAGCTTTTGGACGATTCGGCGATGCAGTTGGCGATCGCCCGGGTCGCCGTTTCAACCAGCCGATCGAATTCCGTGATCGCCCCCGGCTTAAGCGACTGCGTCTGCTCCATGGTTTGGATCGTTTCCAGCAACTGGAAGGTCTCCGTCAACAACCCGAGCCGCGGCCCGTATTCCAAGAGCCGCAAAATCACCTGCTGCAAACAACGGCATTTGACGATCGCCGCGGCCTCACCGCCCCGGGAGGTCGGGATGTAAAGCAGCGTCTCCTTCGAAAGAATCCGAAGCATGCGCGACCAATGCTTTTTGACCTCTTTGACATCGCTTCGAAAAACCGAAGACAACACCTCTCGAACCGCTCCTTGCCAGGGATCGAGATCGGCGACCGCTTTGCCCCCGCCCAGAACCGATTGAATAAAAAGGGTCGTATCCGCCGCCTCGACGCTGGTCCAAACGATCCGATCCAGAAGAATTTCTTTCGTTCCCCGGTGATGGTCGTATTCCATAAGCGATTCCTGCGTCCCGCGGGGCGGAGGAACGATATAATGGGAGGCCCGGTTCAACAAATCGAGCAGCCCGTTCCAAAGCGTTTCCGCCTGGGAAAGCCAACCTTCCAGCCGCGAGCGGGCTTCTTCCGGGTTCTCGCTTTCTCCTTGCAAGAGCGGGGATTTTCCGGCCGCGTATTTCCAAAGTTTGAACATCGTCACCAAAAAAGCGAGACGGTCGCTGATCCGCTCGGTTTCGTTCGCCAATTCGAAATCGTCTTCTCCTCCGAACGTCGGGCCGCTGCTCCCTTCGACCGTGTCCTCATCGAAACCGTCATCGGCCGTGTCCTTGTAGGTCACGTTTTCGTAGGCGGCACTGTACGTCGGGTCGATGCCGACCTTCCCCTCTTCCTCGTCGATTTCTCCGGAATCTTCGAACTCCGAATCCGGGAGCATATCCCCTCCCCCCTCCGAATCGAAGGGAAATTCGTTTTCGCCGCCCGCCGGGGAGTCCGGATGCTTCCGATTTTTCCTTCTTGAAGAACCCGTTCCGTCGGCCGGAAAATCGAACATGTTCGCATCCAGTTCCAAGGAGGGAACATGCCAATACTTGTCCGCATTCGCTTCGATAAAATCAAAGAACTTTTTCGTCAACTCCCAACGTTTCGCCGGTTCGACCGGAGAAAACGCTTTCGGATTCGACGGGGTGTCTTTGCGATCCTCTTCTTTGTCGTTTACCGTCTTCGGCCCTTTATCCTTCGTTCCTTCTTTCCAAAGCGATTCCATCCAACGGAGGGCGATCGAATGAAACGAATAATCTCCCTCGGCGAGCGGAATCTCATCGGCCTGGCTGAGCCAATGCATCATCAGGGCCATTGACGCGACGGGATCGCGTTGATCGAGCAACGCTTCCCCCAGGAGGACATACGCTTTCGGCGATTTGAATCGTTCGACATGCCGGCTCCAAAAGGCGATGTCCCCGGCCGCCGTCCCCGCCTGGTGCCAGGCGGCGAGCGCGGTCGCGACCTTCGCCGCCGATTCCCAGGCGGCCATACCCGAGAAGCCCTCGACGCTCGAAACCTCCGTGCTGCCGAACTGGTCCCACCAGCCGGCCAAATCGCTCATTCTGTCCGACAACTCCGCTTGCAAATCGCCGTTTCCCGAGGCGGCCGCCTCTTTCTGGAGCCGGCTGTACAGATCGAAAATATCGTCCAGAAGATGAATCATATCATCGACCCGATGATCGTGTACGCTGTTGTCGATCGCGGGAAAGAGGCTGTACTGAGCCCCAAACCCGAGAATCGTCCAGGGATCGACGAGCGCCCCGCAGGTGATTCCCCGCTTGAGCAATTCTTCCATTTTCGGAAGCAAGGCGGCCGCTTCGGCGACGTTTTGACGGTCTGCGAGAAAATGGGATTGAGTAATCAAACAGTCGATTTGACACAAAATCCGCGCCGAGGCGACGGAAATGATGTCGGTCTGCCGCTGGGCCGCCTCGAAATAGCCCATCCGCGCGAACGTCCGGGCCAAATGCAACCGCTGCAACTGATCGGCGCGGCGTTTGGCGAGGCGTTTGTTCAAATCCTGTCGCGCTCCGCCGAACGGTTGGTGCAATCGTTTTTCTTCCTGCTCCAATCGTTCTTTCATTGTTTCAGGAACTCTTTGAATCAGCGATTCGTAAAACCGGTCCCGATAGGAAGCGATTTGCGGCATCAAGGTCGCGAGCGTAACCGAGGAATCATGGGCCTGGGGGCCGTCGCCGCAAATCCCCGAGCCCATGAGCATCGTCCCGGCGAGAACGGCTCCCGATTCGTACAGGAGTTCTTCCTGCGGGACGTTGGAGACGTCGGACTCCCCGGTATACGCCGTTTCGTAACGTTGGAGGATGCCGTCGACCGTAACCTGGTGCACCACGAACCGGGTGTAATACCCGTTTTTGTCGATCGTGTTCATATCCCAGGTCCCGAAATGATAGTTCGGGCGGCGGTTGACCGGGTGATCGAAATCGTAAGCCCGAGGGTCGAGAACCAGTTCTTCCAACTTTTCCGGGTCCAACCAGGCGTCGTGCAGAATCGCCGGATCCGCGGCTTTCAAAATTTCGATCGCTTTTTCGACGGTCTTTTGATAACGACCGAACGCGGCCCCGACCCCGGCGATGTAAAGCGGAATCGGAGCGACCCATTCGTGCGCGTTGGGCTGATGTTTTTCCTCCCCTTCGAGAACCGGGATGGGCCGGTACCCGAGCAAATTGTTGAGTTGTCCGATCACGGCGGGGACGATGCGTTCGACTTCGTCCCAAGGGCCTTCCTGTTGCAGAACCAATTCGAAAACCCGGCCCAGAAAAAAGGAATTGAATAGCGTCTCGTCCGTGTGATGAAACAGCAAATCACTATGAAATTCGCGATACGCTTTCAGAAGATGATCCCGAACGATATGCAGGACGGCCCTTGCCTGATCGGTCGAACGAAACGCTTCGGATGAGGACGATATTTTGGGGAGGTTTTTCAACAGCAAATCGAAAACGTAGGCGCACGTCTCTTTGGGACGATCCTGGGCGACGGATTCAAAAAGAGCGTTTAAGGCGATGAGAAATCGGGAATCCCGCACCCCGGAGGAAAAATTGAGGTATCCGAGTACTTCCTTAACCGGTTCTTGGGGGGCTTCCGAGGTCTTCTTTTGATTCATTAGTCGTAATCTGTGCATTTAGCGCATATACACGAAAACATGAAATGCTCTAAATGGGTGTAGAAACGAAAAAATTCGATTCTTAGAAACAATCATCCTTGTCGTTAATCTAGTCAATTTTCCGTCTTTGGTCCAGTGGGGCGGCGTAAGAGATGTACGATATTCCGGCGGCGCTTCGTCTTGAAAAATCGAAGGATCGGGGGTATTATCGAGCTTCAGGTAATTTTGGTACTGACCGAGTTATTGAAGCAGAGCGTTGAATTAAGGCCGTAGGCTGTCTCGCCCGTTTTCCAAAACCATTCCCCTAAAGCCTGTAGTCTATAACCTCTTATGACCGCTTCCGTCCAATATGTCAAGCGATTTCAAATGGTGTTCGACTTCGGTCGCCAAGCGTTCGCGGCTCCGGTCCTGCCGCCCGAATATCGTTGGATTCCCTGGTCCCCGTCGCTCTTGGAAACTCACGCCAAGGTCAAGTATCTCAGCTTTTGCGACGATTTGGACGCCCGCATTTTTCCGTCTTTCGCTTCCCTCGATCGCTGTCGGAATTTAATGAACGCGATATCCTCCCGGAACGGTTTCCTGCCCGAAACGACCTGGTTGATCGCCCGGATCGTTCCCAATTCCGATGCACCGCCCGAATATTGTGCGACGATTCAGGGAATTCGACATGCGTTCGATTCCGGCGGCATTCAAAACGTCGCCGTTATGCCCGATTTCCGTCGCCGGGGCCTCGGCCAATCGCTGGTCCTCAAAGCGTTGGACGGGTTTCGAAATGCCGGCGTCCGAAAAGTCGCCCTTGAAGTGACCGCCGAAAACGCGACCGCCGTTCGGTTGTACAATCGCATCGGCTTTGAAACCGTCCAAACCGTTTACAAGGAAACCCGAGGGCATTCTTGACCTGAGAATTAAAAATGAACACGGCAAACAGCAGCCCGAAGCGTAAGCGCCGGGTTTGGCTCGCGTTTCCGCATTGGACAACCGGGCGCTAACGCTTCCGGCTGCTGCCCTCATCCGAAATTTTTTGTAAAGATCGCGGAGCCCCTGCGATCATCACGCCTTTCTCCAGAGTTTCTTGAGCAACAGTTGCTGCACCTCGCCCCGCTCTTCCCGAGAGAAACCGAGCCAATAGACGACCGGGGCGTAGGTCAACACCGAAAGAGCTCCGACCATGAACAATCGCGGGTAATTCGGTCCCAGGAGAAAATGCCCGATGCAGGCCGGGATAATGCAGCCGACGATCCCGATTCCCATATAGGAAAACATTTTCAAATGGTATTTCCAATAGGACTCTTTTCGCAGGCGGCAAACGACGTAAGGAATACTGATCCCGCGAACCAGAACCGCCGAGATCAGGGAGCTGATCGCGGCACCGTCGATCCCCCAGCCGCAATAAATCAAGAGAATGGAAAGCCCGATGCTCAGCCCCGCCCAAACGAGCGAGGCGTAGCCGACGAAATGGTGTTTGGCGATCGCGAAAAGGTACTTGATGTTCGGGGCCTGGGATTGGACGTTCCAGATTCCGAGCGTGATCAGGACGAGACTGGCGTAAGCGATCATGTGCCGTTCCCCCGCCCAGCAAACGATAAAATCAGGGCTCCAAAAAATCAATCCGAACGCGATAAACGTCGCGAAATAGGTGCAAAACTTATAGGCCAAACGGAGCGTTTTTTCCAAAAGGGCATGATCCTCATCGGCGTGCAAAAACGTAAACCAGGAGGCGAGCCAGGTCCCGCAAACGGCTTCCGTCAATTGGAAAAAGTAACCGGTCAACCCCAAGGTTACCAGCTTGAAAGACGCCGTCGCCTCAAAGCTGATCATCCCCGCGATCACGAGAAAACCTCCCTCGTCCTTCAGCCGGACACCGAGAAAATTCAGAAACGTGAACGACCCGTAAGAAAACAATTTCGGCAGCAAATCCTTTCGAAAACGGGAAAAGCGAATTTGGAATTCCGGGAAGGCGATGCGGACCAACCGGAAGAGAATCACGATATTGAGCAGGGCGATGAGCAAATTGGCGACCGAAATCGCGATCAACCGACCACCGGCATAGACGATCAAAAATGTCGAAAGCGCCCCCACAATCCGGAAGAAAACGTCCCGGGAGCCGCTCAGCTCCTGTCGCATCGTTCCGTTGATGATGCCGACGAATGCTTTTAAGGGGAAGCTCAGCCCGAACGTGACCGCGTTAATGAGGATGATCGCCAAAAACAGGCCGCGATCGGGCATAAACGGATTAAAAACATAAGCACCCCAACCGAGGAGACAAATGTATTCGAATCCGATAAAACCCAACGCCAAAAAGAGAAAAAACGCGGTATTGGAAAGGGCGATACACTCTTCTTTTTCCCCCTTCGCGTAGTGCAGCGTAAAATAACGGGTCACCGCCGCGTCGATCCCGATATCCAAAAGAGCGAAGGCCCCGACAAAGCTCGCCGCGGTCGAAAATATGCCGTAATACCGATCTCCCAACGTGTTGGCGATGTAAGGTGTCAACACCAGACCGAGGGAAATACCAATCCCGAGATTGACAAACCCAAATCCCGCCCCTTTGAGCAGGTTACCCAAATGTTTCTTTTTGTCGGACACGGGAGTAGGGGGAAATTAAGAATTACTGAGTTCCAGATTAAAAATGATCTGACTGACCGTCATCCCCGCGCAGGCAGGGATCCAGAGATTACGGTTTCCCTCTGGCCCCCCGCCTGCGCGGGGGTGACGGTTCCATTCCAAAATAAAGGGGCAAAATTTTTCGGAGACTCCGTAAGAATGAGGGTTTTCAAAGCGAGAGCAAGTATTTTTTGCGCAGTACATTAATTCGTCTCAAAAATCATTTCGTGCCAAATGTCGAAACACAGCATCGTCCAAAGGCACCAGTTCGGCTCCGCAAGGAGGTCCCTTTTCGTTTTTTCGTCGAACCAGGCCGTTGGCCGGATCACTTCGGCCGCCGCCCGCAGCGGGCCGCCAGGCCTGAGCCATTCAAAAATCGGTTGGCCGAAACCGCGCTTCGGGCGGTTGACGAATTCGGTCGGAACATGCCGCAGCAGAGCTTTTTTCAAAACCAACTTCGGAGCACCGGGAACGAAATGCGTCTCCAACCGAAAATTGTTGGCCGCCCGAATCATCCGCGAATCAAGGAACGGCGAACACATCCGTAGCCCCGATTCGGCAAACAGCTTCGACCAATAGGAGGCGGTGATTGCGGCTTCCCAATAATAACCGGACGCGAGAGACCATTGCAGATGCCCCGGATCGTCCGGAACCCGGAGCGTTTTCAGGATTTCGCGACGGTAACGCATCCCTTTTTCGAGGGCGGCCCGCCCGAAGCAAGACAAAAGCGTCGGCATATTGGCAAATGTCGCGACACGGTTGAGCGGATGATCGAAGTCCTCGATGTTCCCGATGATCCCGGCCAAGCCGATGTCATCGGCGGTACAAAGCCCTCCCAATCGAGTCGCACAAAATGCGGCGCAAGACCGCAGAATTGAAAAAGGAAGACACTTCTTCCAAAACAACACCGATCGCAGGACATCCGGAACGCCATGCCCGAAAAGACCGTCGGCTCCCTCGCCGGTGATCCCGGCGGCAACCCCCTGCTCTTTCATTTCCCGGGCCAGAGTATCGAAATAGAACGATTGGACATGGTTCGGAAATTCCCCGTTCCGGCGAATGATCTCCCGCATGATTTCCGGCGTAAGCGGCTCTTGTCGAACGGCAATGTTGCGCGTTCCGGTTTGCTGAACCGCCGAAAGAGAGTACTCAAGATCCCCTTGGGTCTGTCGGTGATCGAGCCAAACGACGGCACTGAGCGGCCGGGCGTCCCGTTCGGCCGCGTCCGGGTTCGACTGCCGCCAACGCTCGTTCCAATGAACCTGCAAAAACGTGCTGTCGACCCCGCCGGAAAGCAAGTTGGCCGTGTTCGGATACAGCCCGTACCAATCGTCCATAATTTCGGCGGCAACGGCTTCGGCCCGCTCGATCGATTCCCGTTCGTCGGTTTTGTGCGACTCCTCGAAATCATCGAGCGTGACGACGCGGCGATTTTCAACGTGGGAACCGTCGAAAACGACCAGCTCGCCCGGATCGAGCCGGAAAATTTCGCGAATGAGCGTTCTGACCCCGGTCGGATACCGGCCGAGAAAAAGGACCGGCAGCATCTCTTCGTCGAGCGTTTTTTCCCGGCCCCGGGCCGCGGCGATCTCCGAAAAGGTGTCTCCCCAAAAGAAACCGTTTGCCGTCGCCGTGTAGTAGGTAAAGGAACTGCCGAGAAAATTCCGGTAGAGGAAAACCCTTCCCAAGTTTCCGTCGATCAGGTAAACCGTATAGCTCCCGTCAGCCTTGGGGACGCGGAATTCGCCGAAATCCCGGTATTGCCGCAACATGTCCGCAAGGAATCGTTTGAGCGATTCGAATGTCGCCGGCCCTTCGGTGCGGCAGTAACCTTGCATCACGATCAAGAACGGGCCATCCTCGACCGCGACCATTGCCTCTTGCGGTGAGGAAAAGAAGATTTGTCGATCATCCTTTTGAGAGGTCCAATTCGAGCGGTTTTTCGAGTCGGCGGGAGCGAAATCGAAAACATCGACGGGGGCGATTCCCTTGGTTTTGCAGAAGCCGATCATGATGATTGAAAATGAGAAAAACGATTACGGACCGGAGCCGAGATCAAACCGTATCGGGAAGGCGTATCGGTTCATTTTTTTGGCACAATAAGTTCTCATCCTATCTTTTTTTGTGGAAATGACCACTATCACCCCAAGAATTTCAAGTTTTGTCGAAATTTCTGTGCCAAGCGACGAAAAATCACCTTTATCCAACTGCCCAACAAAAAGAGCCGCATGTGTAGCGCAACTTGCGGACCTTGTACAAGGCAATGTCCGAAGAAAAACTGTCGCCGCATTGCACCACATTCCGAAAGCCCGAGCGAATGACATCCGAGGCTCTTGCTCGTCCCATCCCGGTTCAAGTAAAATGCGTCGTACGGCCCGAATCCTACGCTTTCGCCCTATTAACCAATGTCCTCTTCGAAAAAGAAAAAACGTCGAACCCTCGTGATGCCGCCTCGACCTTGGAATGCCTCGTATTTTTTAGAGCAAAATGAAAATGAATTACATCTCAAAACAAACCCATGGGAATTACGAAGAATTTGGGTTTCCACAGGATTCTTCGCTTTTTCAGTGATTATTGGTACCATCGGTTATGCGGAAGTTTTGCGTCTTTGGCATAATCACAAAATGATAGGTTCTCTTTGCATTGCGGCTGGAATTTCGTTGTTTTTATATTTTGCCGGAGTTGCTTTCTACGGCATGTTCAGCAGGATTGATGTCCTCTTAAACAAAGATGGATTGGAATATCGGTTCAGATTGTTGGTTTACCGTTATTCCCGCTGTATTTCATTAAACGACATTCTCCGTTTCGAATACTACGCAAAAAAATACGATTCGCGGCATATGGGATATTACGTTAAAACGGTACTTCGCGACGATGAGTTGCTTATTTTTTGTGCAAGCAGCGACGACGCAGGTTGGCTTACGATGGAATTGAATTACATGCGAGCATTCCTTTTGGCTCAAGCCCAAGGAGAAAATATCCCGCCATTTCGACAAACATGTATCTTAAACGCGGTCAAATACCAATTTGGAGACGCTGACGAGCATAAATCATGAACGAATGCGAAAATCGAAAGTGGTTCAAGATTCTCGGCTGCTCGTCGATCCTGCTTTGCCTGCCGATCGTTGGTTATTTCGGCTGTTATTTGTGTTGGCTGGCCGCCTGGATTCCTTCGCCGAAAGAGATAGAACGGCGAGAAATCGAACAAACGACCAAGGCGATTGAGACGGCCCGCGAAACGGGCCAATTGCATTTATTTCGCCCCTGGTTTTTCGGCTCCGACGAATTTTATGCCGGAAAACAATTTGAAATGATCCGCGGCCTTGCCGGCGTACGATATCTCTGGTGCCAAGGCGAGGTCCGAGTGCCGATTCCGGCCGAAGCGGTCGCTTGTATCGCATCCATGCCCGATTTGGAATACGCGGGATTTCATAATGTTCACTTCGAGAAGAAAGCATTACTTGAATTGCGAGGGTTGCCCAAGCTGGAGAAACTGCAGTTTTGGGGATGCGAGGTCGACGGTGCCGATTGGGAAGGGCTCGCCGAACTCAAAGCGCTTCACAGCCTGGAAATCTATTGGCCGCTTCCCAATGCCGAGGCAGGGACGGACAACCCGCATAAAATGTTCCCGGAAGACCAACGGCGATCGGTCGAGAGCCTCTGCAAACTCACGCAGCTCACGGAACTGGTCTTGGAAGAATCGTTTCGAGAGAACGAGAAAACGCTAAAGCAACACTTGCCGGATACGAAGATTACGTTTGAAAGCACCTGCTATGACATTCCTTAAAATAACAAGTCCTAGAAAGTTTTGAACGGTTTCGGCAAGGCCCCCGCTTCCTTACGAGCGCGGCTCTGATTTCTTTTTATCTGGGAATCACTAAGAAATCGGGAAAATTTTCGGCGGGGGGATTTTCAGGCCGCAGACTGAACCGAAACGAACGCTCAGCTCCTGGTAGTTCCAATGCAGGAAATCCCAAAGTTCCGGCGGCGGATTCTGCTCCAGCCATTTCCGAAGCAGCGAAAAAACCGCGGCGTCGTACTTCTTCTGCGAAGAACCGTGGGCATAACAGCGGCCTTCAAAACGCCGCAAATCCCCGTCGAATTTCGGACTGATATGATACAGCTCGTGGACGATCGTCTCCAACTTGTCGGTGAGCCGCAAATCCATGAACCGAGGGACGAAAACATAGAGAATGTACAGGTAATCCGGCCCTTCCCGGCTCGGCAAACGCTGGATCCCCCACCTTCGGCCCCGATTGAAGGTTTCCATTTTCCCCTCCTCGAATCGCAGCGGTGTCAAAGAGGCATACACGCCGTAAGTGCTGCTGCTTCGCGTTTGAGAAAGGCTGAGGGCGACCCGGTCCATGTCAATGGTCCGGAATTCGCCGACCCGAAAGCAGATGTCCTCACAAACACGGCGCAGCGCCGCCGTGTAATCGAAAGAAGATGAAAAATCCGACCGTTTCCTTTTTGCCGGGCCGCTTCGCATAAAGAACCCCCTACAAGCACGGTTCGATAGACCACAAGCGACTACAACACGGCGTCAGCGCCCAGGCTCCGACGTCTGCGCCGCTCGGCTAAACGGGCATGGTCTTATTCCATACTCGGGATGATCGATCCCGATTTGGTGCGGTCGTTTTTGCCGACGAATTCCAAGATCGCACGGGTCCCGGCATCCCCCAGCCGCGGTTTCGCGAGCCGCAAAATCCGGGTGTAGCCGCCGTTACGTTCGGCGTAGCGCGGGCCGATTTGGTCGAACAGAATTTCGACCGCTTCCTTGGAGCCGATGATCTGGAGGGCACGGCGACGAAACGCGAGGGCCGGGGCGATCGCCTTGTTCCAGGCCTGCCATTTTTCACTTTCGCGCCAGGATTTCCAGGCCGCCGAATCGCGGGCGGCATCGGTTTCCAGAGCTCTCGCGGCGTCTAAATGCTTTTGCGCTTTTTTGGCGAGCGTCACGCATTTTTCGACGAGCGGGCGGACCTCTTTCGCCTTTTCAAGAGTCGTGATGATCCGGCCCGGGTACTTCGGCGGCTTCGGATCGCCGGGACGAAGATCCGCCGCGTCGATTTCCCGTTCCGTCAGCAAAAGGCCAATAACCAAGCTGCGAAGAAGGGTTCGTTGATGATTCGGATTACGTCCTAATTTTCTGCCGGATTTTCTGTGTCGCATCGGATCGAATTTTCTCGAAAAAAGAAATGCTTATTAAAGGGTGTCTCGAATCATGAGACGGCCCAAAGATCGTGAACGCATATCCTCAAGTTTTCCGGAGCCGGGACCACAGATCCCGGTTGGCTGGCGGAATTTTAGAGGTTGCCTAAATATTGTGGAAAACCGAGGAAGCGGAAGGGGAAGGGGCGGTCGGGATCCGCATCCCAAGTCGCAAACCGATACTCGCGAGCTTTTCCTTGACTTCGTTGAGAGTCGTTTCGCCGAAATTCCGGACTTCCAACAACGCATCTTCCGTCCGGGAAACCAAGTCGCGAACCGAGTTGATATTTTCCGTTTCGAGACAGTTCGTCGCGCGGACGGAAAGATTCAGTTCCGCGAGCGTCATCGCCAATTTCGACTCAAGCGCCGGATCGATCCCGGGCAAATTGGCGGTCTTGGCTTTGGCATAAACCGGCTCATCCAAACGATCGTATTGAATGAACGGGTTGAGGTGTTTTCGCAGGATTTTCGCCGCTTCAACCAACGCCGACTCGGGATCGACGGAACCGTCGGTCCAAATCTGCATAGTCAACCGGTCGAAGTTCGTTTTCTGTCCGACGCGGGTTTCTTCGACGGAATACTGGACGCGAACCACCGGGCTGAACGCGGCATCCAGGGGAATGAAGCCGATATCGTCGCTTCGGTCGCGGAGGTACAGCAGTTGTTCCGTCGCGGGAATATAGCCGCGCCCGTTTTCAACGACCATTTCCAGCTCGAACGGAACATTGTCCGTCAAGGTCGCGATCAAATGCTCCGGATTCAAAATATCGATCGTCCCGTCGCCGATAATATCCGCGGCGGTGATCGGACCGGTCGTATTCTTTTCGATCCGCAAAAGTTTCGGTTTCTCTTCGTGCGATTTGACGACGAGAGATTTCACGTTCAGGGAAATTTCCGTAACGTCTTCGAGAACCCCTCGCAGGGAGGTAAACTCGTGCAAGGCGCCCTTGAGTCGCATCCGGGTTACGGCACTTCCTTCGAGGCTGGACAAAAGGATCCGCCGCAAACTATTACCGATCGAATTCCCGAACCCCCGCTCGAACGGTTCGGCGACGAACCGACCATAATTCGGGGTCAGCGTCTCGCTCTCACAAACCACTTTGCTGGGAAGCTCCAAACCTCTCCAACGAATTCGCATATAAACCTCCGGAAAAAACGCAAAAGAGAATGAGGGACAATCACACTTACTTGGAGCAAAGCTCGACAATCAGTGCCGGTTCGACCGGAAGGGAAATATCTTCTTCGGAAGGAACCCGAAGCATGTAGCCTTTCGGAATGTCGTCGTCGGAACGAATGAGAAATTCGGGGATATCACGGTTTCCGAATTCTTCGAGACACGCTTTGACCGCCTTGAGCGAACCGGGACGGTTCTTGACGCTGATCGCATCGCCGGGCCGGACGAGGCAGCTGGGGATGTTGACCCGCTTTCCGTTGAGGAGAATATGACCGTGCGAGATCCATTGCCGGGCCTGAGAGCGGGACATTCCGAAGCCGAGGCGATAAACGACGTTGTCCAAGCGACGTTCCAAAAGGCTCATCAGCGTCTTTCCGGTATTCCCTTTCATTCGCTCGGCCATTGCGAAGTACTTGCGGAACTGCTTTTCAAGGACGCCGTAATAGGTTTTCACCTTTTGTTTTTCGCGAAGATGCAGACCGTAATCGGTCAGCTTGCCCCGCTTCATTCCATGCATTCCCGGAGGCGTTTGTCGTCGGGAAAGGGCACATTTATCCGTATCGCAGCGCGAACCTTTCAGGAACAATTTTGCGCCTTCTCTTCGACATTTTTTACAAACTGAACCAATGTTCCGGGCCATATTCGGTGTCTCTCCAACCTTCCAATGTTAAATCTGTTGACGGAATTCGTATTGATTTGAGATAGGGGATCGATTGCTTCTTCGTGTTAAACACGACGACGCTTGCAAGGCCGGCAGCCGTTGTGCGGCAACGGCGTCACGTCTTCGATCGTCTTAATCGTCAATCCGGCCTGCTGCAAGGCGGTAATCGCGTTTTCCCGACCGCTGCCCGGGCCCTTGACCTTGACTTCGACGTCTTTCATTCCGAACTTCATTGCCTTTTCGGCAGCCTGTTGGGCGGCCATTTGTCCGGCAAAAGGCGTACTTTTCCGACTTCCCTTGAAGCCGCTGGTTCCGGAGGTCGCCCAGCAAAGAGCGTCTCCCTTCGCGTCCGTAATCGTCACGGTCGTGTTGTTGAACGTCGCCTTGATATGGGCGATACCGGACGCGACATTACGTTTGACTTTTTTCTTTTTCGCTGCTTTAGCCACTTTTTTTACTCTCTGAAATTCTGAATCGGTTTTGACTTACGACGAAATGCGGGGGAAATGATGGTCTCTTGAAATGATTTCCCGTTTGTGATCGCGCGATGTCGCGAGCCGACATGTTTGAGATCAAATCAAAAATTTGTGTGCCGTGCTCCGTTCCCGTGGGGCGTTTTTCAAAAAACATGATCACGCAACCTGCCCAACGAGGGACTATCTCAAGTCCTTGACGCCCTTCTTTCCGGCGACGGTCTTCTTGGGACCTTTGCGCGTCCGGGCGTTGGTTCGCGTCCGTTGACCGCGAACCGGGAGTCCTTTGCGGTGCCGCAGCCCGCGATAACACCCGATCTCACGCAACCGCGCGATATTCTGGTTGACCTGTCGGCGAAGTTGCCCTTCGACGATGTAGTCGTTGTCCAAAAGACCGGCGAGCCGGGCCAATTCATCTTCTTTCAAGTCCTTGGCACGAACCATTTGCTCGATCCGGGCTTTGCGACACAGTTCCCTGGCAATTTGGGGACCGACGCCGTAAAGGTACGTCAGGGAAATGACAATGGGCCGGTTATTCGGAATATCAACACCTAAAAGACGAGGCATTCTCTTATTTCTCCGTTGAATGCAAAAAACTTAAAAAACAGGCGAAAAATCAACCTTGTCGCTGCTTGTGCCGGGGGTTGACACAAATAACGTACACGCGTCCCCGACGCTTGACAACCTTGCAATTCTCGCAAATTCGCTTGACACTGGCTCGAACTTTCATTTTTTTCCTCAATTAATCTCTTGAAGCGGCACTTCCAATAACGAAGAACACGCTAGAATGAGCACCAAATTATAAACGATCCGCAACAGCCTGCAAGGCCCACTGGTCGGATTTCCGACCGGTTCTTCCCAAGAAAGCCACAAAAAAAATCGCGAACCGATCGACAGGTTGCGCCCGGCTCCGGAAAAACCAAGGGGAACCGCTTTCGCCACCCTTAGGCTATCGAATTTTCGGAAACGCCCCAAAGGTATCGGGAAATGTCGATCATTTCTTCCTGCGACTGCGGAGGGCCTGTCAAAACGTACGGTCCCGCCTTGGTGATCGCGATCGTATGCTCGAAATGGGCACTCCCTTTGCGATCGACGGTCGACATCGTCCAATGATCCCGACCGACGCGAACCCGTTTGCTGCCGATGTTGACCATCGGCTCGACGGCGATCACCAACCCGGGTTGGATCCGGAAATCGCCGTTGCGAAGCAAATCGGCACACACGTAATTCGGAACCTGCGGCGGTTCGTGCATGTCCCGACCGATTCCGTGTCCAACCAATGTTTCGACGACCGAAAAATGATTTTTCCGGACGAAATTTTCCATTTCCCGGGCGACCTCGCTCCAGTAACTCGCCTTGGCGAGACGCTGGATCGCCAAATCCAAGGTCCTCGAAGTGATGTTCAAAAGTTTTTCGAAGGTTTCGTCGATCTTCCCGACCGGTCTTGTAACCGCCGCGTCGCCGCACCAGCCCTCGAAACTGCAACCGGTGTCGATGCTGACGAGATCCCCTTCGAGCAACTCCCGTTTGCCGGGAATCCCATGCACCACTTCCTCGTTGACGGAAATGCAGGTGACCGCCGGGAAAGGGACGCCGTTGCCGCTCGGAAATCCTTTAAAGAGTGAGACGGCGCCTTGATCGATAAAAAAACGCTCGACGGCCAGATCGATCTCTTCCGTCAAAACTCCCGGTCGACAGTACGAGGCCGCGATTTCGTGAGCGTGCCAAACCAGGAGTCCCGCTTTCCGCATTAACGCGATTTCCCGTTCCGATCGCAAGTTGATCATCCGATCATTCCTTGTCGCCGTCGTTTCAACGTGTGAGCTCGCGGATTTCAAAGGGAGTCTGGTCATAAAATTAAGAATGATGAATCAAGAGTGGGATCGGGGTCGAGAATTCATAATTCTTAACGGTAAAAGGCTATAGGCTGTAGGCCTGCATTCTCAGGCATTCTCCCTCAATCGTGAAGAACTCCTAATGTCGTTTTTTCGTGTTCGTTCCGGCTCTGCCGATCAATTCCTACAGCCTACGGTCTATAGCCTACAGCCTTTTTTATTTGTAGGCATCGAGAACGGCGGTTGCTCGATCAAAAATTTCGTCGATTGTTCCCAAGCCATCAATCGATTTGAGTAAATTCTGTTTTCCGTAATACTGCAAAAGCGGCATCGTCTGATTCGCATAGGAAACGAGCCGTTGCCGAATCGCTTCCGGATTATCATCGGCCCGACCGCGGCCGGCCAGGCGGTTGAAAAGTTCTTCTTCCGGAACCTTCAGTTCGAGAACGACATCGAGCGGCGTTTTTCGTTCGGCGAGCATCGCATCGAGCGATTCCGCCTGGGCGATGGTTCTCGGAAAGCCGTCCAGAAGAAAACCGCCTTGACAATCCGCGGCTTTCAAACGCTCGGCGATGATCCCGATCACGACGCTGTCGGGAACCAGTTGCCCGGACGACATGTATTTGTCGGCTTCGATCCCGATTTCGGTTTTCGCATCCCGCGCTGCACGGAGCATATCTCCGGTCGAAAGGTGGGCAACCGCGTATCGTTTGATGATTCGTTCCGCTTGAGTCCCTTTTCCCGCTCCGGGGGGACCGATAAAAACCATTCTCATATCAGGCTGAAAGCTGGAGGACGGGGTTTTG
>JAVBQI010000083.1:0-42070 GCA_031549145.1 Thermoguttaceae bacterium | reverse complement strand
GGAGACAACAAATTATGGCAAAAATGATTGCATTCGATCAGGAAGCGCGGGAAGCGCTGCGGCGTGGGGTTTCCAAACTGGCGAAAGCCGTCAAAGTGACGCTCGGTCCGCGGGGACGAAACGTGATCATCCAAAAATCGTTCGGCGCCCCGACGGTGACCAAAGACGGCGTCACCGTCGCGAAAGAGGTCGATTTGGAAGATACCTATGAGAATATGGGCGCGAAAATGGTTCGCGAAGTCGCCGCCAAAACGAGCGACGTCGCCGGGGACGGGACGACGACGGCGACGATTCTCGCCGAAGCGATCTTCAACGAAGGGATGAAAGCGGTCGTCGCGGGGGTCAATCCGCTGCAAATGAAGAATGGCATGGACAAGGCGGTCGCCGATATCATCGCGAAGCTCAAGAGCATGTCGGTCAGCGTCAAGAACAGCAAGAAGGAGATCGCCCAGGTCGGAACGATCGCCGCGAACAACGATTCCGAGATCGGCAATCTTTTGGCCGATGCAATGGAAAAAGTCGGCAAAGACGGCGTGATCACGGTCGATGAAGGCAAAAGCCTGACGACCGAGGTCGAATGGGTCGAGGGGATGCAGTTCGATCGTGGTTACCTTTCGCCGTATTTCGTGACCGATGCCCAGAAGATGGAATGCGTCCTCGAAAACGCCTACGTCCTGATCAACGAGAAGAAGATTTCCAACATCAAGGAAATGATCCCGATTCTCGAAGCGGTCGTCAACACGGGCCGTCCGCTCTTGATTATCGCCGAGGATGTCGACGGGGAAGCCCTCGCGACGCTCGTGATCAACCGGCTCCGCGGGACCATGAAGATTTGTGCGATCAAGGCCCCGGGATACGGCGATCGCCGCAAAGCGATTATGGAAGATATCGGCATTTTGACCGGAGCCGAAGTGCTCTTCGAATCGCTCGGCCGGAAAGTCGAATCGCTGACCCTCGCCGATCTCGGGACCGCGAAGCGGATCGTGATCGACAAGGACAATACGACGATCATCGAAGGGGGCGGGAAGAACGACGAGATCAAGGGCCGGATCGAGCAGATTCGCCGCGAAATCGCGAACGTAACGAGCGATTACGACCGGGAAAAACTGGAAGAGCGGCTCGCGAAACTTTCGGGCGGTGTCGCGAAGCTGATGGTCGGTGCCGCGACCGAAAGCGAAATGAAAGAGAAGAAAGCGCGGGTCGAAGACGCGTTGCACGCGACCCGGGCGGCCGTCGAAGAGGGGATTTTGGCGGGCGGCGGCGTCGCGTTGCTGCGTGCCTCGACCTCGGTCAAGCCGGGCGATTTGGCGGCCGATGAGCTGGTCGGTTACAACATCATCCTCCGTTCGTGCCGGGCTCCGCTCACGCAAATCGCCGGGAACGCCGGAAAAGACGGCGGGATCGTTTGTGAAAAGGTCGCCGAGGGCAAAGGCGCGTTCGGTTACAACGCCGCGACCGATGTGTACGAAGACATGATCAAGGCCGGTGTGATCGACCCGACGAAAGTGACGCGGACGGCGCTGCTCAACGCGGTGAGCGTTTCGAGCCTGATGCTGACCTCCGACGCGTTGGTCGCCGAAATCCCGAAAGAGGAAAAGGCCGGCCCGGCGATGCCCCCGGGCGATATGTACTAAACCGTTTCGCGGGTTGACCGTTTCGCCGAGCGGCGCAGACGCCGGAGTCTCTTCGGCAAGAGCGAGCTCAACGAGAAGAGTCGCAAGTGAGGTCGGGATACCGACAATACTTGCGGCTCTTTTTTTTGTATGCGTTCACGAGTTTTGGGACCGCAGGCATCTTGCCTGCATTCGAGACGAGGTCGGTTCGTAATTCCGAGATCAGGGCCGTGAAATGTTACGTTTTTTCGAATCGGTGGAGCACCTTCCCCGAAAACGGGATTCGGGATAAAATAGAGGCCGTTTCTTTTCGAGGGACCGCGCCGATACCGTATCGACGCGAAGAAACGCCCCTTGAGCTTATGGGGTAACACCGCCTATTGACACAAAGAGGTAAAATCATGGCGAAAAAAACGATTGCCGATGTTGACGTTTCCGGAAAGACCGTTTTGATGCGGGTCGATTTCAACGTGCCGTTGGACGAAAACGGCAACATTACCGACGATCGCCGCATTCAAATGGCCCTGCCGTCGATCAATTCCGTGCTCGAACGGGGCGGGAAACTGATTCTCATGTCGCATCTGGGCCGGCCCAAGGACGCCCCGGACGACAAATACAGCATGCGGCCGACGGCTGTCCGACTCGGTGAGCTTCTCAAAAAGCCGGTCGAGTTCGCGGCCGACACCGTCGGGCCCGACGCCAAGGCGAAAGTCGCCGCCCTCAAGACCGGCGGTGTCCTGGTCCTCGAAAATCTCCGTTTCCAACCGGGCGAGAAGAAAGGGGATCCCGCTTTTGCCGCCGAACTGGCCGCCTTCGCCGATGTGTACGTCAACGACGCGTTCGGGACCTGTCACAGAACCGACGCTTCGATGGTCGCCGTCCCGAAAGCGATGGGAAGCAAGCCGAAGGTCTCCGGTTTTCTCGTCGCCAAGGAAATCCAATATCTGACCGATGCGATCAAAAATCCCCAGCGGCCGTTCGTCGCGATTCTCGGCGGGGCGAAGGTCTCCGATAAGATCATGGTGATCAAAAACCTGCTCGGGATCTGCGACCGGGTGCTCATCGGTGGGGCGATGGCCTACACCTTTATGCTCGCTCAAGGGGGCAAGGTCGGCGGCAGCCTGGTTGAAGCCGACAAGATCGATTTGGCGAAAGAACTCCTGGTCGAAGGGAACACGAAGCTGGTGTTGCCGGTCGACAATCATTGCGGCGACGCGTTCAAGGCCGACTGCAACAAGCGGATCGTCAAATCGGGCGAGATTCCGGACGGTTGGGAAGGGCTCGACATCGGTCCGGAAACGGCGAAAATGTACGCCGAGATCGTCAAGGACGCGAAAACCGTCGTTTGGAACGGCCCGATGGGCGTTTGCGAAATGCCGCCGTTCGACGAAGGGACCAAAGCCGTTGCCCAGGCGATCGCCGAAAGCGATTCGGTGAGCATCATCGGCGGCGGCGACAGCGCGGCCGCGATCCAGAAACTCGGCTATGCCGATAAGGTTTCGCATGTCAGCACCGGCGGCGGGGCGAGCCTCGAAATGCTCGAAGGCAAGAAGTTCGAAGCCGTCGAGTTGCTTGACGAATAGAAGAAAGTGTAGAGTGTGAAGTGTAGAGTGTAGAGCAGGCTGTTGGCAACAGTTTTCCGAAAAACAACTCTACACTTTACACTCTACACTCTACACTTGAAAAATATGGGTTATGATTTTGACGTGATCGTCGTCGGGGCGGGACATGCCGGGGTCGAGGCCGCGCTCGCCTCGGCACGGTTGGGGGCGAAGACCGCCCTGCTGACCGCCAACCTCGACACGATCGCCCAGATGAGCTGCAACCCGGCGATCGGCGGGGTCGGGAAAGGGCATATCGTCCGGGAAATTGACGCGCTCGGCGGGGCGATGGGCCGGGCGATTGATGTAAGCGGCATCCAATTCCGGCTGCTGAACCGTCGCAAAGGCCCCGCGATGCAAGGGCCGCGTGCCCAAGCCGACAAACGGGCCTACCAGGACGAAATCAAGCAAACGCTTGAAAACCAGCCGAATCTCTTTTTGCGGCAAGAAAACGTAACCGGCCTCGAACTCGACAAGGACGGCCGCTTCCGTATCCTCACCTCCTGCTCCCCACTTCCCACTTCCCACTTCTCACTTCCCACTTACACGGCCCAAGCCGTCGTCCTCTGCTGCGGCACGTTCATGAACGGAATGCTGCATTTCGGCGAGCAGCGAATCCCGGGCGGCCGGGCCGGAGAAGCCCCAGCCGAACGGATCAGCGACTCGCTCCGGGCACTCGGCATCGAACTGCGGCGGTTCAAAACCGGCACGCCGCCGCGAATCAATGCCCGCAGCGTCGATTTTTCCCGGCTCGAAGAGCATCGCGGGGACGAGGAACCGCAGCCGTTTTCGTTTCTGAACCGTTCGATCGAATGCGAGCAGCTGCCCTGTTGGATGACCTACACCAATCCGAAGTTGCACGAATTTTTGCGAGAGAACCTCGACCGGGCCCCGATGTACACCGGCCAGATTCAATCGACCGGACCGCGCTATTGTCCTTCGATCGAGACGAAAATCGAACGTTTTGCCGAAAAAGACCGGCACCAACTGTACCTCGAACCGGAAGGGCGAAAGACGAACGAGGTTTACATCAACGGGCTTTCGACCAGTTTTCCCCGGGAAATTCAGGACCGAATGGTCCGGATGATCGACGGGCTTGAAAAAGCCGAGATCATGCGATACGCCTACGCGATCGAGTACGATTACGCTCCGCCGGAGCAGCTTCGGATCACGTTGGAGACGAAACGGGTCCCCGGTTTGTATCTCGCCGGGCAGCTGAACGGAACGACCGGGTACGAGGAAGCGGCCGCCCTCGGCTTGATCGCCGGAGCGAACGCCGCCCTGCGGGCCGCCGGCAAAGAACCGCTCGTCCTGAGCCGCGACGTTTCCTACATCGGAGTGATGATCGACGATCTGGTAACACGCGGGGTCGACGAGCCGTACCGGATGTTTACCAGCCGGGCGGAATACCGGCTCTTGCTCCGGCACGACAATGCCGACCGTCGGTTGACGCCGATCGGCGAAGCGTTCGGGCTGGTCGGAGCGGAGCGAATCACGCGGCTTCGCCAAAAGGAAGCGGAAATCGATCGGGTTACAAAATTGATCGAATCGACGAACGATGCGGGCGGCTCGTTGCTCAAATTTTTGCGGCGGCCGGAAACGGATTGGCCCGAGATGGTCGCCCGGATTCCAGAGCTCGCCGTCGTCGAGCCGGAAGTCGCCCGGCAGGTCGAGATCGACGCCAAGTACAGCGGCTACGTCCAGCGGCAGGAACTGGAGATCGAGCGCAGCCGCAAGATGCGCGAGCACCGGATCCCGCCGGAACTCGATTACGGGCGGCTGCGGCACCTGCGTTCGGAAGCGCGGGAAAAATTTGAAAAAATCCGGCCCGAGGATCTTTCGCAGGCCTCGCGGATCAGCGGCATCACCCCGGCCGACCTCGCGGTGTTGACGATGTATTTGCGGTAAAGCCGTCGCGATTCCGCCGGATTTAACCAAGACGATTGCAAAGTCGAAAATTTCGCGCGGAGACGCTGAGAGCGCGGAGCTTTTATTATGAATTTCTTGCCGTATTCTTGACTGTTTTATCTATTTTTAAATTTTCATGATATTTCTCTGCGCCCTCCGCGTCTCCGCGCGCTTTAAAAATGACTTTGCAATCCTCCTGCGGATTTAACTGCTTGACTTTTTTCTCTCTTGAGGTAAGATCATTTTCAACTTGGAGGAGTTGGTGTTCGGCCGTTCGAATCTTGTTCGGTCGATCAACAGGGAACCCGGTGTGATCCCGGGACGGTCCTCGCCGCTGTAAGCGGAACAAAAAACGCGATTGTTACGCCATTGACCTCAGGGCATCGTCTTCGATTTGCCCCCGGACGGTCGAGAAGGCCGCGTTTTTATCGCCGCGAGTCAGAAGACCTACCAACCTCCGAAAGTGCAACACCTCCGATTGCGAAGGACAAGAGGTTTGCCGTATCGGTTTTTCGCCAGCACCACGCTTTTTCGAAGATCGAAAAGCGTTCCTTTGTGCGCCGTCTTTTACCCGAATGATTTCATGTCAAGAACACGCAGGGCGATTCGCCCGAACTACCGTCTCAGCCGCCGCTCGCTGAGTCGCTCGAAAGCCTATTTTTATTTCAAAGCCGTCCCCCGATTCGGCCGGGGCTTTACCCTCGTCGAATTGCTGGTCGTAATCGCGATCATCGGCATTCTCATCGGCCTTTTGCTGCCCGCCGTTCAGTATGCCCGCGAAGCGGCGCGACGGATGAGCTGCTCGAACAACTTGCACCAGATCGGCATCGCCGTTCATTGTTACAATGATGCCAACAAACAGTTCCCCCCGGGCCAAATCGGTGGGGACCCCAAAACCAGCTGCAAGAATTTCGGCTGGGCCGCCCTGATCCTGCCGTTTATCGAAGCGACGGATTTGGGTGCCGCGTTGGATTTCGAAACGACGATCATCGACGGAGCCGACCCCGCGACAGGCGAAGGACTTGAAGGGAACGCCCTGCTCGGGGCGACACTCGTTTCGACCTACATTTGCCCGAGCGACAACGACCGCAAGACCATCCGCTGCGAGGATTATTTTACCGACAATGCCTCTTGGGGGGTCGCGTACGAACGGGCGCCCGCGCATTATGCCGGAATCAGCAGCGAAAAGATCACTGCGGAAGGGAAAGCTGACCCCACCTATGGCCGGTTCGGGGTTATTCTCGGCACGAACCAGCATTACGATTCGGTGACCTGGGAGGTGACGTTCGACCCGCCGCCGCCGATCACGTTCGAAAAGATTTCCGACGGGACGAGCAAAACGATGATGATCGCGGAAACGGCGTCTTACGAAACCAAAGAACCGAAGTATTACGACAATGGACAATGGATCAGTGGCTCGAACATTTTCCGCAAAACGAATGCCAAAATCAATTACAAACCGCGATGCGAGCATTTCAACGTAACCGATCCCTGGTTGTGCGATCGGTGTTCCGCCTACCAATTCGAGATGCGCAGCCGACATTTCGGCGGAGCGTTCGGGCTGTTCGCCGACGCTTCAGTCCATTTTCTTCACACCGAAACCGACATCATGTTAGTTGGTTATCTGTGCAATCGAATGGACGGACATGATTCGCAATTTCCGTAGAGCGGATTCGAGTGTGGGCGGCTGGTAGGCGTCTCGCCTGCAAGGGGTTGTCTGATAGGAAACGAATTTTCCTGCCCGGAAGCGGCCGCGTTTGGGGGACTCTGCTTAAACGGTTGCAAAAATCGAACACCGCAAACAGCAGCCCGATTCGATATTTTGTGAAGATCAGTAAAACTTTACTACCTCCCTCCGGACTCTCCCCCTCGACAAGGGACGAAAAGAGTGTAAAATCGCGGTATTAGATTCGAGGTAGCGGGACTGACAGGTGTCTTTGGCACTTTTCGGTCGTTGATTCCCGGATCAACTATCGCGGGGTAGAGCAGCCCGGTAGCTCGCGAGGCTCATAACCTCGAGGTCACAGGTTCGAATCCTGTCCCCGCCACTTTTGAGGGTTTTGGCGAGTTTTGTAAGGAACCGCATATTCTCGCAAGGGCTTGTAGATCGATGGTTTACAGCCCTTTTTGCTTTTCTTGCCAAACGCCGGTTGCGGCTCCTTGCGAGCCGCTTCCGTCCCCTACTGGTGGGAAAATCGTCTCACCCAAGGTAGTATCGCCATCTTCAATTTCACGGTCGAGGGTAACCACGATTACTTCGTCCTGTCGAAAGATTTCGGCCTCGGACAGAGGTGCACAACGCCGGCGCGTGTGGTCTCCATGACCGCCATATCCTCATGAAGGCGGCCCATGAAAACTGGTCAAGGAGAGCAGAAAGACATTGGAACGATCTCAAAAATTCTTGAAACGCTACGGAATCGACGTCGCAACCGACCCGAGAAATCGGACCTGCGCCCCCAACTCCGGGCATACCGGCTATACTCTGCCTATAGGAGCCATTATCGATGCGTCGGTTTACTGTGAAAATACGAAAACGACGGTTTGATGAAGATACCGAAATACGCCGCCACGTTATTTTTTCACACCACGGATAAAAAATATGCCGCCGTGGTCGACCTTGGACCGAACGACCCGACGACCGGACTCGTTGTCGAACTTCATCCTCGGTATTCCGCGACAGGCCGCTTGGTCGATCAAGCGGGAGCTCCGCTTGCCCATTACGAATTCAGTCTGGATTTCAGCCGGACGCCGGACTCTGGCTCCGATCATTCCGTTCCAGTCGAAACATTTGAATACGAGTATTGCGAAACGGATTCCGACGGTCATTTCAAGGTTGATCACTTGATCCCTGGATTGGAATACCGTGTTCGCATTCATGTGCCAAACCTCTCGCATTTTATGACGCCGGTGAAAATGCCGATTCTGAAACCGGAGCAGTATCAAGAGCCCTACTCGTTAGGGGACGTGTCCGCGGAACTGCTGTCGCCGAGGAAGATGCCATAGACCGCGAAACCATCCCTCCCGGCAGGTTGTGGCGGGAATGACGAAATCATAGTTCATTTCTAATTTGGAACTCAGTACATCGACTTTCTTGCTTTAGTTGAGAATGGTCCGAAAGCTTTCACGGCTTGAAAAAACCGAAGAAAACTTCGCGGTTGATATTGACGCTATCCTCTTTCGTTTCCGGATCGATGCCGATCGAATAAAAATCTTCGAATTTTTTCGTTGCGCGGCAATTCCCTCCCGTATCGAGCAGGCAAACGGTCGGCTCGTCAATCGTTTCAGGATCGATTCCCCGTCGTCGGGCAAACTCGCGGGCTTCGACGATGCCGGCCGGCTCATTGGGATTCCACGACTTTTGATTCGTCTGAATGCCGAATAGCGTGTACCGCTCATACGCTTTCAAAAGTTCCCGATCTCCGTAAACGATGTTGAAGAACTTTTCGATCCGCTCCTGGAGCTTCGGGCTTTCTAAGGAAAGAAAAAAGGCGAAAGGGATCCGCTCGTCGATCCGGGCGGCCGAGAGAAACGTCGGAAACCGCTGCTCAACCGGCGAGGAATCGCTTCCGATGGTGTCCCGATATCGATTGTAGAAGACTTGAAGGAATTCGTCTCGGCCGGAATACGCCGGCTTGACTTCTTCCGTCCGTTCTTCCGTTTCTCCCGGCACGGGCTTCCAGACGGGCAGCGACATCATGCTATGAACCTGATCCCGCCGCAGGTCGTCCCGGGTGAATGTTGCGTACATCAAATCCCATTCGCCGCCGGAAAGTCCCATGTACTTGATCTCGCCGTTTTCGTTTGTTTTCCGGTCTTCGGAAAACATGCCCTCCGTGTTGTAGGACTCCGTACCGGCCCGGCGAACAGAGGATCGCAAAAGAAGTCCCGGAACCGGGTTTTGTTCGGCGTCGACACACCGGAGCTTCAGCGTCGCCGCCGGCTCCAGCACGATGTTGATGGTCTCCTGGTGCGGCTCGATGCGTTGCAGTTTGCCGAACTTTCCGTCCCGGCTGATTGCCTTGACGAAGAACGACCGATTGATTGCCGAAAGCCGATAAGAGCCGTTTTCGTCCGAGAGACGCTTGATCTTCTCCGAGAGGTGGAACGGACCGAGTTGATCGGACCAGAACCAAAGATCGGTCTCCGGCACGGCGAACTCACCGGCCTCATCGAGAACGGTCCGCAGCGTCACGGTCCGGCGTTGGATCGGTTCGAATTTGGCGAAGTGTAAATCAATCGCCTGATTTTCATTTTCCGCGATTTCGAACTCCGTTTTGATATCCTGGCCTTGAAAATGGACGCTGATCGAATATTTTCCTGGCGGCAAAACACGCTCGAAAAGACCTTTGTCGATCTTGCCGCAATAAAACGTCGAATTACGGACATGGGCCGCATCTTCGATCTTCATGATCCAATAAACCATGAATTCGCCTTCGATCGGTTCCTTGTTTTTGCCCGCCGTCGCCCGGCCGTGAACCCGCCCCCCCTTTTTCAGCGTCAAATCCAAGTCCGCGATTCCGGCTTCTCCCGTTTTCAATTCGTGCATCTCCGGGAGCGTCCAGAATTCACCTCGCACGGGCTTCGTGTTCAGATTCATGTTGAATGACACGTTCGGCGGAAGATAAAAGACGAATCGGCCTTGTTCGTCGGCCGCGGCGGCAACACCAAGTCGGCTTCGAAAGGATTTGGTGATCTCGCAACCGGCAACTGGAGTTCCGTCGGGAAGCCGGATCGTACCGGAAACCGGCACGGCCCGCTCCAGGACCAAAAAGACCTCGTCGATGACCTTCGGCCGCTGCGTTCTCGGGCGATAATGCATTTCTTTCGGCAGGAATCGCGGCGGCGAGCTCGTGTCCGCAGCCGCGAACCGGACATGCCGATCGCAGCCCCATTCGGGATAGCAGTCGAACTCGACCCAGCCGTCCGGCCCGGTGATTTTGACAAGCTCCGCGACCGGTTCGCCGGGCGGGAAGAGCAGCATGTTCTTGGCGTCCGGTTTTTGAAACCGATAGAACCAGTCGTCAAACCAAACTTCGGCTTTTTCCATCAGCGGGGAGACCCGGATCCCTTCCAGCGGGCTGCCTTCCGGATCGAGCATCCGGATTTTGACGGTCCGCGACGGGTCGAGTATGAGTGAAAACGGGCCGTCGGTCTGTTTTCGGGCAGCGGGATTTCCCATCTCGCCATATTCGCGACGTTCGACCATTCCCGGCGTTTCATCGGTGAAAACGTAGTCCAGGCCGCAACCGGACTTGACGGCGAAGACGTACTGGAGCGGTTGATCGGCCGGGTGGTTCAGCGTAAAGCATCCCTCGGCGTCGCTCGCGGCCCGGCCGATGATGCCGGCTTCATTCCAACAGTACACGGCGGCGTTTTCCATGGGCCGCTGTTCGGCATCCCGAACGGTTCCCGTGATCGTTCGCACGGATTCCGTGGCAAAGAGCGAAACCGTCGCGAATGAAAAAATCCAAGCGGCAACGAAAATATTTTTATTCGATAACATGGTTGTTCTTCAAATATGAAAATGTCATTCGACAATCTTTTTTCTCACAAAGGCACAAAGCTCACGAAAGGGTTGAAAATTCCAAGCCACCCTTTGTGTCCTTCGTGCCTTCGTGAGAAACAACATCTGTTTTATCCTGCGGTTCACTCAAGGCGTCGCCGGCCGCCCGAATTCGCGCAGGAACGTCAAGAGCAGCATCTTGTCGAATTCGACTTCCAGCTCGCCGTCGGGCTTGAATCGCGGGGCTCGGAAATCGGCGAGGTTTCTTTTCGTCAGGAGCTCTCCGTCCGGGCCGAAAACGCAGAGCAGGAAATCGTTTTCTTCCGGCGGTGCGACGTTCAACGATTGGAGCAGCTCGGCGGCTTTCGTTTTGTCCTTGACCTCCTTCGAAAGGTCGATCGGAACGTACTCGTAGTCCGAAAGATACTTTCGGCCCTGGATGCCGAAGGTCGCTTGATAAATCCACATCATGAACGCCTCGTTGTCATTATCCGTATTCGCTTCGACGAACACGAGCAACACCGGCTTGTGCGTTGCGGCGGCCTGTTTTTTCGCGGTTTCGAAACGCTCCGCGGCGGTCCCTTCACGCCGAAACGGTTCCATGATGAACTCGATCATCTGGTTGCTCGAACGAAAGTCGATCACGGAAATGTCCCCGGCGTCGAACTCGCCCGGTTCCAAGGCCAGGAAAAAACCGAGCATCGCGGAAACTCCCTCGTCGGCGTTCTCGGCCGGTTCACATCCCATCTGGTAGGTCAAGCCAGGCACGAAACCGGTCATCGAAATCCGACCGTCCTTGTCGCTGCGGGCATTCCTGAAATACGGCGGTGTCAAAATTCTTTCGTACATGGTGATCGGCCCGTCGCACTCGATCCTGGAGTCGGTCACCGGCAGGCCCGATTTCGAATCGACCAGCCGCCCTTTGAGCGAGGCGACCGGCTTGAGTTCGATTTCGACCGGCTCGTCTTTGTTAGAAGTCTTGACGAAGCCGACTTCGGAAAAGTCTTCGGAACGAACGTACAAAGCCGCGTCGTCGGACGCTTCCATCGTAAACGTCCCGTCGTCGCCGCTGGTCGTTTTGTCGAGGTTTTCACTTTCGAGAATGGCCCCGGCAACCGGGACCATTTTGTCGCCGCGGAGGCGGACGATCCGACCCGAGACGGTCTTTTGTTGGCCGGGCAAATTTATGTTTTGATACGAATTCCTGTTCGAAGCGGTCACTTCCACCGTCGTTTCCGCGATGTCCGGTCCGACTTGAAAAGTTGTGCTCTCAAGGTTTCCCTGGATCGTGTATGGACCGGGCGGCAGAAAGACCGTGAGTTCGACCGGCTCACTCAAGTTCTCGCGAAAAAGTGCTTGTTCCATGATGTTTGACTTCCAATATGTGATCTTGTTCCCATGGGAATCGGTTGCCGTTTTTTGCTGCGCTCCTCTTGCGGAATCGGGCGGGGGATCGCCTTCGAGAAAACAAATCTGCAGGAATCGGTTACCGTTGCCGTCGTGATAGCTGAGTCCCTGGCTGGCTCCCTCCTGATAATCCTCGGGGAAACTCACTTTCACATGAACTTTGACGACATTTCGGGCCGTGAAATTGAAATCCGAAACCGGCTGGCCCGTGTGCACGACGCGATCATCTTCGTCCTTGCCGAAAATCCGGTGCGATTCCATCGCCGTTGGGTCGATGATCTGGGGCGGGCTGTAAACCCTTTCGGGAAAGACCTGAAAGGAATACCTTCCCTCGGAATCGGTTTTCGTCGTTTCGTAGAAATCTTCACCCGCCCCGCCAAGACTGTAAAGGCAGATGACCGTTTCGGCCAGCGGCGAGCCGTCTTCCTTGAAAATCGTTCCGGACACGGGGACCGTAGCCTGCGTCCCGGTTGCGATTTGTTCATCGTCCTCGCCGAAGAGCGGCGTCGCCGCAAACAGCAAGAGAAAAACGACGGCGAGAGAGAAGAGCAGGGGAGCGTTAGCGTTGAGTCTCATGATTTTATGGTTGATCGCATTCGATTGAGAAACGGTAAATTATCAATTTTTACAAAAATCTGAACTTACTTTCCGTCATTCCCGCGCAGGCGGGAATCTATAGTGAAACCGTTCCCTCTGGACCCCCGCCTGCGCGGGGGTGACGGAAATTTTTACTCATCCGATCGCGGCTGCAACTGGAGATCGAGCCAGGCTTCCTCCTCGTTTTCTTTGATTTCAATCCTTTGTTGCTCGCCGCGCAAATCGCCGCACAAGACGAAAACATCATAAATGCCCGGCGGCAGGATGCACTGATACATGCCGCCGGAGAGCAGCGGGTTTCTTGCGTTGCTCGTCTGTCGGGTCACCTGATCGTCCGGACGGTCCGGGTCGGGGCTGTGTTCGCTGAAAAAAATAATGAAGTGTTTCGTACACGGATTTTTTTCCTCGTCAAAGACGATGCCATGAACCCGGACCCCTTTGCGGAGCGTAAACACCTGCCGCTTGACATCGCTGCCGTCGCCGAAATCGTAGCGAAAGAGGCCGGGCAACGTTTCCCGCTCGCTTTCGATCCCGATGTTGCCCCAGGTTCCGAAGTTGTCCGTCAAAGTGAAAACCCCGTTCACATCGGCATACTGAAGGCCATGCCCATTTTCATACCGAATCGAAATTTGGACCCAGGAGGCGGGCGAGCCGTCGGAATAGACGACCGTTCCCTCGACCTTCGCCTGTTTCGGCAAACGAATCACGGGCGATTCCTTCGTCTTGAACGAATAGTATTTCTCGCCGCGACCATAAAAGGTCGTGTTGCCCTCCGCCGTTCGGACCCCGGAATCCGGCCCACGGGAGTAAAACTCCAGCCGCGAAAAACCGTCTTCCGGAATCCAATCGAATCGGGCGATTCCCTGCTCATCGGTCGTCGCCCGAAACTCCTGCCCAAAGAAATAGGTGTCAAAGCGCCGTTCGTTTTCGAAGAGTGAATTGTCGTCGTCTTCCGGGTGATCATCGTCGTCATCCTTGTGATAAAGCGAAGAAGCAAACACCATGCAACCGGGCAGCGGTTGGTCGTCGAGATCGGTAACCCGGACCTCGACCCGATGCGGCTTGGCCAGGCGGATTTCGAACGGGCCGTCCTTGATCTTTTCGGGCGGCGTTGGGCCGCGATCTTCGCGAACTTCCTCGGTCCCGAGAAAATTGAAGCCCGTGCCCGCCTTGATCGCGAAGATTTGCAACAACGGTTCGTCCTTATCCCACGGGAATGTGAACCGCCCTTCGGCATCGGTACGCACGATACTCGGAAAACCGCCCCAACCGTCACCGCCGACGATCGCATCTTGGACGGGCCGGCCTTCGAAATCGAGAACTCGCCCGGTGATCTGCCGACCGGCCGCGGAAAGCTTGATCTCGACCTCGGGAATTATTGGATTTCCCTCTTCCGGATTGATACGGGATTTGCCCAGCTGCCGACCATCCGGGGAAAATGCCCAAAGAACGCTCCAACCTTCCACTTCATTGAGCGGGAGCGTAAATCGTCCGTTTTCGTCGCTGCAAACGGCGGGGTTGGCGAGGTCGTAATGCCGCACCGTCGCCCCGGCGACGGGCCGGCCCTGCTCGTCCAGCACGGTCCCGCGAATCGGAACCGGCGCCGACGCGAAGAGGGCCGCCGCCTGCCCGAGAAGCAGCAAGGCGAAGAGGAATGAAATTTTGTTCGATTGTTCTCGCTTGTTCGAAAGTACCATGATAAAATGCAGTCAGGAATTTTGTGCGGAAATGCAGGTGATCAAATTTTTCAGCCACGGAAAACACGGAATATCACGGAAGGTATTACCAAGTCGTGAGAATTGCCTTCGCCAAAAAATGCGATGTCATTTCGACTGAAGCGCAGCGTAAGGAGAAATCTCACCCTCGCGAGTGGGACGAATTTCAACTCTTTCGGCGAGTGTGAGATTTCTCGCTCCACTCGAAATGACAGCCATTTTTCTTCTTCCGTGACATTCCGTGCTTTCCGTGGCAAAAACCGTGCGTTTGCTGTTTCGATTTTAGTACAGCCAGTATAACCCTTGACAACGAGGAACACAATGCAAAACCGTCCCCTCCCCATCGCCGTTCTCTCCCTGTGTTGTCTTTTGATCGGATCGTCGGTTTTCGCCGAGGAGCAGGCCAAGCCGACGCACGAATTCAGCGGCACGATCCAAATTCCGAAGGGGGATCAGAACGCCGAAATCCGGACGTTCTGTCTCGACAAATCGGGTCGGCTGCTCGTCGCGACCGGCGGAACGCAGTTCGTCTACAAGAACGTCGACGGCTCCTACCAGATCGAGGAGGTCGAGATGCCGCCGGCGATCGTCGTGTTCGACGGCGAGGGAAAACTCGCGGCAACCTGGAAGATCGAGGTTACGCCCGAAGCGTTGGCCGTCGCCCCGGACGGTACGGTTTACGCCGCCGGGCTGGGAAAAATCGTCCAACTCGACGCAACGGGCAACGTGCTCCGGACGGTCGAAAGCCCCCATTTGAAAGAGCTGCCGCCGCTGCCGGAAATCGGCGAAACGGAGGGGGGCGAAACGGAAGAAAGCAAAAAGGAAAAAGCGGATCGCATTGCCGAACTGAGCGAGGAAATGAAGCCGCTCCAAAAACGGCTTTCCGATTCGTACAAAGACCTGCTCGCCGCCCAGAAGGAGAAGGACCAGGACAAGATCGTCCAGGTCCAGCTCGATATGGAAACGCTCACGGAGCAGTACAAGGCTTTCTATTCCCAGCGCAACGCGCTGCAAGCCAACCCGAAATCGCTCGCCGTGCAGCAGCGGACCGCGGCAATGGAAGCCCGCAGCGTCAAGAGCATCGCCGTCACGGAAACGGATATTTTTCTCTGCTGCCCGCCGAAGAAAGGGTACTCCGCGGTCGTCTGGCGGATGAACCATGATTTCGAGAACGCGGAAATCATCGTCAAGGGCCTGTCCGGTTGTTGCGGGCAAATGAATATCGCGGCGATCGACGGCAAGCTGGTCGTTCCCGAAAACGGCCGGATGCGGGTCCGGGTTTTCGACCGCGACGGCAACGCTCTCCAGACCTGGGGGGAAGACGAACGGGACAATGCCGAGAGCGGTTTCGGGAGCTGCTGCAATCCGATGAACCTCACGTTCGACGGCGAGGGCAACATTTTGACCTCCGAAGCGAGCGTCGGGGCGGTCAAACGTTTCGCGCTCGACGGCCGGTTTTTGGGCCCGGTCGCCCGCTCGAAGATCGTGCCCGGCTGCAAGCACACGCCGATCGGCATCTCGCCGGACGGCAGCACGCTTTACATCCTCGACATCACCCAACGTCAAATCATCGTGATGAAAATGCCGTAGCAAACGGAGACGTCCAAGCAAGCACGTCACCCCCGCGCAGGCGGGGGTCCAGAGGGAACGGTTTCACTAGAAATTCCCGCCTGCACGGGAATGACGGAAAACATCTCTCCGACCAGAAACCCGGCACACCAACCTAACGGAACGACACCATGAGCAAAATATCCAACGTCCTGGCTGCGGCGGTTACGCTTTTTCTTTTCTTCGTCGTCTTCCCTCCGGAAGCACCGGCCGTCGAGCCGGTCGAGCTGTTTCCCAAGGATTCGTGGTACGATTACCGCGACCTGCTCGTCGAGGTTTCCGGAACGGTACTCGACGAGAACGGCCAAACCGTTCCCGGGGCGATCGTCGTCCAGACCTCGGACAGCATGTTTCACCCGGACGAACCGGGGATCACAACGTGCAACGACAAAGGGGAGTACCGGCTGCGCGTGTTCGCGCAGGTGCACTATTTGCCCCAAATCATCGCTTTTTCGCCCGACGAAAGCCGGCAGGGAAACACGCGAGCCCGGAACGCGGGTCGGGTTGAAAATCTTGACATCGTTTTGAAACCCGTCCCCCGCAACTCTTTCAAGGTCGTCGACGCCGAGCAGAAGCCGATCGCCGGAGCGATGGTGCTTTATATGACCGTCGAACGGGATCATGCGAAACTGGTAACCGATGCCGAAGGGCGGTTTGCCGGCTACGGAAACGCGTTCGTCGTCTACAAGCCGGGTTACGGACTCGCCGAAGTCAAATTCGAAGAGGGTTCAGCCCCCGAAGAAAAAACACTGGTCCTCGAAAAGGCGAAACAATCCCGTTTCAAAATCATCGACGACTACGGAAAACCGCTCCCGGGCCTGACGGTTGTGCCTTCAACTTTTTACAGAGACAATTATAAATCCTGGATTCACACCCGCTGGGAACCGCTGCGCCGTCGCACCGACGATCAAGGCAACGTCGAATTCGATTTCGTGCCGTCCTGGGTCGAAGAGCGACGACTTTGGCTTTTTCCGCAAATCGACGAGGCGTTCGCACCGTACTTCATACCGGTGACCGAAGGAGATCGACAGCCGAGCCCGCCGGTTTATTCGGAAGAGGAAGATCGGTATGTCCAACAGGTTTTCCCGACCGCGGCCGTGCGAGGCGTCCTTCAAACGGAAGACGGTCGGCCGGCCGCCGGAGCGATTGCCGAGCTTCATCCGGAAAAATTGATGCGATGGTATGGGATAATGACCGATGCGAAAGGCCGATTCGAAGTCCGGATGCCGCCGGGGTATCCCTTTACGCTGGACGTGCAGGACAAGCAAGGTTGGGCCGTGATCGACCGAAAGATCCCCGTTCCGGCCGACAAGCCGTTCGAGCCGTTGGAAATCAAACTCCAGGAAACGGCAAGGATTTTTGGAACGGTGACCGAGGCGGACGGCAAAACGCCACTGCCGAACAAATATGTCAAGATGCTTTCTATTTCCGGCGGCCTGCAGCCGAGTTACGAGCATGGTCAGTACCAGGACCACTCGGATGAGCGGGGGAACTTCGAGTTTTACGTGATCCCGAGGGCCGATTACTACATCCGCTGTTCGCCGAAAGATCGGGATTACAATCTTCCCGGGCCGGACGATCCTTATACCCGGCATGTCGATGCGACGGAGCCCGGCAAGGAATACGAGGTCAATTTTTCTCTCGAAAAAATCGAACCGATCTATTTGACCGGCCGGGTTCTTTTGGAAGGGGACCCGCAAAAACCGGTTCCGGGAGTCGACTTTGAATATGTCTCGGCCTCGCACATCCGCATGAAAAGCCAATCGGATGCCGAAGGAAAATTCAAGCTCGAATTCGAGGAAAATTACACGACCATTGAGGCGACGGAAAAGGAGAAGAAGCTCTATGGTTATTTGAACACGACTCCGGAGATGCGGGAAATCGACATTGCCGTTTACCCCGGCGTCGTGGTCTCCGGCCGCCTGCTGCGTGAGTCCGACGGCAAGTCGATCGGCAATTCTTCCGTAACCTTGAGAACGACCGTGCAGCGCGGAGAAGACGAGAAAATGGGCTCGGCGTCGCTTCATCCGCTCGATTCCGAAGGGCGGTTTTCGGTCGACAGCCTGATGGTGAACCGGACGTACGAACTTTCCGCTCCTTTGGACTACGGCGACGGCGATTATGAGCCCGACTACCACTCAGGCGCCCCGATCGGGAAACGGATCACGTCGACGGACTCATCGCCGATCGACCTGGGCGAAGTGCGAATCCCGGACGCAAAGCTCAAGCCGGGCGTGTATAACCGGATTCAGTGGGTTTTTGGCAACCGCTACAACAAGACGCCTCTCGATGCTCTTTGGAAGACAACCCGTCAAAAAGCGGCCGAGGAAAAAAAGACGATCCTTCTCGTTTTTTTCAATTATTCGCAGTACGAGCGCACGCCCTCGATGGTTCAGGACTTGTTCAAAGCGTACGGGAAGATTCCCGAGTCGCGACAACCGCTCCTGCTCGGTGTACCGGGCGCTTACGGTTCGTATTCGCAATCGGTCGTCAATCTGGCACGGGAGGCGGGGATCGATTTGGCGACCGTCAAGGGGCCGACCCTTGTTTTGCTGGACGCGAACGGCAAGCAGATCGCGAGCTCGCTCCTCGAACTCTTGTGCGAACCGACCTTCAACGATGCCGGGGAATTGTCGCACAAATTCCGCGAAGACCCGTTTTTGCTGTTTTTGCAGCAACACGAATAGGGCATGTTTCGCCCAAAAATACAAGACACCGGCGTCTGCGCCGCTCGGCTAAACAGCCTGCGTTAGGCGACGTGTCGACGGCGGAGCCGTTTCGGCTTGTCGTTGCGCGAATCCGGAATCTCCGGGCCGAGCCGGTCCTCCTCTTGAGGATGCAGCGAAAAGATGCGAGCCCGCTCCTCGGCTTCCGAAACGTAATCGTCCGATTCGGAATAAGGCTGATCGACATACTGCTGGTCGTAGAGCGGATCGAATACCGGGACATGCTCCCCTTCGTGATACTCCGCGTAGTACGGATCGTACTCCGCCTCCCGCTCGCCTTGTCCGGGAACAAGTCCCTTTTTCGGTTTGTGGGAATCCGGACGGTTCGGAGAATGACTCTGATCTTCCCGCAAAAACCGTCGCTGTCGGGCCAACGCCCGGGCTTGCTCCACATCGCCGGCGGTCTCTTCCGCATCGTCCGCGACGTCCGGTCGGTTCTTCGTCCACCAAACCAAAAGGGCCGGCAGTACGACGAGCGAAGAGAACATGCAGCAACTGATTCCGATCACGAGGACCCGGCCGAGACTCTGCAACCCCTGGTGCGAGGCGATCATCAGGCTCCCGAACCCGATCACCGTCGTCAACGTCGTGATCACGATCGAACTGGCCGTCGAGGGGTTCATGCGAAATCGACCCTTTTGCGCCCGGAAATCGTGCGTGATATGAACGCCGTCGTCGATCCCGATCCCCAAAACGAGCGGAATCGCGATCATGTTCGCCGGATTGAGCGGAATTCCGAGCAACCCCAGAATGCCGAGCATCTGTCCCATTCCCATCGTCATCGGAATCAGCGAAATGAACGTATCTTTCAGACTGCGGAAATCGATCAACAGCAAGATAAATATCCCCACGAATGCGTAAATCGAAGCGCTCTGGTACCCCTTTTGCATTTGCAGGGAAGCTTCATAGGTTTGCAACGGGGCTCCGGTCGCCTTCGGGTCGATGCTGCGGACCTTATTGACGAACGATTCCAATTCGTCCATATCCCAAAGGTCGCCTCTCGTATAAATCCGCATCAAATGCTTTCCGCCTTTGCTGATGAACTGCGAAACGAACGGTTCCGGAAGATCGCCCCATTCCGGCGGATTCGGATTGGCCATCCCCCGGAGGATATGCAGCCGGGACAAGAGGTCCCCGGCGACCGCGTTCTGGTAATCCTGCATCCGACGGTAACAATCGGACACCGACATCCCGCGGAGCGCCTGCCGGACTTCGTTCAGGTTGCGGATGATGCGCTGCGTATGTGCATTCGGGGTGTTTTCCAGAACGGTTTGCAATTGGGCGAGGGAATGACCGATTTTATCGGGCGGAGAAAGCGGAATGACGGGAGGACGCTCCGGGAGGTTTTCCAGCAATTTCGAGATTTGGCCGATATACGGCTGTTTTCTTGCGTCATAGCCCGGAATCATGGAAACGATCTCCGCGACCTGGAGTTCCGGATATCTTTGTTGGAATTCCTCTTTCCGCTGCAAAAGCGCTTCCTGGGAATCCGCGATCGAAAGGGCGTACCAGACGTTTTGCCCTTCGCACTGGAGCAGTTTCTTTTCCAACTCGACGCTTTCGAGTCCCTCCGGCTGCAAATTGAGGAGGTTGTGATCGTACCAGACCTTCGGCAGCCCGGTCAGCAAAAAACCGGTCCCGACAAGGCAAACCAAAAGCGTCAATTTCGGAAAACGGAAAAGCGGCTTGACCCAGGCGTACGTGTCGACCGGTTGGGGAACACGTCGCATCGGCCGGGGGCCGTCGATCAATTGAATAAACGCGGGAACGATCAGCACCGTCGCCAGCCCGCAGAGCAGGATGCCCCCGCCGCTGATGATGCCGAGTTCGACGATGCCCGTAAACTCGGCGAACCCCGCCATAAAAAACGCGACCGCCGTCGTAAACGCCCCGGTCAACACACCGGGCCCGACCACTCCGGCCGTTTGCATGATCGCTTCCTGCGGCGAACGGACCGTTTTCCGAACCTGCATGTACCGCGAAATGTAATGAACGCTGAAATCGGTCCCGAGGCCGATCAAAATCACGCCGAAGGAAATGCTCAGGATGTTCAAATGCCCGACCGAGAGGAGGATGTAACCGGCCGTCCAGCCGAACGCCAACAGCAGGGCGACGACCGCCATGAGCGGGTGTCGGAAGCCTCCGAATCCGGCGACGAAGACGCAAACGACGCCGATAAACGAGAGGACGCTCGCCTTGTTCATTGCGGTTTGACTCAGCCGCATTTCGTCGTTTTCCATCACCGGGAGCCCGGTCAGCCCGATTTGCAAATCGGGAAAATGGTCCTGGGCTTCGCGAATCAGTTCCCGCAGTTTCTCGATCGCCTCGGTTCCGTAGGCGAGGGTCTTGCGGTCGGATTCGGCGATGCGCACCAGCACGAAGCCCATCGCCCCTTCGCCGTCCTTGCCGGGCAAAATGAAGTAGCCGGTATCATGTTGGCTGCACGCCGCGACGACTTCCGGCATCCCGAGATAACCTTGCATTTGCGGCCAGGGGGAATCGTACGTCGGCTTCGCGGAAAACGCCTGCGCGAGGCTCTGCGCCGCCAGATCGAGTTGATGCAACGTCATTCCTCGAAGCTGTTCGGGAGAAATCGAAAGGGAGGGATCGCTTCCCCGCAGCACTTCTTCCGGACGCATGATGCGAAAGCAGAGGGAATCGAGCGTGTTGCCGATATTCAGTTGGGCCCATTGTCCCCGGGTGATGTTGCCCGCCTCTTTCGCGAAGGAGCAAACCGTCTTGAGATCATCGGCCGGAACGTAATGCAGCCCTTTTTCGCGAATCTTGGAAACGTCGATTCCGTGCAGAACCGATTGAAACAGGCGGGGATGCAGGACGATCTTGTCCGAAAGATGATCGAGGACCGGAGCGACATCGGCGTTGCAGCTTCCTTCGACGACGATGATCAGATCGTCGTTGTCGCCGAATTCCTTGATGTATTCGAGCCAAAGCCGGTTGAAACCGCTCTTGGGATTGATCAAATCGAGCCGACTCGTTTTGAAGCCGAGGTTTTCCGTCGCGGCGATCACCCCGAAAACCGACAAGGCGAGAGCGAGGGCCAGGACGCTCACCGGGTTGCGGACGCACAATCGCGTGATCGCGACGAGGGGTCGGGCGAGGAGAGAACTCTCCGTCGTCGGCTTCCTTTCCGAGGACGTGGGAATCATGGGACGTGGGGTAGGTTAATCACTCAAACTGTAAAGTGTTTGAGTTTGAGGCTGTAGGCGGCTGTTTGATAAATCAAAGGCTCTGGCGTTGTTTGGGCTATTTCGAATATTCGAAGGATAAATTTATCGTTTTTATCGATTTTCGACAAGATCAGTTTCGCGCGTCAAAATAGGTAGTATGGGCGGTTTGCCGCTTCGTCCTATGCCGCTCTCCGCGAGCCGTCCAAGGTCGATTCGACCTCTTCGACGGAAATGTTCAACTGATGGGCGATCTCTTCAACAGGAAAACCATAATCGCTCAACAACTGAATCTGTCCTTTTTGGTCCTGGTTCTCTCGAAAACGGATAAACCCTTCCCCTTGCGGCCGGAGAATCGTCCCGGACGGCGGACTTTGCGGTTGTTCGGCCCCCGAGTTCCGGGACTCTCGGGGCAGCGGTTCCCGGTCTTCCGGCATCACGAATTCGACCGGCTTTTTTTCGCCGCGAAATTGCGAATTCGGGCCGGAAAAACTCAAATTCGGATTCGAAAACGGCAAAGTGCCCGGCTGGGAGCCCTTCGGCTCCGCTTCCCGCGACTTCAACGCCGGTTCCGAAGCAGAGGTTGTCCCAGAAGTCGGATAATAGGCCGCTCTGTTTCCCGCTGCGGCCGGTTTCGAGGAATCGTCGTGCAAAAGTCCGGCCCCGATTGCCGCCAAATCCTTCAAATCGTCGGAAAAACCAAGGTCCGTCATTGACGAGAGCCGCGGAAAAATCGCCTCGGTTTTGTCGTTCGCCGGTTCGGGCCTCTTCGCGGAACCTCCGGTCGGTTCGCCGCTCTCCCAATCGAGACCTGTCCTTTCATTTTTTCGCGTCCTAAGGTGCTGGGAAAGAGGTAAAGCGGCGGAACTGGGCGAGACAGGGGAAATAGGTCGTGTTGGCGGGGTCGGCCTTTCGATTTTCGATTCGTAAGGCTCGGGATCGAAAACCAGCGGCTGCTGCGGAAGCGGCGAGAGCGTCGGCTTGACCGGAGCGGGGGCTGAGGGGGTCTGCCGCATCCGGCTTTCGATGCGCTCCATTAAAATTTCCATTCTTTGGCAAACCCGGCTCGCTTCGTTGGTCAACTGCGAAATCGCGGCCATTTTAACGTCGATCTGGGCGCTCATTTGCCGCGTCAATTCGAAAAACTCCGCCTCCCATTTCGCGATATTCTCCGGTTTCATCTTCCCGTCGAATGTCGGTTCTGACTTGATTTGGGCGTTTTTTTGGGCAAATTCCCGGGAAGGAAGCCGTTCGGGATTCAAAGAACGCTTCGGTCGGGAAGTTTTGCTCGGATGCGAAAAGCGTTTTCTTGCATTGAACAGCAGCACGCCCGTCATAAGAGCGAGTCCGGCGACAAGAAAAAACTGCGGTGTGAGTGTTAGGCCAATAGGAAACACGGGTTCACTTCAAGTTGAAAAGTGTCGAAAATCCGGCATCGCCGAATCGTGTTCGAAAAATCGCCCTGCATAGGACATCCAAAAAGGACTTTTACGAAAAAAACCGATCTTTCGCAAGAGCAAAACGAGGATTATTGGGAGCGCGCCTATGCCCAGCCCGGCCTTCGCTTTTCGAGAAATGCCGCGACACCCTCTTGAGCGGCGGCCGTTTTCCAGGATTCGATGTGGGAACGGAGCGAGAGCCGGAGTTCCTCCTCCAGAGAAATTTCAAACGAAGAATTTTCGTGCGCCGTCAAAAGAATCTTCGCCTCTTTCAAGGCGTGAGGTTCGGCCTCGCAAACCTCTTCGGCCAGCCGTTCGGTCCGTGCGATCCGTTCCTCCGAGGGAACGACGTATTGCAGGAGCCCGATTTCCCTCGCCCGAACGGCGTCGATCGACTGTCCCGTCAAAAGCAACTGCCTTAGCCCGGCATCGCCGATTTTTCGTCGAAAGAGCGGAAAAAGCAAAACCGTCTCGAACCCCCGACGCACTTCGGGGGCGGCGATTCGCAGTTCGGCATCGCCGATCGTCAGATCGCCGACCGCGATCAACGCCGCCCCGCCGCCGACGGCGTGTCCCTGAGCCGAAACGATCACGATCTGCGGCAGCCGCCGCAGGGTGAGGATCATTTCGGTCACTTTTTCGAACATCGCGAAGGCCGTTTCCGGCGATTGGGCCGCCTCCTGCAAATCGATCCCGCCGCAAAACGTTGCGCCGTTGCCTTGCACGAGCAAAACGCGAGCGGTCGGATCGGTTCGTAACGCTTCCAGGTGTTCGAGCATTTGCTCCAACATCGCGAGCGACAGCGCGTTCCGTCGTTCCGGACGGTTGAACCTCAGGACCGCGACCTCCGGCCGATATCGGGAAAATTCAAGCATCGAAGTTTTGAGGAAAGGAAAATTTTAAAACGGAGCCGCGACCTGCGGTCGCGAACTTCGCGAGCGTAGCTCGCGGCTCCGTTTTGGGCGATTATTCTTGGTGTGTCCGTTGATTCAAAATATACTGATGCACGTTATTGAAATAATCCTCTTCGAACACCCATTTGCCGCTACCTCCCTTCGCCCACCATGTTCGTTTGCCGTAATGAGCGTTGAGCGATTGGCTGAGCCAGGTTTTGAGCCATTGCCGGACCACCTTCGGATCGGCATCCGCTGAGAGCAGGATATGCACATGATCTTCCTGAACGGCGGCAATGTGGTACAACCATTTTCCCCGGTCGCAAATTGCGGGAATTCCATTTTCGAGGAACCGTCGTTGTTCGGACGAAAGGACACACGGTTTTTCCCGCATCAATTCGCGAGACATCTCGTATCGAACCGCGTTGGGAGCCTCGAAATCCTCTTCGTAGTGGTTTCGGGGAAGCGCGACCGTCGGGGCCACTCCGCCGTGTAGCCGGGTTCCATAGGTGCCGAACGTGATATGGTACGTGTTCATTGAAATTCTTCAATCCGCATTTAAAACAGAGCCGCGACCTAAAGGTCGCGAACTTCGCGAGCGTAGCTCGCGGCTCCGTTTTGTTCGGCGCTAAAACTTGAGATAGCCTTCCAAACCGACCGTAAATTGGTTGGTCTTACTCAACCCGTCGAAAACGCCGTCGCGACGGTACGCGGCCGAGTTGCTCTCGACCTTGACGTCGGACCAGTCCCAACGGACTTCCGGTCGGAACGTGAAGTGCGGGGTCGGTCGCCAATTCAGCCCGAGGCTGACGTTGTAATAATTCTCTCCCGTCGTCGATTGCCAATCTCCCGTGATCGCATTGTAGGAGGCGAGCGGCGTCTTATCGAAAATCCGCGAATGGTTATGGTCCTGGAACCACTCGAACCGAAAGCCGAGCGAGGTCCTGTTCGTCAAAACGTAGAACAGATACGTGCTCAGGGACGCCCATTCGCCGGTTACAGGAGTGGTCGTCAAATCACCGACGGCATCGCGATAGGAGAGATAATTGCCGTTTTCTTCCGTTCCGAGATCGTGTTGGATCACCCATTGCAGGCGACGGGAGAGGTCATAACGGAACACCAGGCTGTAATTCGTCCGCATCGATTCCGCCTCGACATCATACAGTCCGGTATGAACCGTAAAGGCGAGCGAAGCACGTCGGTCGCAGGAATTCCAAGCGGCTCCGGCGAGATAGGACGCTTTTTTGTTCGGATTGTCCCAAATGTCCCAGCCCTGGGTAATGCCGAACAAGCCGGTCAGTCGCGGCGTCAGTTTTTGGCTGAGCACCCCGCCGGTCAAGGTTGTCGGCTCCCCGTAGGTCATGCTCAGGGAATGCGAGAAGAAAAAGTTTTCCGGGACCATCGGGGACTCGTATCCCATCATCGAATAAAAGTGCCCGAGTTTCAGGGTCGTTCCGTAGCCGATCGGGGCGAAAATTTCCGTGAACAACTGCGGCATCGAGAGACCGTAATCCGACCCGAAGCCGAGGTTCATCCGATTCCCGTCGGTCGAGTTCCATTTCGGCTGGGCCAGTTTCGGGTCCATCACCGTTGCATGACCGTAATAGGAATAGGTTTCCGTTTCCAAGCCGAGCGAGGAGGTGTAAATGTAATCGGTTCCGAAGAGCAGATCGACCTGCCCGCCGATGTCGAAGTGCCGGGCATTCTTGTTGACGGCTCGACCGAAAGAGAAATACAATTGGCTCATGCCGAATTTGTTGACCTGATCGTCGTACCGGTTCGGAAATCGGCTCGTGTTGTCCGGCCAACGCGGATCGAGCGTCGCTCCGGCGCTGAGCCAGCCTTCGAGGAACCATTGCCCCGAGCGGTTCCGGAGAAAATCGCAACACCCGCTGCGGGAATTGCACCAGGAATGACCGGTACAGGAACAAGGATTGCACGCACGGGGCGAACAGGGATCGCACGAATACGGTGTCGGGGCGTAAATCGTGCCCGGAGGCGGCAGTTCGAAGTTCTCCGCATACGTCGGGGCCGGCTTTTTCAATTCCCAATGCGGTCCTTTTGTGGGAGTGGGAATTTCAATCGGGTCCGGATCGTTCAGGAACATATCTTCCGTAATCAATCCGCCGACCTCGCCGACGACGAGAATGATGCGGGTCTCTTCGGTCGCCCCCTTCTCTTCGGGAAGAGGTTCGTCGACCGTTTCGACGATGGGCCGAGAGGGACTCTTGGGAGCCTGGAGCCGCGTTTGACCTTGGGCGATCAAAGGCAGGCACGATCCTACAAGCAGCAGGGCGGGTAAGAATAGCAATCGCGTTCTCATTTTTTTCTCCTGGAACGAGGACATTTTCAACGCGAGAGGGGTTCGAACATACCGCAGGCGGCATGATCGTCGACGTTAAACGCCGCGACTTCTCGCTGAAAAGTCGAAAAAAGGTCGGATACTGGGTCGCCGGGACAATTCGGTTCCTACCGAAAGATTATCCCGAAAACGTCCCCGTCTTCTTATGGAAGACGGTCTCCTTGACGTTTCGGGAAAACCGATTCGAACCGGCCGTTTGGGTTGGCAACCGTGTTCGAATTCGTTCGGAATCGAGTGTCCGGATTATTTCTCGGATTGCCGCAACCTTGAAAATTAACCTGTGAGGTTCAATCGAACCGTCAAAGTTTCTGGCATGCGGACAGTTCGCATAATCCTCGGAAGCGGTTTGTCGAGAACAAACGTTTCTTTGGTTGCGACACTCATTTCTATCGTCTTCGTTATCTCGGGAATAAAGAGAAAAACGTTTAAAATCCGACTTTTTCCGATAATTAGACAGGCCCGCAAATCCCGTAAATTTTAACGTCTGGCGTTAAAAACCGCCCGTTTTACACAACCAGAACGACCGTTAGTAAAATGAATCGGTTATTCCGTTTTTGGCGAGACTTTTTCGCGAAAATGGCAACCAAGAGCGGCAAGTCAAAGAGTGCTTTTGCTTTTCAAAAACGAAAAAATTTTTCAAACATATCGCGCAATTATCAATTTGGCGAGATTATTCCTTTTCGAACGCAATAATCTAGGAAGAATTTGCCGTTTTTGCCGAATGTAACGCACCGGTTGCGTCAATTCTGCGAATTGCCGTATAGCCGGACTCCTTACTGACCCATGCAAAAAATTCCAGATCAGGCAGCAGCCGGAAGCGTCAGCGCCCGGTTGTCCGATCCGGAAACGCAATGCCAACCCGACGCTGACGTTTCGGGTTGGCTGTTTGCCGCGTTCAACTTTGTAATCCTCGGCTTCAGGGCGTTGACAAGGGCGTTGCATTTTTTTAAACTCAATTCAAAGCGATACTTTTTCTACGACGATATTTTCCGCCATCGTTTTTCCAGAAACGGCGTCTCAATCGCGTTTCCCGAATCATGTCGAAAAAACCACGAAAGAAAAAGGAGCAGGAAAAAAATTTGCCGCAAACCGATCTCGATCAAATCTGTGAGCTTCGCGTTTCACGATTTGATCGCGACAATCCGGGCCAATCATCGAACGTTTTTCCTCTCCCCCCGCAAACAACGGCTCATCAATCCGTTTCTCTTTCGGTTCCGCTCAAACCGATCCTGATCGTGAGCGACCATTTCGAGAATCGCACCAGTTGGATGAAGGCCGTCGGCGACGAACTGTATCAAGTTCAATGTTGCACCTCGGAAAGTTTCATTATTCTGGCCCAGGCGAAACAGACGGAATTTTCGCTGATCATTCTCGATACCGATCACATCAGCGAATTGCTTTACCAGCTCGGCGGCTTTTTGCGATCGGCCTTTGAATTCACACCGTTGATTATTATCGGGAGCGGGCATGTCAGCCGTATGAAACGGGACGAATACCACGAATACCTGGTAGGAATTTTGAAGGAATTCGATCCGGTCTTCCTGCTCCCGCTCGTCTCTTCCGGCCTGAAATATTACAGAACGATCCAGGAAAGGAATGAGTTGAACATTTCGATGGGATTTCCCGTCTGTAAAGTCAATATTAATTTTTCCGGAATTCCAGGGGCGAGCCAGCGGCTGGATGATGATATTCGTTTTGCCGCTTCCCAGGACGGCCCGGTTTTCATTGATGCCTGGCCGGGGGCCAACACGGACATCGTCGCCGCGAATATTCATGCCGGCAGTTCCCGAAGTCGCGAACCGTTCGATGTTTTCATCTTCGGCAACGTACTAATGAACTTTCGCGGGCCCGCACTTTTCGGCCTGGAAAAGGGAACCAATGCGTTGTTTCCGAACGGCTGGGTCGGCAAATTGGAGCTTTTCAATCACGGAACGGTTTTGATCGACGAAATCGCCAACCTGCGGATTCCCACCCAGGAAAGGCTCTTGAGCTGCCTGAAAACCAAATCGCTTTATCGAATCAATGCGTCCAGGCCGATTCCCAACAACACACGGATTCTCGCGGCGGGATCGCTGAGCGAATTGAAAAAATGGATCGATGTCGGAGCGTTTTCCAAGGAACTTTTCGAAACACTTTCCCAAGTGACGGTTCGCGTTCCCGAATTGAAAGAGTACTCGGATTCTCTCCCGCCCTGGATCGCGGTGCTCAGCGAATGGCTCTGCGAGAGCATTGATCGAACCCCTCCCCGCTTTACGGAATCGGCCATTGATAAAATGGTGAATCATTCCTGGCCGGGAAATACGAGGGAACTTCATCATTTGTTGAGGTATCTCATTTTTTCGAACACGAGCGGAATCATCGATGCGGACGATATCGATTTCCGTTTCATGGAATCGCCGTCCTTGAAGCCTTCGCTTTCTCCTTTCATGGGCTTGTCTTACGATGAGGTGGAACGGCAATTTATTCTGGAAACCCTGGCCTGGCAGCGGGGCAACCGTTCCGCGACGGCGAAAATTCTCGGCATCAGCGAAAAAACGCTTTACAACAAAATGAAGGAGTATGAAAAACAAGGATTGATGTTCGCCGAAAACGTGGAATAATACAGAGATACTGATTTAGAATGAATTGATTTTCGTCATTCCAAAATCAGGGGCAAATTTTTTCCTGGATTCCGCAATACTGCACAGACGATACGCGAATCACTCTTTCCAAAACTCTCTCATGCTCGGATACGAACGAATCAAGGCGAAGCTGGAAGGGCGCCCGACGGATTGCCTTCCTTACACCCCGATCACCATGATGTTCGCCGCCGAACGGCTCGGTGTCCCCTACGGCGAATACGCGAGGGATTACCGCAAGCTGGTCGCAGGGCAAATCTTCGTCGCGGAGCAGTTCGATTTCGATCACGTCTCCTGCATCAGCGATCCGGCCCGGGAAGCGGCCGATTGCGGGGCAGCGGTCCATTTTTTCGAGGACCAGCCGCCGGCGATCGACGAAGGGAACGCCCTGCTCGCCGAGAAAAGCCGACTTGATTCCCTCGCGATTCCCAACCCGCTCCAGCCGGGCGGCCGGATGTACGACCGGGTGTGCGCCGCCGGGCTGTTCAACGAAAAGGTCAAAGGGAAGTACTGGATCGAAGGTTGGGTCGAAGGTCCGTGCGCCGAGGGAGCCGATCTTCGCGGCATCAACGCGCTCATGCTCGATTTTATGGACGATCCCGAATTCGTGAACCGGCTGTTCGAGTTCTGCGTTCAAATGGGGCTCCGTTTCGCCAAGGCCCAGATCGACGCCGGTTGCGACATCATCGGGCTCGGAGACGCGGCCGCCTCGCTCGTCGGGCCGAAAATTTACAAGGAATTCGTTTGGCCTTACGAGAAAAAGCTGATCGACGGCATTCACGAAATGGGCTCGCGGGTCCGGCTGCACATTTGCGGCAATATTTCGCGAAGCCTGGCCGAAATCGGGCAACTCGACTGCGATTATTGCGACATCGATTACATGGTCCCGCTCGATGCCGCCCGAAAGCAGATGGGGGAGAAGCAGATATTGACGGCCAACCTCGATCCGGTCAAGGTGCTGCGTAACGGCACTCCGGAAATGGTCGTCGCAATGTTGAAGCAATGCTATTCCCAGGCCGGAGCGAACTTCGTCGTCGGAGCCGGTTGCGAGGTTCCCCGCGACACCCCGCTTGAAAACCTCGCCGCGATGCACGATTTCGCCCGCACCCCGCCGAAGCTGGACGGGTAGTATCGCCTCATCGAGCGGGACCGTGAGGTTCCGGTTAGTGTCCGTCTTCAAGGCATGACTTTTTTTCGAGATTCGGCACGGAAATGAAAAGACCTATCCGACCTTTCGTTGTTCTGGGGCTGTTGGCCCTTATTGCTTGGACACTGTTCGCGACGGAACTGTGGGCGGGCAACGACCCGGCTCCGATCGCCGCGGTCGCATCCGCTCCCGAATCGTTCTTTCAAGCGGCCAAACTTCGATCCCTTGTCGAGTTTCTCACAAGCCCGGAGTTGGCCGGCCGCGAGTTCGGCACGCCCGGCAGCCAAAAGGCGGGGGATTACATCGCCGAGCATCTTGAACGTGCCGGGATCGAGCCGGTGGTTTTGAAAAAATTGCCCGAGACGACCGTCTGGTCGTTTTTTCAACCGTTCGTCGACCGCCGTCGGCACTGCCGCAACATCATTGGTATCCTCCGGGGGAACGATCCGGCGCTCGCGGACGAGTTCGTGCTGCTCAGTGCGCATTACGATCACGTCGGTGCGATTGAAGAGACATCCCATGACCGTGCTCCGCACAACAAAAGAGCCGAGGGGCTTCCTGAGCGAAGCGACGAAAGCCCCGATACCGCGAATGTTGAGTTCGAGGCTTCGGTTCAAATTTTCCGCGGAGGGCAATATTATCCCGGGGCGAACGACAACGCGAGCGGCGTCGCCGGACTGTTGGAGGTTGCCGCCGCACTAGGCCGCGAGCCGCGATCGCTTCGGCGGTCGGTTTTGTTTGCGTTCTGGGACGCGGAAGAGCAAGGGCTCGACGGGAGCCGTTTTTTCGGCAACAACCTCGACGCTTTGCTTGCCGGACTCCTGGGACAAGAGCCGTCGTCGGAGGAGAAGCCGACGATGGCGGAGGATTCCTCGTCCGGGAAGATCGTTTTTTCCCTGAACCTGGACATGATCGGGACGTTGGCCGACAACCAATTGGAGGTAATCGGGTACCGCAGCGGCACGGGAATGCGGCAACTTCTCAGCCGCTGCAACACAACGGCGGGACTGAAGCTGGTGTTCGACCACAAAATGTGGACCAACTCGGACCATTATTCGCTTTATCGCAAGCGAATCCCGTCGATTCTGCTGACGACCGGAATGATCGGACCTTATCACACGCCGGAGGACACGGCCGATCGGCTCGACTACGAGGGAATGGAGCGGATTCTCGATTTCGTTTATCGATCCGCGGAAGATTTGGCCTGTTGCGATTCCCGGGCCTTGCCGCAATACCGCCTTAACGAATGGAACCTGGGCAAGCTCAATGCCGCCGACGAATCGGAAGCGGAAAAAGCGAAAGTGTTGGAGCAGAGCGAATCCGCTCTCGGGCATGCGGGCGGGCCGGACTTGATCGACTTCGAGACCGAAACGATCACGGAACTCAAAGGGGAACCCGGAAGCGGCACGGGAATTCAATTTCGCGAAGACGAAGCGGAGCCGGACGTCTTGATTATCAGCGACGCAGGCGGCGATGCGGAGGCGGTTCGTCGCGGTCTGTTGCCGGGGGTCCGCATTTATTCGATCGATGCGCGAAAGCCGACGCGAAAAAAATGGGAGGCGATCCGCCCCGATTCGCCCGTCGAACTGGAAATCGAATCCGACGGCACGGTCCGAAAGATCGCGTTTTAGAGCATTTCACGTTTTCATTGACATTACTGATATCCAGAAAAAAATTTGAACTCATTTTGAGAATATCGCAAAAAAATCAAACGCAAGCTTCCGCTTCTCGGCTTTACAGGCCGAAATTGGTGTGTGCGTTTCGTCTCCCAGGGCGGCGTTTCGCTCTGCCCTGGGCTGTTATGCGCCGCCCTTTCAGGGCGAATTCGGAAAACGCAACTTTCTCACAACGGCTGCAAAGGGTTCATTTTTAATCTGGAACTCAGTAACGTTGAGAAAAACTCTTGACCGAGGAGTTGAGGGGGGTAAAATTATTGCAGACCATTTGTCTGAATATTTCTCTCACCTCGGGAATGGTTTCCCGAAAACCATTGGTTATTCTATGTTTCCCATCCTGAAAAAAATCGAGCTTGTTCCCAATATTTTCGAAATGGTGATCTCGGCTCCGCGTCTCGCGGAAAAGGCGAGGCCCGGGCACTTCGTGATCGCGATGGTCGCCGAGAGCGGAGAACGCATACCGCTGACAATCGCGGATTTCGACCGCGCGGCCGGAACGGTGACGCTCGTGATCATGGCGATCGGCACCTCGACGAAAAAAATGGTCGCTCTCAACGCGGGTGATTCGCTGTACGCCCTGATCGGGCCGCTCGGGCATGAAAGCGACATCCAAAATTACGGGACCGCGATCATGGTCGCCGGCGGGCTCGGCACCGCCCCGGTTTATCCGATCGCCCGGACTCTGAAAGAAGCGGGCAACCGCGTGGTTTCGATTCAAGGGGCGAAAAACAAGAACCTCCTCTTCTGGACGGACAGGCTCGGAGCAGTGAGCGATGAGCACATCATTACGACCGACGACGGTTCCGTCGGCCGCAAAGGGTTGGTGACCGAGCCGCTCAAGGAGTTGCTCGAAAAAGACGCCGCCGAAAAGAAAATTGGCTGCATTTTCGTCATCGGCCCGGCCATTATGATGAAATTCTGCGCCGAAACGATTCGGCCGTTCGGCATCCGGACGTTCGCGAGCCTCAACTCGGTGATGATCGACGGGACCGGCATGTGCGGCGGCTGTCGGGTCCGCATCGGCGAGGAAACGAAGTTTACCTGCGTCGACGGCCCGGAATTCGACGCCTTGGCCGTCGACTGGGACCTCGTTCTTTCGCGGCACCGGACGTACCACGCCGAGGAAAAGTGCTCGCTCGACCGGTATGTCGAGCAGGCTCCTCTCGGCTGATTGCTCCCTTGGACACGGTCCGCAAGTTGCAGCAGCCGGAAGCGTCAGCGCCCGGTTCCCCGTTCGGTCCCGGTACTTACGGCGACGGAGCGGCGTCCGCCGGGTTCGTCAAGGCATCAAAAATCGCTTTCGCCCTCGGGTCGTTGCTCTTGCGGAGTTGCGTTTGCGCTTCGCGGAACCTCCATTCGGCTTCCTCCTCGGCGCCGATTGCCTTGAAATACCGGCCGAGCCGTTCGTTAATCATTCCCCGGTAAAGCGGATCACCGATTCCTTCCAGGATTTTGTCGATTTCCGCGGCAATTGGTTGTTCGTTTTTATCGGAAGGGCCGTTTTTTCGTCGACTTTCGATGATTTTCGAGGCGGTTTCCGTCAACAAAGGATTATAGATGTCGAGGCGACCTTGCTGCAACCACGAATAGGACCGAAGCATTTGATCCAATCCTTTCATTTCGTAATACTTGAGGAGAACGGAAGCCCTTAAATCGAGACGTTTTTCGGCATTGGAAATCTTCACGGTCGTACTATCCGCTTTCGAGAGCATCGTTGTATCGTCCTTTTCGACGGCTGCGGCACATTGACGCATGAAAATCTCTTCCAAGGTGGAATCGCGTTTCGTTTCTTCACGCATCAAGAGGGCGACTTCAACCGCTTGGGAACTGCGTTTGGCGGCGAGCATGACTTCGGCCAGGGCTTTCAAGTGTGCATCGGCCGCATCTTTGCCGATTTTTTCGCGGAGTTCTTCGCCTTTGAGCGTTTCGGGAATTTCCTGGACCAGCTTGTCGATAATCGACCGCTCCGCCGAATTCGATGCGGTTTCTTTCGTCCCGGTTTCTTTCGGCGGCACCTGTAATTGTGATCGGTGGATTTCTGGTTCCTCCGAAAACACTTTCCTCAGCTTGATCGTGCCGAAATCGAACGATTCGTCCGGCTTGAGGTCGAGCTCCTTTTCGATTTGATCCAAAAATCCCCGGCCCGTCGCGGTCGGCCGCTCGAAATTGCCGGGCAGTGTCAGTACGACGGGAATTTTGCCCGGAGCGACATGCAGGGCCGCCCGACCGTTCGCATCGGTCATCGCCGTATCGATTCCCTGCGTATTGTGCGATGTCGGATTGTCCGGATCATAACCCCGGAGCGACAGATTGACCGGCTCTCCCACGACCGGCTTGCCGTTCGCATCAAGCAGCGTGATCGCGACACGTCCCGTCGGCTTGAGCACGAATCGTTGCGTTTTGCCGACCATCGCCGGAGTGATCGTCGCGACGGACCCGAACTCTCGATTCTCGTCGGCCAGGTAAAGCGTGCCGTTTCGAGTGATCGGTTCGAGTACGAAGGAACCGTCCGGCCCGCTGGAACTTAAGATTCCGTTTTCCCCGGCGAACACATACGAGACGCGTCCCGCCGACGACCCGTCGGCATTTTTTGCTTCGATAAAGATCGGCGTCGGCAGCGTCAAATCGAGCCGCTGTTCCGTATCGGCTTTCTCGATTTTCAACGTCGCTTTTTGCCGCTGGCGGTCGAGTACCGCATAATCGCCCGGCGTGAGGAAGATTTCGTATTCTCCGGCGTTGTTTGCCGCGGCCCACAGGCTGCTCCGGAACAGTTCTTTCATAACAGGAATGTCTGCCCCGAGAATCGGTTCGAGCTGTTGCTCGAAATTCAATCCGCGATTGGCGGCAGGGGAATCGTTTTCGTAGGTGATCTTACCGTGCACCGGAATTCCTTCCTCCAGCGTAATATTCAGCGGCTCCCTATTTTCCCGGGCGACGCAGACGAGCGGCTTCGAGACGAAGCGTTTATTCTTGTTCCAGCAACAAACCGTGAGTACGACATTCGAACCGGGCAAGGCGGCATTGTCGATTTGGAACGTTCCGTCCTTTTTGACGCCGCCGCCGCATCCTCTTGTGCTGGTTGCGCAATCGGTCGTCGAAGGGGGCAGTTTGCCCTCCGCACTGGAAAAACGTCGCGCATACGTAAAGGCGACGGAAAAAACATCGACACGACACTCGGAAACGGGCGAGCCGTCCGGGAAGGAAACCTTTCCGCGAAGGCTCACGAGCGGGGCGTCCGGATCGACGGCGATCGCGAGTTTCTTTTCCTTATCAATTTCGTAGTCTGTTTTCGGCGGTTCCGGTTTTTCCGTCGGCGAGAGCATCGCGGCGGCGGCGATTCCGACGGCGGCGAGAAGCAGCAGCACGAGGGAGCCGATTCGCCCGAGCGGTTTTCGGAGCAGCTTCGGGTCGACGATCGCCGCGATTCGCCGCTTCATTTCGTGATGCCGGGCCATAGCAACCGTATAACCGAGCGCATGTCGTCGGGACGCCGTGTTTTTCAATCCCGCGGCCAACCGGAGCAGGATCGCGGCGTACATCGGCGGTTCCTCGCCGGCCAGGACGACGAGATCGTCGCAGGCGAGCTCCCGTTCGACCCGCAACCGCCAGGCCGCGAGCCAAACGAGCGGATGAAACCAGTAAACAACGCAGCAGAATTCCGCGAGTCGTTGCCAAAGCACGTCCCACCGGGCGATGTGCCCGAGTTCGTGTGTCAGGACCGCGCGACGTTCCTCCGTCGTCCAGCGATTGGCCGTTTCCGGCAACACGACGATCGGTTTGCGAACCCCGAGAGTGAACGGAACAATGCCGACTTCGCTTTGCCGAAGCACGACCGGTCGGCGAATTCCCAATCGCCGGGCGATCGGTTTCAGCAATTCGTCCTCCCACGGCATGGTTTTGGCGACGATTTTTCCGGCCGCCCGGATCGACAAAACGAAACGCAGGGGCATCAGTCCCGAGCCCACGGCCCAAAAGCCGAGCAGGATCGGTCCAGCATATTCGAAGGGTGTTGATAACAGGCGAGGCGACCGGGCGAGTTGTCGTGCGGCCTTCGCTTCGGAAATCGTCGCGACCGTCGAGTGCGTCGGACCGGCGGGGAGTCGTGTTTGCGATGGGTTGAGCGATGTCGGCGACGACGGCGCGGCGGTCTGGTACTTCTCGGAAATCTTCGACGCGGTTTGGGCGGGGGCCGTCGATTTCCTCGTTTCGAGAATCGCGAGCGACCAATGCGGAAGCAGCGGAAGGAGCATGGGGACGAGCAACACGCCGATCAGCGAGGCGACGAGAACCGAATGCCGCAACGAGGCGGTCCGGCGGCGCAGCAGCGTTTCGCCGATCAGCGACGCGGACAAAAGCAATGTGATTCCGAACAGCAAATGCGGAAAATAGGCGTTCATTATCGATTCTCCTTTCCAGCGTGTTGGCCCCCGGCGTGTTGGGCGTTTCGGATCATTTGTTCCATTTCCCGGTAATCTTCGTCCGAGAAATCGGGCGCGGCGACATCGAGCAGCGCGGCGACGGCCGCCGTCGGTTTGCCGACGAAAAACGTTTCGAGCAAATTACGCAAAAGCGATTGCGGGGCTTCCGATTGCGGCACGACGGGCCGATAAAGGTATCGGGTCTTTTCGCGGCGGTATTCGAGAAAGCCCTTTTGAACGAGGATGTTGAGCATCGCACGGACCGCGCTGTAGCCCGGCGGATCGGCCAAGGCCGCGAGCACTTCGGCGACGCCCCCTTCGCCGATTCGGTAGACAGTGTCCAAAACCTGCCGTTCCCGCGGCGGCAGCGATTCGAGCTTGATTTTCGGTTTTTTCTTCGGCATGAATTTCCCCGCGTTCTTAAAGTCTATTGTTTTTAGCACGTGCTAAAATTATAGCAGATAAATGCGGCAATGTCAACAGAAAATTTGAGAATTTTTGCAACACCCGTTTAGCCGAGCAGCGCAGATGCCGGTGTCCAATGGGATACCAGCGGGAAAGAGATTGCGACCCGAATACAAGGTCCGCAAATTGCAGCAGCCGGAAGCGTCAGCGCCCAGTTTTCGGACGCGGCAACGCGGAAGAACCCGGCGCTTACGCTTCGGGCTGCTGTTTGTGTCGTATGATTTCTGCCCGGAACTCAATAATCCCGAACGCGCATCCGGATCGGTTTGCGCTTCATGCAGCCGAGCTGCGAGAGAAGTTCGATCGCTTTAAGCATGTCCCCTTCCCAGGCATCATGGGTCGTGATGATGCAGGGGATCGCGTTATTCTCGGCTCCTTTAGGATCGTGCTGAATCATCGAGGCGATCGAAATGTCGAATTTGCCGAGCACTCCGGAAATTTCGTGCAACACCCCGGGCCGGTCTTCGACCAAAAGCCGCAAATACGTTTTGCCGAAAATTTCGTTCGGGTTCCGGAGTTTGCCGGACCCTTTTTCGCTCGACCAGTAGTTGAGTGCCGAAAACGTGATCGCCGTCCGACCGAGAATCGTGTCGATGATGTCCCCAAGCACGGAGGAAGCCGTCGGCATTTGGCCGGCCCCGTATCCGTGAAAGAAGACCGGCCCGACGGCGTCGCCGCAGATCCGGACGGCGTTGAATGCATTCCGGACATCCGCGAGCGGGGCATCTTCCGAAACCAATGTCGGGGAGACATGCAATTCGAGCCCCGATTCGGATTGTTCGGCGACGGCCAAAAGCCGGATTTTGTAGCCGAGTTCCTTCGCGAACTGAATGTCGATCGCCTCAACCTCTTGAATGCCCTGCTTCGGGATCGTCCGCCAATCGACGTTGACGCCGAATCCGAGCTGGGCAAGGATCGCCAATTTCTGTGTCGCGTCGGACCCGTCGACATCGAGCGTCGGATCGGCTTCGGCATATCCGAGCCGCTGGGCTTCCCGGACGGCCGATTCGTAATCGGTCCCCTTTTCGTCCATTTGCGTGAGGATAAAGTTGCTCGTGCCGTTGACGATCGCGTGTATCGATTGGAAGGCGTTCCCTCGCAAGGTCGTCTCGATCGCCCCGAGGATCGGGATGCCGCCGCAGACGGCGGCTTCGAACGCGATCGTTTTGCCCGCCTTTCGGGCGGCCTCGAAAATTTCCGCGCCGCAATTCGCGATCAGCGCTTTGTTCGCGGTTACGATATTTTTTCCCTTTCCGAGCATCTCAAGAACGAGCGTCCGGGCGAATCCGACACCGCCGACGAGTTCGACGACCGTTTCGATCGACGGATCGTCCGCGATTTTCGAAAGATCATCGGTCAACAAGCCTTTCGGCAGCTCGATATCCCGTTCCCGCGTCAGGTCCTTGTCGCAAATGCAGGCTAATTCGACAGGCCGGCAAGCCGCGTTGGCGATTCGCTCGTTGTGCTGGAGGAGGATTTTCGCGACGCCGATTCCGATCGTTCCCAGACCGACCAGACCGATGCGGTAAGGTTTGAGGTTGTTCGTTGCTTTCATGATTTAAGGCTGTAGGCTGTAGGCTGTAGGCTGTAGGCTGTAGGCTGTAGGCTGTAGGCTGTAGGCTGTAGGCTGTAGGCGCTGTGCTGTATCTTGCAGGGGGGATTACCGTTGATGCGATCCTACTATGATACCGTTCAAGTTCCGTTGAGAAAAGGAATAGGGTATGGTAAATTTTAGGGGTTGCGGAGTTTTGAAAAACACTTGAGATCAAACCGTCACCCCCGCGCAGGCGGGGGTCCAGAGGGAAAGCGTAATCTCTGGATCCCCGCCTGCGCGGGGATGACGGAAAGTGAGATCACATTTTTTGCAAATCGCGACAACTCTTTCTTCTCAACACTTCGCTTCAACACTCCTGCTAAATTATCACAAACACTCGAATAACATGAAAACTCGAATACTCTTCTTATTGTCGGTTCTTTGCTGTTGCACTCCCCTTCTCTTGGCCCAGTCGCCTGGGGGGGAGTATCCGGCGTATTCCTGGATCAATCCGTACCCGCGAGTCGTGGTCCGGAGCGACACGGCTTGCGTGTTCCAGTTCTCCGACCCGAAAGCCCAGGCGGGCTGGGACGGATTCAACCAGTCGCAGGTTGTGTTTGCCGAGGGGAAGATGCAGGTTAAGTCCCTCGGGGTCGATCCGTATTTCAGTTCCCCGCTAATCCCGACCTATTCGGACAAGGTGATCGACGGGTCGGTCGAATTTCGCGTTACAATGAAAAGCGACATGGGGACGGTCGGTCAGATTTTTTGGGTGACCGAGACCGACGGCAATTACGCGGAGGAGCGGAGCGCCAAGTTTTCGGTCGAAAACGACGGAGAGCTGCACACCTATTCGGCGTCCGGGATGATCGACGGGCGGATGCTTCGTTTCCGGTTCGATCCGGGCAACAAAAAGGGGACCGCCGAGATTACCAGGATCGAAATCATTCAAAACCGGCTCTCGCCGCTTGAGGTCACGAACATGATTTCGAACAATGATTTCGCCGAAATCGAAATCACGAATCTTTCGGATCGGAAGGAACGAATCGGACTCTGGAAAAGCAACGACGAAAAAGGCGAAAGTCGACCGGAACGTCAGATTTTAGAGCCCCGTCAAAAAATCAAAGCGGTTACATGGTTTGCCAAAAAAGAGCCGTTCGAACTGGCTCAAATTCTGATTTCTTCTTTCAAGAAGAATGAAGCAAAGTTTTTCATTCGCTCCGCGTATGCTTTTCATAAGGAAATAGAAACGAAATGGATTTCCTTGAAGAGCGATTCCGTTGAATGTCTCTTCGCGGAAAACGGAAGTGGTGCGAAAATCATGCGAGATGGCAAACTCGTCGGAATCATCTGTCCGCTGGCTTACGAGGACGTCGCTCTTCCGCCGGGTAATGGAAATCCCGGTGATCGGTTCAAGGAAAAGCCGCCGCGATCCGTTCCTTTTCCGAGCGGTGTGATACCATTAAAATTCAAGCAAAACGATGCACGTTCGATTACTTTCTTTTCGGATAATCATGTCATAACCTTGGGGAAAGTCCGTATAGGACAAGAGATCGATCCCAAATCCTTAAAAACATCCCACAACAACGACCCGGTACGCAGCTTGACGTTCACCCTCGAAGGGGACGAACTGCAATTCGAGCTCAATGCCTCGGACAATGTTTTCGGCCCCGTCTTTCGCCCGATCGGGACGCAGGAGCAGGCGGTCCTTTCCGGGGTCGAGTATCTTGAGCGAGGGGAACATTCGTCCTCGACGGCGGACATCGAAACGGCGGAGCATATCCGATTCGCGCCCGATCCGCTACTATTGACGATGCCGTTCGCCGGGATCATCACCGACCGGGCCTCTTTCGGGCTGCTTTGGGACGATCCGAACGATCGGGTGATTTTCGCGACCCCCGATTTTATCGAAGGGAAGCAGCCCGGGGACCTGCTGCAACATCGAATGAGCCTTTGCGGCGGTAAGGTGAGCGGCACGCTCCGGGTCGGACCGGCATACGGAAAGGAGTCGGGTCAAGAGACGATCGAGGACGCGATCCTCTGGGCCGTCAATAAACGAGGGCTGCCCGAACTGCCCCGAACTTATCGCACGCAGGACGAGCAGCGGCAGTTGAACCTCGCCGGGCTGATGCAATCGCAATTGAAAGGGGACGGCGGCTGGGCGCACGCGATCCTGCCCGACGACAGTCAGCCGTTCGCGCGGACCTACGGGGCGGATTACGTCTCGACGGTTTGGCAGTTGAGCGGCCAATTGCCGGAAGTGCCGGTGCTGGTTCGCGGCGGGTCGCATTTGGAAAACCCGGTCGCGTTCTTTCTCACGGGCAAAGGGCAGGATTGGCTCGACCAGGCCAACGCCGAAGCCGCTCACCTGCGGAGCACACAAAAAGAGGACGGCTCGTTCCGGTATAGCGGCAAGTACCTGAAGGGACATTGGGAAAACACGGCGTCCGGTTATTGCGGGCAGTTCGTGTACTGGTTGTTCGAACATTATCGGCGGACGGGCAACCCGGAGTCGTTGGCCGCCGCGATCAAGGGAACCGATTACCTCAACCATTTCCGCAACCCGCGAGGGGCACAGGTCTGGGAACTGTCGATTCATACACCAGACATTATGGGGAGCGGCTGGTGCTGCATCTCGAATGTCCGGGCATTCGAGATCACCGGCAAGGCCGAATACCTTCGCGACGCGAAGCGTTGGGCGATCACCGGGCTGCCGTTCGTGTACCAATGGGACGGCATTACGGCCAAAAAGCGACCGGCCGGCGGGCGGCCGGCGGTGATGTTGTACGCGACGACGCCGGTGCTCGGAGCGACGAACTGGATCGCCCCGAACTGGATCGGGCTGCCGGTCCAGTGGTGCGGCCTCGACTATGCCGAAGGGTTGTTCCTGCTCGCCCCGTATGAGAATTCGCTCGATTGGCGGAAAATCGCCGAGGGAATTCTGATCGCCGGGGAGCAGATGCAGTACACGAACGGCCCATCGGTCGGGCTGTTGCCTGATTCCTGGACGCTGCGAACGCAGACGCCGAACCCGTTCGACATCAACCCTTGCGTGCTGGAGCGGTTGCGGCGACGGATGATCGGCGAACTCCCGGCGGTTGACATCGCCGTTTCGCCGGACGGTCGAAGCCGCGTCCTCGCCCCGTTCCCGATCCGGTTCGAAGGGAACACGCCCGTCTTCGAGAGCCGCGGTTACGGCCCGTTCCAAATCCTGCTCAACGGCGAGGTCCGCGACGTCCCGGCGACGAAGGGGGAATAACCGATAATATCAAGTCCCAAATAAAATTTGAGCCTCGCTTTGAAATGATTTTCGTCACCCCCGCGTAGGCGGGGGTCCAGAGGGAATGGTTTCACTATAGATTCCCGCCTATGCGGGAATGACGGACTTATTACTTCACTATTTCTAAGACATGAGTGGCCAAGTCTCAGCAACTGTCGGTACAGTGTATTGAAACTTTCTTGACAACTAAAATTGCGACAAAATTACAATTTTTACGATTTCATTCCTTGAATGTCCTCTTGGGAAAATGATATTCGGCGACGCCCAGACATTCATGAACGCTCGGATCGCGGCGACGAAGACGGTAAAACGATATCTCGTTCGCCGTCAGATCGACGTCCGCACGGACGAGCTTATGGGCTCCCGCTCCTTTCA
>JAVBQI010000203.1:0-22826 GCA_031549145.1 Thermoguttaceae bacterium | reverse complement strand
AAGATTCGCGAAGGGCAGCACGATCTGCTCGGGGCGATGCTCGAAGGGGTCAAAGCCTCCGACGAGCAGCCGGTGCAGCGGGAAGCGTATTTCGCTTTGGTCGATGAGGCCGACAGCATTTTGATCGACGAGGCGAGCACGCCGCTCATCATCAGCGCTCTGCCGACCGATGAGGAAAAAATGCAGGTCGAGTGTTACAAATGGGCGTCCGAGCGGGCCGAGGATTTCGTCGAGGACGAGGATTACGAATACGACCACGAAAAAAAGACCGTCGAGTTGACCAAAAAAGGGCGGCTCAAGGCCCGCATCATCGAGAAGCCCGAGGCGATGGCCGATGTCGGGCTGTACCACATTTACGAATACATCCAACGGGCGGTCAAAGTCGGCCGCGAGTTTCATCTCGACGAGCAATACGTCGTCCGGGACGGCGAGATCGTGATCGTCGATGAGTTTACGGGCCGACTCGGGGAAGGCCGGAAATGGCGGGACGGCATACACCAGGCGGTCGAGGCGAAGCAAGGGGTCGAGATCACGGTCGCAACGGGACAGGCGGCTCGGGTTACGGTCCAGGACTTTTTTCTCCGGTTCGACAAGCTCGCCGGAATGACCGGGACGGCGGCCGCCTCGAAAGGGGAACTCCGCAAAATTTATCATTGTCATGTGATTCCGGTGCCGACGAACCGGCCGCCGAAACGGATCAAACTGCCGACCCGGATTTTTCCGAACGAGGATTCGAAATGGGCGGCGATCATCGAAGAGGTTTGCGAAGTGCATGAGACCGGCCGACCGATCCTGATCGGGACCCGGACGATCGACAAATCGGAAATTCTTTCGCGGCTGCTGACGGAGCGGGGGATCGTGCATGATGTTCTCAACGCGAACCATGTCGAAGAAGAGGCCGAGATCGTCGCCCGGGCCGGCGGTGAGGGGAAAGTGACCGTATCGACGAATATGGCCGGTCGCGGGACCGACATCAAGTTGACCGAGGAGATCAAGGCTCTCGGCGGGCTGCATGTCATTTGCACGGAGATGCACGAATCGGCGCGGATCGACCGGCAGCTGATCGGGCGCTGCGGCCGGCAGGGGGACCCGGGGACGTATCGGCAATACCTCGCGTTGGACGACGAGTTGCTGGAAAAAGCGGTCGGGCCGAAAAAAGCGAAAAAGTACAAGCGGATCGGCAAACGGAATCCGAACCGGCAATTCGACAAATACGAAAACCTCTTTCGCTGGGCGCAGCGGCGGGTCGAGAAAAAAAGTTTCCGCAACCGCAAAACGATGTTGTACTACGAAAAAGAGCGGAAAAAAGTGCAACGGGCGATGGGACAGGACCCCTATCTTGATACGCCGAACTGAAAAAGTGTCTTTATCGGCAAGGCAATACTGAGTTCCAGATTACAAATGAACTCTTTGCAGCCGTCGCGAGAAGGCCGCGTTTCCGAATTCGCCCTGAAAGGGCGGCGCGTAACAGCCCAGGGCAAAGCGAAGCGCCGCCCTGGGTTACAGACGTTCCAAGACCCATCGGCCTGTAAGGCCGACGCAAAACCGGTTGTTCCCTTGCCCTTTTAGGGCGGCTGTTTGCGAGGGGGCTCATCACCCAGGGCGGCTTTCGCCTGGACGGCAGGTCCCCCTGGGCTGTTATGCACCGGCCTTACAGGCCGAAGAGCAAAATCTTTCGTCTGACTTTTTTGCGATATTCTCAAAATGAGTTCAAAAATTTTTCCGGAACTCCGTATTGTCGCTGTCATCGTCGCTATTAACGACAAATCGTGCTCTATCCGTTATAACCCGCAAAAAAGGTTTGCGGATTATAACGACAGATCGCAATCCGAGGATCGAGGGAATTTTTTTCCTGTCCGGTTGCCGATAGAGGATAGGAGGTCGTCGGCCCTGTGCGGGAACCCGGCGACCGGATTACCGCAAATGAAGCCCCGAACACCTCGGCAGTGTCTTGCGGCAACCTTTGATCGAGTCAAACTATTCCGAAAATGTTCTCTTGGATTGGCCGAAAATGAAACACCGACTTGTTTTCCCCGTCGTTCTGGTTGCAGCCTGCCTTGCTTTTTTCGCTTGTGATAAAAATGCGACGGCGACCGATTGTCGTTCGTGTCCCTGCGAGAGTATTTGCCAAATGGACTCGCTCGGAACCTACCTTACCGATAAGAGCGTTTTCGATTCGCATCTGTTCGAGAACAGGTTGATCGGAAAAAAGTCGAAATCGAGGATTTCACTTTACGGCTGGGCACTGACCGGTATCACCGTCAACAATCACGGGGCGACGAACAAATACGACGGCGACACACCGGTCAACGGTACGCACGCTTACGGCTACAACCGACGGCCCGACCGCCTGGGGATCACGGATCAATCGGGCAACTCCTACGTGCTGATGCTGGAGCAACCCTCGGACTGGAAGCTCAACCAGCTCTGGTTCGGGGCCAAACGGGAAATGACCGATCGCCTGGACTGGGGATTCCAGGCCGATTTCCTGTACGGAACCGATGCCAGATACGCCCGGAACTGGGGTGATGAGACGCTCGATAGCGACTGGGGCAGCGGCGATTATTTCGCCGCGTTCAGCAATCTTTACGCAACCGTCGGAAAGAAGGATTTGTACTTGAGAGTCGGTAAATTCGCCGGCGGTTTCGCCTACGAAGGGCTGGCGGCACCGCGAGAATTTTTCTACTCCCACGCCGATATTTGTTACGGCCGCCCCTTCACCGTCCAGGGGGCGACGGTGGAATGGAAGCCGAGCCAAAAGTGGACGTTTTCCGCAGGCTGGACGACGGGAGTCTTCACCAGTTTTGAAAATCCTTACAACGACAACGCGTTCCTTGGCAAAGCGACCTACAATTTCACGAAAAACGTCGCGCTGTCGTACCGGGTCTTTTACAACTCCAAGGGTGAACGGCCGGGACTGAACTACGGCGCGATCGATTGTTTGAACACGTTGATTTTTACATGGAAGATCAATGAGAAGTGGTTTTACATGGGGGAAATCGCCTACACGGACAACAATTATTACAGCCTGAGCAACGTGAAAACGACCGGCGACGCCTGGGGGGTCAACAACCATTTGATTTACACGGTCAACGAAAAATTCGCCGTCGGCCTTCGCGGCGAGTTCCACCAGTCGCGCAATTCGTTTTTTGACATGCCAATCATCACCGGCGGCGAAGGCGGGGAGCTTTGGGAAATGACCTTGGCGGCCCACTATAAGCTCACACCGAAGACGACCGTTCGACCCGAAATCCGGTACGATCACGCCCATTATTACAATGGGTATCGACCGTTCGGAGGGGACGAAAGCAGCAACGACCAACTCTGTGGCGGCGTCTCGTTCATCATTCTCTTTTGATCCTCGGCGAGCCAGCCCATCGTTCAGGTGCCGACCGACGTCCCGGCGGTCGGGTCGGCAACGCCGACTCGAAGTGCCAAAGGGCTTATCGCCGCTTCAAGTCGCCGAGTACGGCGACGCAACCGCCGGGGACGTCGGTTGCTTACCTTTCGTCCGCCGTCTCTTGCTTGCGAACGAGCCGTTTGGTAATATAGGGCAACTTGTCCGCGCTGTCGCCCCGAACCGTTCGATTACAGGCCTGCTCGTAGGATTTGGCCCTTGATTTTCAAGACGTAGCGGAGTGTAGTCTCAAAAATCAAGGGATCGCGAGTGTTCGCGTTACAAACCGGATCCATTTTTCGCGCAGACCAATAAGTGCCGCAAATGACCGAAGAAAAAAACAACCGGAAAGCACCCACGCCCCAGAGAGATCAGGAAACGGATATCAAATCCTCCCGTTTTCCCATCGTCGGCATCCGGGAAAAACTGATTATCATTTTTCTGCTCGCCAAGGTCATTCCCCTGATTCTTTTGGCGGTGATCGCATGGCAGGCTCTGGTATCGCTCGGCACCATTCTGCGCGAAACCTCCGTCACCGATTCGAAGGAGGCCCTGACCGCCCTGGCCGTGGAGAATATCGAACGCCTTTCGACGGACACGGCCCAAAAGGTCGCCGAATTTCTTTATCAACGCGATGCCGACATCGTCACTCTGGCCCGGTATTGTGATCGATTCGAGTTTGAGCGTCCGGACGGAACGCCCCACCCGGCCGAAAAATTTCTCGAAGATTACTGTGCCAGTAAAACCAGCCGGATCCGCCGTCCCGGCCACTGGACGATCGGCGAAGACGGCATGTCGTGGGCCCAGACCGATCCCTATACGCCTCCGAAGGAAACGAAAAAACGGTCCGTCAACGTGGAAAACGAAGACGTCGTCGACGGTGCCTCGTTCCATTACCGCCCTCCGTACGGTTTCGGCGACAGCCGCGAGAATTTCATCCAGGTGCCGCTCTACGACGAGGTCGCCCTGCTCGACAAAAACGGCAGACAGATCGTCAAGCACGTTGCTTCCCTCTCGACGAAAAAGCGGTTTCGTTTCCCGAAAGAGTTGCTCGATGTTTCCGATCCGCAAAACACCTTCGTCAAAGCCGAGCGGTATTTCGCGGAGTTGCCCAGGCTCGGGAAAGACGGCATTTATGTTTCCGACGTGATCGGGGCTTACGTTCCTTCCCGCTTCATCGGAATGTACACGCCGGATTCCATGGCTTCGAAACGGATCGACGCCAAAATCCTCGAACTCGAAGGCGGACCGGACGGAAAGATCGTCGAACTCTCCTGGAAGTTGCGGACCCTCAATGCCTCGCTGAAAAACGAGGGGGACAAATTCAACAGCCGTCTGGATTACAACAAGAAGATTTATGAGGAGATCGACCGGCGATTGGGAAAGGACGAAACATGGCCGATCGAAGACAAATCCCGGCAGCAGGTTTCCGAGGAGTTGAGACAACTCGGATTTTCCGAACTGGCGGAGGAAATCCTTCACATTCCGTTCACCCCGGAAACGGAAGCCTACTCCGGGGCCGAAAATCCGCTCGGGATCCGATTCGAAGGGATCGTCCGCTGGGCGAGACCGGTGCTCGACGACGACGGCGAGATCAAAGGCTATGTGACGTTCGCGCTGAATCACGATCATCTTCTGGACATGATCGACCATATCACCCCGATGGCGGAACGCTATACGGAATTGTCGGACGCGTTCCACGGAAACTATGCCTTTATCTGGGATTACCAATGCCGGAGTATCGTTCATCCGCGGCATCATTCGATCTGCGGGTACAATCCCGAAACGGGGGTCCCCGAAACGCCGTGGCTCGAAAAAACGCTCTACGACGGCATGTTGGCCGCCGACTTCAAGCGGGAAGACTGGCAAAAATACATCGCGACCCTCAAGGATTATGTTCCCTGGACGGGGGACAAGGAATCCCTGGCCTATCAGTCGAGGAAAAAGAAACCGGCCCTCGAATTGACGAAAATGGGGCTCGTGGGCTTGGACGGACGTTACCTGAACAACGCCCCGCAATGCACCGGCTGGATGGACCTGGCCAAAGACGGCGGTTCGGGATCGCTCTACATTCTGTGGAGCGGCATTTATAAATTGAACACGGCCTCGGCGATTCCTTATTATACCGGACAGTACAGTCCGGAAGTTCGCGGCAACCGCTGCGGTTTCGGGTTCGTCGCCATCGGAGCCGGCATCGACGATTTCAGTCGTCCGGCCCACGAAATGGGGGACCGGCTGACGGAAATGGTCGATAGCAATCTCCAGGACACGTCGATGCACTTGATCCTCACCACCGTCGTCTTGTCGGTGATCGTGATTTTCATCGCCATCTGGATGGCCTCGTACTTGTCGAACCGCTTGCAATGGCTCATCGACGGCATCACCAAGTTTCGCCGGGGAAACCGGAACTTCCGCTTCGCCGCCAGGAACAACGACGAATTCGGTCGGCTGGCATATTCGTTCGACGAAATGGCGGAAAGCATCGTCCGGAGCGTCCATACCCCGTTGGTCATTACCGACATGGATTTGAACATCATTTACGCCAACGATCGATGCCTGGAAGTCATGGGCGAAAAAGATTTGGGTGAAATCGTCGGCAAATCTTACAAGGATGCGAGCATCTACCATTTCGGATCCGATTACTGTCCGGTGACCGCCTTGCTTAACGGGAAGGATGCGGGCAAGGTGCTTCATGAAAAACAGACCGACAGCTACATCCAGGGGGTGGCCAATTATTTCCTGGACGAACACGGCCGGAAACAAGGCTACATCATCGCGAGCAACGATGTGACCGAGATCTCACACAAACAGACGGAATTGGAAAAGGCCAAAACCGAAGCGGAACTGACAAGCCGCCATAAGAGCAATTTCCTGGCGCGGATGAGTCACGAATTGCGGACGCCGATGAACTCGATGATCGGATTCAACGACATCATCCAATCGAAACTCGCCGATCCCCAAGGTTTGGACGACCCCCGAAAACTGAACGACTACCTGTCCCATTTGCGGCAATCGTCCGTTCAGCTGCTCGGTTTGTTGAACGACATCCTCGAAGCGTCCAACCTGGAAAGCGGCAAAGTCGTACTGGTCGAAAAGCCCCTGGAATTGCGGAAAATGCTCGATGAAATCCTGGAAGGGGTCCGCTCGAACTGCTCCGTCAAGCATTTGGAGCTGACGACGCGTATCGACGAATTGACGCCGTCCTGTTTTCTCGCGGACGGCTTGCGGTTGCGCCAAGTGCTGATCAGCCTGCTCAACAATGCCGTCAAGTTCACACCGGAAGGGGGCAAGGTCGATTTCATCGTCGAACAAAAAGAGCACGAGAACGGTCGGTCGCTCATCGGCTTTACGGTGCGGGATACGGGGGTCGGCATTTCCGACGACAAAATGGAAATGATCCTCCGGCCTTTCGAACAGGTCGAGGCGGAGAAGGGAACTTACACGAGCGGGAGCGGTTTGGGATTGTCGATCGCCCAGAAAGTTCTGGAACTTTTCGGCAGCCGAATCGTCGTTCAAAGCGGACAGGGCCAAGGGAGCGAGTTCTCTTTCGAAGTCTGGTTGCATGAAGATCAAGTGTCCGACAAAACCACTTTCGAGGAAATCAAAGGACGTTTTTCCGGCCAAAAGGTTTTGGTGGTCGACGATGTGCGTCTCAACCGGCTTGTCCTGGTCAATTTATTGCGTGAAGCCGGTTTCTTCACGGAAGAGGCGAAAGACGGCAAGGAAGGGGTCGAGATGTTCGAAGCGTCTCCTCCCGACACCTACAGCATTGTTTTTATGGACATCCAGATGCCGGTCATGAACGGCTACGAATCTGCGATGGCCATTCGCCGGTTGCCGCGCAAGGACGCCAAGACGGTCCCGATCGTGGCGATCAGTGCCAACGCGTTCGACGAAGACGTCCACAAATCTCTTGCGAGCGGCATGAACGCCCATTATGCCAAGCCGATCAACCAGGAAGTTCTGCCTGCTATCCTGATGAACCATTGCACGCCGACGAAAGAACGACGCCGATGAAATTCAGCCTCGGCCTGCAAGGCCGATGCGTAACAACAGCCGCCTTTCAAGGCGAATTCGAAATACGCAATCGCTTACAAAAGAGTTCATTTCATAGCTGGAACCCGGTATGATCCGAAGAATAGTCCAAGCAATAAGGAATATCAAAAGAGTACTGGCTGAAGATGCCCAAAAAAGCATCAAGCAGGAGATTGTTGATGTTTTTGCATCATTTTTGAAAATAAAAACATGGTGTATTATTGCCGCCTGGTCATTAATTATTGCAATTGTAGTTCAGCTTGGATTATTGCTCATTCGAAATGGTGAGCTAAAAAAAGATATCAATTCCGTTGATCTTGTCCAGCCTGTTTCATCCGACCTGAAACCGACGGTCCCGGAACGGTAGTTGAAGAGGCTACTGCCCAGAAAATATAAAATTGACCTGAAAATCAGCAAGATTGACCATCAGGTCAGTAAGAGTCCCGAAAAAATGCCCCCTTGATGTCGCTCCAGTCGAGACCAAACCGCGTAAGGTATTTTCGCAATCGGTCGGCGTCGTTGCTCGATTTCTTTTCCGCTCTCGAAATATTAAACAGCCGCCGGCCCGCCTCGGAAAGCGACGCCGCTTCGCGGCAAACGCGAATCACTTCGAAAATCTGCGGCAAATCGAATCGGTCGATTTTTTCATAACGCTCCGTACCGATGAGCGAGCGAAGCAGCTTTTCCTCGTCCGCCGCCTCCTGTTCCGGAGCGGCCCAGAGAGCGAGCAATCGTTCGATTTCCTCCTCGACGACGTCCGTCGCGATCCGGCCGCCTTGGGAAAGCGTCCCCATACGGACGATCGCGGCGTTGAGGTCGCGAAAATTCGCATTCCAGGAGGAGGCATTCGAAACCGCAAAATCAAGAAAACGGCGGCGTGATTCTTTGTTGAACGCGATTTTGGCCCCTGTCCTCGCCGTGTACTGTTCCAGTTCGTAATCGATGTTCGGCTCAATGTCCTCACGCCGCTCCGCCAAACCGGGCAGCCGGAACGTCCAAAGATTGATTCGCGCCAAGAGGTCTTCGCGGAACCCGCCGCTCCGAACCTCGGCCGAGAGATCCCGGTTCGTTCCGGCGATCAGCTGAAAGTCGCTGCAAAGATCCGTATCGGACCCGACCGGCAGGAACCGCTTTTCCTCGATCGCGCGAAGCAGCATCGCCTGTTCGTCGAGGCCGAGTTCGCCGATTTCGTCCAGGAACAACATGCCGCCGTGAGCCGTCCGCAACAGGCCCGGCCGTTCGCCGACCGCTCCGGTAAACGCTCCTTTCGTGTGACCGAACAGGGCCGACATCGACGCATCGCCGCGCAGGGTCGCACAATTGACCTCGACGAACGGCCCCTCGAACATGTTGCGTTGCCGTTTCAATTCGTAAATCCGTCGGGCGAGCTGCGACTTGCCGACCCCGGTCGCCCCGGTCAGCAAAATCGGCGACGGACCGGCAAGCACGACCCGTTCGATCCGGTCGATCAAGCGGTTGAACTCCTTGTTCTTCGTCGCGATCCCCGATTTCAGGAACGATGTCGCCCCCTGCCGATCCAAGGCGAACCGCATTGCCAGCCGATCGTACTTCGAGAGATCGAGATCGATGATTTTGTAGATGCCGACCGGACCGTCTTTGTGTTTTCGCCGGGGGGGCGAGGTTTGAATCAATTTCCCGGGAATGTGTCGCGACTCCGTGAGCAGGAACAGGCAAATCTGTTCCGTGTGCGTTCCCGTCGTGATGTTCGCGAAATACTCCTCCGTCTCCGGCTGAAACGGGTAGTCCTTGAAAAAATCGTGCAGCCCGGCGTACACCTCTTCAAAGTCCCATGGATCCGAGAGCGGCATCGGATGGGCGAGGACTTCCGTTTCCGGTGAAACCGAGCCGAGGTCTTCGACGACCGTTTGCAGCAGCGGCGCTTCGTTCGGAGCGTAAAAAATTTCGAGCCGCCGCATCAAAAATTCCTCGTGCATCCCGAGCGCGACCGTCGGCCGCCAAATTTGCCAACGATCCTCCGGGCCGCCCAGGTCGAGCCGCGAACCGAGAAAACCGAAAACGACATTGTTGATCATTACGTAGATGCCTCCGCTTGCGTTTTAGCCGCGCAGCGCTTTTGACCGAAAAACTTATAAATTATTATAAAACAATAGATTATATAATCAATATGTGAGGCCGAAAAACATTTCATTCAACATTCAAAAATCATTGAAAAAATCTTATCCCATTGATACAAAAGAAGTTACATCAATTTTCGTTCAGTTGGCACGACGAATGCAATTATAGAATTCCGTCCCCGCGAGCCAGAAGCTTCTCAGCGGCAGCCGACCAACGGGAGGCGAAGCCAATGAGGTCGAAGACAATCGGGGTCCAGCGTCCGTACGCTGGTGGCGAATGCCGGTGGAACTACATTTAACCGTTCGGTCGCGGGTTCGAGCCCCGCCGCCTCAATTCGACGGAGGCGTAGCTCAGTGGGTAGAGCAAACGAAACGTTTCACAAAACCTTGTCGCCGCCTTTTTGCCCGATAGTGTAACGGTTAGCACACGGGACTTTGATTCCCGGTGTCCAGGTTCGAATCCCGGTCGGGCATTGGTCGAAGAATGCATGTGGAACTACATGGTTTTAAGCACCCGAGGTTGCGGGTTCGAATCCCGTCGTTCCCATTGAGCCGGTACTCCGGCACACGGAAGCGTAGCTCAAATGGCAGAGCGCGTTCGTTTCACGAATCCTTGTCTTCGACCTTGAATCACACAGGCGGCAAATGCTTGTGGAACTCCATGGTTAGAGCGTTGTGAGCAATCGCAAAGGCACGGGTCCGAATCCCGTCACCTCCATTGTAATTTTGTAGACGGGGGTGTAGCTCAGCAAAATCGTTTCACGAAACCTTGTTGTCGCCTTTTTCAATCCTTTTTATTATCAGGTGCAATCATGGCAAACAAAACTTTATTCCAATCGATCGCGGGAAAAATTTTGCCGAACTCGGATACGCTCAACGAGGCGGGCGGCCGGGCTTATTCCTTAGACGCCCAACACGCTTTGGCCCAGTACGCTTCGACCGGTTGCCTGAACAGCACGTTTTATGCGAGTGCCGAAGAGCAATTGGAGAAAGTCCTGGGCTACTGCGCGAAATGCGAGCCGGAGTTCATCGCGAAGACAGCCGTCTACGCACGGGAAAAAGGGTTGATGAAAGACTTGCCCGCGTTACTCTGCGCCGTCTTGGCGGTTCGGTCGCCGGAATTGTCGGCCAAAATTTTCGACCGGGTGATCGACAACGGACGGATGCTGCGGAATTTCGTGCAGATCGTCCGGAGCGGTGTGACGGGCCGGAAGAGCTTGGGCTCCTCGCCGAAGCGGCTGGTGCGGCAGTGGATTGAGCGGCGGAACGATGAGCAATTGTTCCGGGATTCCATCGGCAACGCGCCGTCGTTGGCGGATATCGTCAAGATGGTTCACCCGAAGCCGCAGACGCCGCAGCGGGAAGCTCTGTTCGGCTATTTGATTGGCCGGCAGCACGACGCCGAAAAACTGCCGTTTATCGTGCAGGAATACGAAAATTTCAGACGGACGGCTTCCGAAGGGAACTTTTCGGAAGAAATTCCGGACGTGCCGTTCCAGATGTTGACCTCGATGGAACTAGGCACCGCGCAGTGGACCCGGATCGCCGAGAAGGCGTCCTGGCAGACGACGCGGATGAACCTGAACACGTTCGCCCGGCACGGCGTTTTCAGCGACGGGATCGTTCCGACAAGCGGCAAAAGAAGGCGGAACAAAACGATGAGCTCCGGTTTCATCTCGAGGTCGTGGAAAAAGATCTGGAAAGAGATGATTCCACAGGACGAAAACATCATTTCGACGGTTTGCAATCGGTTGCGAGACGAAAAAGAAATCGCCCGGTCGAAAGTTTTTCCGTACCAGTTGCTGGCGGCGTACATGAATACGAGCGAAGCCGACGGCGTGCCCTGGTCGGTTCGGGAGGCGCTTCAGGATGCGATGGAAATCGCGACCCGAAACGTCCCGAAGATCGACGGAAAGGTGTTCGTGTTCGTCGACGTCTCGGGCTCGATGCACTCGGCGATCACCGGGCAACGGAAAGGCTCGACCTCGAAGGTCCGGTGCATCGACGTGGCGGCGTTGGTCGCGGCGACGTTGTTGCGGAAAAATCCGGAAGCGGTTGTCGTGCCGTTCGAATCGGACGTGTCGTTGATTTCGTTGAACCCGCGGGACTCCGTGATGACGAACGTCGAAAAGCTGATGAAGCTCCCGGCGGGCGGCACGAACTGTTCGGCGCCGATGCGATATTTGAACAGGATCGGGGCGAGCGGTGAATTGGTGATTTACGTTTCGGACAGCGAATCGTGGTTGGACTCGCCGCATTACGGCTGTTACAACGGCGCTCCGGCGGCGGAGACGATGAAGCAGTGGAACGCCTTCAAACAGCGGTCGCCACATGCTAAGATGATCTGCATCGACATTCAGCCGTATGGCACGACGCAGGCGAAGGAGCGGCCGGACATCATCAACGTCGGCGGCTTCAGCGACCAGGTGTTCAACCTGATCGCCGACGTGGTCAACGGCGGCGGAGAAAACCACTGGGTGAACACGATCGACAAGATCAAATTATAAAAAATGTAACAACGAGCCGGGACCTGTGGTCCCGACCACACCGCGCTCAGTACGGCGGCGAATGCTTGTGGAACTCCATTGGTTAAAGCTCCAAGAGCGAGTGGGTTCGATCCCCACAGGTTTCACAAACCCTTGTCGCCGCCGTACTTTTTTTCAACATTATCAGTCGGGACCACAGGTCCCGGCTCGTTAAACGACCATGCAACTCATCCCAACTGGAAATCCCGCGATTGCGAAGCTCGTTTCCGATTCCGTGCCGCCGATCACCGTGATCGGGACCGAGGCGATTCGCAAAACCTTCGACAACAAAACGCTGCAACAGGCGATCAACGCCCGGAACGGCGCCGGCGTGACCGACGTGATCATCAATCCCGACGCCCATTGCGGTTACGGGGCGCCGATCGGTTGCGTCATGGTCTCCCCCTCGCACGTCTATCCCGGTCCGGTCGGCGTCGATATCAAATGCTCGATGTCGCTGCTGCAATTCGACCTGCCCGCCGAAGAGATTATCGACAAACGGGTGCGGCGTGCCCTGATCGACGCGATCTGCGACCGGACGCCGACCGGGCCCGGTGCCGGACAACGCAGCGTCCGCAAAGGCCGAAAGATCCCTTTTAGCCTTGCGAAGCAAGCGGTGATCGAAGGGGCAAGCGAATCGGTTTGCGAGCAGTTCGGCATTCCGCTCGATTGGACCGAGCGCTGCGAGGATGCGATTCATTACGGGCACGACCGCTCGACGGACGCCCTCGCCCGGCGGCTTGAAAAGATCGTCAACGAAAAGTATATGCGCAACTTCGGCGAGAAGATGCAGCAATTCGGCTCCTACGGCGGCGGCAACCATTTCGGCGAGTGCGAGATCGTTCACGTTCTCGACACGGAAAAAGCCAAGCGTTGCGCCGAAACGTTCGGCCTGAAGGACGGACACGTCGCATTTTTGTCGCACTGCGGCTCGCGCGGGTTCGGCAACGTTTTGGCGACGGAGCAGTTCAACATTCTGCGGCGGAAGTTCAAAGAATGGGGCACGCCGTTTCCCGGCGGCGATCGCGATTTGGTTTACGCTCCGATCGGCTCTCACGAGGCGAACGATTACCTCGACGATATGGCGCTCGGGGCGAACTTCTCGACCGTCAATCACCTGCTCATCAACGTGCTGGTGTGGGAAGCGTTCCAAGAGGTGTTTCCCGGTGTCAAAGCGAATTTCGTCTACTACATTTCGCACAACATCGCACGGCGGGAAAACTGGAACGACCAGTCCGTGATGGTTCATCGCAAAGGGGCGACCCGGGCGTTTCCGGCGGGACACCACGCGCTCAAGGGGACGCCGTTCGAATCGACGGGGCACCCGATTCTGCTGCCGGGCAACCCTTGCGGCGGCTCTTCGGTGATGGTCGGCGAAGAAGGAGCGACGATCAGCGCGTACAGCATCAACCACGGAGCGGGCCGGGCGCTGGGCCGCCGCAATGCCGCGAAGACGCTCAACCAGAAGGCGGTTGACCGCGAATTCGAAGAGGATGACATTCTCACCAATTGCCGCCGCTATCCGCTCGACGAGGCTCCGGCGGCTTACAAAAACTTTGACGAAGTGAAAAAAAGCGTGATCGAAGCGGGACTCGCCTCGGAAGTTGCAAGCCTCAAGGCCCGATTCGTTATTAAAGACGGCGATACGGCCGATGATTGACCTCTGGTAGCAAAGACGGAGAACAAGAACAATGTTGAACCATTATTTACCTTTCATGCCAAGTCGTTCAGGGTTCCGAAAGGCCGGAAAAGCATTGATCCGTTGCGATCCGTTACTCCCGGAGGCGGTCGAATCCATTCGTGCAATTAATACATTGCGAATCGAATGTCTCCGGCCTCTTGAAAAATTTTATCGGTTTCTTTCCCGTTGTGCTGAAAAATTTGAAACTCCGCCGTTGATCGGAATGAGGATCAAGGGACTCAAACCGATTGTCGATAAATTGAATCGGTATCCCACGATGAATTTCATGCAAATGCAAGACATTATCGGGGCGAGGGTTGTCGTTGAAAACATGAATAAACTTGCCGAGTTCAAGCGACTCTGTACTCGTCCAGGTAGCGGATTCAAATTGCTGCGAGAAAGAAATTACATCGACGAACCACGAGCTTGCGGCTACCGTGCTGCATTGATGATTTTTTTATCGACAGTCGACGCGTGTAATACGGAGTGGCCGGTTTTGATCGAACTTGAAATCATGACAAAATCGCAACACCTCTGGGCGTCGGCCATGGAGACAATCCGCATGTTCCGTCCCGAGAGTCGTATGACAAAACGATTCATGCCGACAATCGCTTCCCTGTTTGCGTTATCGGAAGGAACACCACCGTTGCATTGTGATCATCAAACGCCGAAAAAAGACCTGTTGGTCCGCTTCGGGAAACGACAATTACTCATGTGGATATCATTTTGCGCCATGCATCTTTGGGATACGGATTCGAAATCTCCAATCCATGAATCGGCCATATTGCTTGTCGCGGAACAATATCCGGACGGTGATTCCTCCGACTGTTCATGTCATTGGGACTCCATTCGTCGTTACGGTTTTTTCGGAAATCAGTTGAGAATGGCTCAAGAAATCGCTTTCGGTTATGAAGATTCGCCACGTTATTGGAATGGCCTGACCAAAGCTCAGTTGGTTTATACGGAAACGCCTGAACGGATCAAAGACATTTTTCCCGCTTGGTTCGGCATCGCGAAAGAATTCGAGGACGAACTCTGGAAACTGTTTAAAACCATCGACACGAATGATCTCGTTCGGACAAGACGTGAATCCGGGTAGGAGAAATACTTGGATTTAATCGATGATGAAGATATTGACGAACTAAATTGCGACAACATGACACACATTCACATCGACGGTTCTCAGGGTGAAGGGGGCGGGCAGGTTTTGCGGTCGTCGCTCGCGCTTGCGTTGGTCACGGGAAAACCGTTCACCATCGACCATATCCGGGCCAAACGGGCCAAGCCGGGCTTGATGCGGCAACACCTGACCGCGGTTCGTGCGGCGGCGGAAGTCGGACAATGCGACACCGAGAACGTCAAAATCGGTTCCGTCCGACTCGATTTCCGACCCGGTAAAGTTCGGGGCGGCGATTACACGTTCAACATCGGCACCGCCGGAAGCGCGACACTCGTCCTGCAAACGGTACTGCCGGCCCTGATGCTTGCCGACGATCCATCCACGTTGACGCTGCGCGGCGGAACGCACAATCCGATGGCACCGCCGTTCGATTTTTTGCAACGGGTTTACCTGCCGTTGGTCGAACGGCTCGGACCGAGGTTCGGTACAACGCTGGTTCGACACGGTTTTTACCCGGCCGGCGGCGGCGAGTTTCAGGTCGAAATCACGCCGGTCAAAAGACTCTCGAACCTCGAATTGACGCAGCGCGGCGAAATGACGGAGCGAAAGGCGAGGATTCTCCTCGCCCGGTTGCCCAAGCATATCGCGGAGCGAGAAAAAAACACGCTGCTCCAGAAAACCGGCTGGCCGGAGGAGTCCGTCCGAATCGAAACAATCACCCACTCCGCCGGGCCGGGCAACCTCGTGATGCTCGAAGCCGTCTCGGAAAATATCGCGGAACTGTTTACCGGATTCGGCGAAATCAATGTCAGTGCCGAATTTGTCGCCCAAAAAGCGGTCGATCAATACCGGGAATATCTGGCCGCCGAGGTTCCGGTCGGCAAATACCTTGCGGACCAATTGATGCTCCCGCTCGGCATCGCGACTTGGCAAGGGAGCGGTCCGTCGTTGTTCCGGACGCTGCACTTGTCGCAACATTCGCGAACGCATATCGATATTTTACGGCGATTTTTGGAGATCGAGATCGAGACCGAAAACGCAAACGACCGTCAGACGGATGTTGTGTTGCGATAGGCCGGGCGGTCGGCTTCGTCCCCGACAAAACCCGCGGCGGCCGTCGGCTCACTGCCGATCGCTTTCCACGATCTGGAAATACCGCTCGACGGCTTCGTCGAAAGAAGAAAAATGATCGCCGGGGATGACCTGAATTTTCAACAACGGCGCCTTGAGCGGGTCGTCCAGATATTTTTTCGCGACCCACGAGAAACCTTCGTCGTAATCGTTCTGGCCGAGAAACGCGTAATGGGGGACTTGCATGGACCGCGTATTCCCGTCCAAAAGACGCATCGCACATTCCGTCCGGTCACGATAATCGAAAGGGGTGATATCCGGGCTCCAAGCCTTGAAAATGACGTCGGGATACAGCCCGCCGCTGCTGCCGGAATGTCGCAGCGGCACATCGTTCATCAACGAGACCAGGGCGGCGATGCCGCCGCCGACACTGTGTCCGAACATGTAAATACGGTCCGGATCGACATAAGGCTGTTGCGCCAACCATCGCACGGCGTTGGCCGCATCGTCCACTTCGCCGAGCATGAGTTCGAAATTGCCGGAATTGCCGCTCTCTCCGCGCCAGGACGGCCCGAAAACGACGTAATCCCCATTTAAAAACGGCTCGACGCATAACAGATCGTTCGCACTGGCCGCGAACCCGCCGTGACAAAAGACCAACGCCGGTCGCCGCCGGGTCGTATCGTCGTCCGGGAGGTAAACCCACCCTTTCAAATTCCGCTCCAGGGAAGGGTACTCGACGGGATGAATGAACCTTGCCGGTACGGTTACCTCCGTTTCCTGGGGAGCAGGTCCTTTCCGAATCAATTTCGTCTTGAATTGTTTTCGTTGCTTCAGGTACTTGAAATCGACGCTGGGCTCCGCCGACGATTCCGATGGGGGTGTCGTTTTGTCGGCGTTCGGGTTCGGCGTACCGGGATTGCAGCCTGCCGAGATCACCCACGGCAAACACAAAAGTAAAAATGCCGCGAACCTTCTTTTCATAGGAAATGGTCGAAAAAATGATGCTGCTCTACAGAAATAATCGCGAGTCGGGCAGCAGTTTGAGGCGTTCGATTGTTTATGTCCGAAAATTCAAATATACCGCAAGAAACGGAATCGCGGAAGCTCACTTTTCGTTTTGAAAGAGGAAAACCATTATTGTTACTGCGTTCCAGATTAAAAATGAACCCTTTGCAGCCGTTGCGAGCGGTTGTGTTTTCCGAATTCGCCCTGAAAGGGCGGCGCATAACAGCCCAGGGCAGAGCGAAGCGCCGCCCTGGGAGAGAAACGCACACACCAATTTCGGCCTGAAAGGCCGACGCAAGCCCCTTGTTCCCTTGCCCTTACAGGGCGGCTAAATGTTAAGTTCATCACCCAGGGCGGCGCCTTCGCTCTGCCCTGGGCTGTTACGCGTCGGCCTTACAGGCCGAGAAGCGGATGTTTGCGTTTGAATTTTTGCTATATTCCAAAATGAGTTCAAATTTTTTCTGGATATCAGTATCCAGCAGGATTTTTCTTTTTTCGGCTTGAATTTTTTGGCCGGTATCCTCTATACTGACCTGGAGAGAGAAAAATCAACCTCTTTTCCTCCCAGGAGTCTTCTCATGTCCGATTCTTCCCAACACGATTGCCCGCAAAATCCCGAGCGGCGGCGGTTGCTCGAAAAAATGGTTCTCGGCGGCGTCGGCCTCGCCGGGGCTTCGGGCCTGCTCAGTTGCGAGGAAAAAATTCTCGCCGCCCAATTGCAGGCGGAGGCCGCGAACGCGGACGCCCCACCGGACGCCGTCGCCGGGGCGACGCGAAAGAACACGAATTGGGCGACGCTCGAAAACCTGAAAGGCAAACCGCCGAAAACCAAGCTCGGCAACCTCCGGATCAGCCGCGTCATTCTCGGCGGCAACCTGTTCGGCGGCTGGGCTCACGCGAGGGACCTGCTTTACGTTTCCGATCTCGTGACTGCTTACAACACTCCGGACAAAATACACGCGACGTTCCAACTGGCCGAGGCGTGCGGGATCAACGCGTTTCTGTCGCACTTCTCCCATTTCGCGATGATCAAACGGTACTGGGAGGCCGGTGGGAACATGCACTTTTTCGGCGACTGCCGCGGCCCTGAAGAAAACAAAATTTCCATGAACCAGGGAGCGAGTGCCTGTTACCTGAACGGAGAAACGACCGACGCCCATGTCGCCGCCGGCCGATTCGACGTTTTGGAAGCTCATTTGGAACAGGTTCGCGGGGCGGGCTGCGCCGCGGGGCTCGGGGCGCACCGTCTGATCACGGTTCAAAAGGTGATGGAACGCGGCATCCGGCCCGATTTTTGGATGAAGACCTATCATCACAACAATTACTGGTCGGCAAAGCCGGAGAAGGAGCACGACAACATTTTCTGCCGGGAGCCGGAAGAAACGGCTCGCTACATGCAGGAGATGTCGCTCCCCTGGATCGCGTTCAAGACGATGGCCGCCGGGGCGATTCATCCCCGGGAAGCGTTTCGTTACGCCTTTGAAGGAGGCGCCGATTTTATCTGCGTCGGCATGTATGATTTCCAAATGGTCGAGGACGTTAACATCGCCGTCGAGGTTCTCAACACGAAAGATTCCCTGAACAGAAAGCGGCGTTGGAGCTGAACGACGCGGAGTACCGGCTAAATAAGGGAGAGGGCGATGCCGCTGAGAACCAGATGCGGCAGGACGACGGGGGGCGGGGTGTCTTCGAAAGACGAGAGGCCCTTCGCGAGATTTTCCGCGTCGCCGCCGGTGAGGTAAATCGGCAGCCGATCCGGCCGATCCTCGCTCCGCAGGGTCTCGCGGAGCATTTGCCGGAATTGGCGAATCGCCCCGATCGTCCCCCAATAGATTCCGGCGGCCAACGCGTCCTCCGTGTTCAAACCCGGATAATCGGCGGACGAGAGGTGGGCGGTCGGCAGCTTCGGCAGCTTCGGCGAGATACGGGCCAACGCCGTCGCGAGCGCTTCGAAGCCGGGAAAAATCGCTCCGCCGCCGCAGGTCGCGACGAACGGTTCCGGGGCCCGGGTCGAGACCGAATCGATCGTCGTCGCGGTTCCGGCATCGACGACCAACAGCGTCGAATGGTTCGAGGCGTTTTCCGGCAGCGATTTCCAATGCACAGCGGCGCCCAGCGCGGCCAGGAGCCGGTCGAGGCCGATTTTCTCCTGCGACCGGACTTCGGTCGCGCAAGGAATGTCCCGGCGGCCCAATTCCTTGAACCGATCCTGGGGCCGGTGCGCTGCGATTTTTTCCTGCAACTCTTCCCAGGGATAACCGCCGGTCCTGCCAATCACCCAGCGGATCGGCTCCGTCTTTCCAACAGGCAGGGCGTCTAACCAGCCCGAGAGTGAATTCCAGTCCCCCGGTTTGTCGATCAAGACGGACTGCGGGATCGGGAACGGAACGTCCGAACGCGGAAAGAACCCGAACTTCGCCCGGGTGTTACCCAAATCGACCGCAATCATGGGGGAGCCAAAAAATGAGCCGCATGTGAAGCGAAGCGTAACTTGCGGACCTTGTACCAGGTCCGCAAATTACGTCGGAGTACCGACTACACATGCGGCTCTTTTAATGAATTTGGTAAAAAGACGAACAAACGTGTCTATCCGAAAAGCTCTTTGGAGCCGACGACCTGGACGCCTTTCGCCTGGAGCCGTTCGACGGCGATGTCCGGAATGTCAAAGCGGAAGATGAGAATCGCCTTCTCGTCTTTCCGCAAATGGAACCCGTACATGTATTCGATGTTGAGGTTGGCCTCTTCCAAAATGTCAAGAATATCGGCCAGCCCGCCGGGCCGGTTGTCGACCATCACGGCGACGACGTCGGTGACCTTGACGACGACGCCGCTTTGAGCGAAGACCTCGACCGCCCTTTCCCAGTCTTGGACGACCAGGCGGAGGATGCCGAACTGTTCGGTATCGGCGAGCGACATCGTTTCGATATTGATTCCGGCATCGGCCAGGGTCCGGCATGCGCTGCGCACGTGACCCGGCTTATTTTCCAAAAAGAGCGAGATCTGTTTGAGTTTCATTTTGAGGCAAGGGAAAAAGGAATCGGATTTGTCTCTCCCCAAGAATATAACCGAAACCCCGCCCCGATTGCAATGCCCTGCGAGGAACGAACTGCGATGTAATAACGAGCCGGGACCTGCGGTCCCGACCAAGGCCGAGACGCGATGGCTTCCTAATATGTCGGGACCGCAGGTCCCGGCTCGTTGTATCGCTCGTTCATCCTCAAAACGCGACGGCTAAGCCGACCTGGCCTAAGTGCGAGAGGCGGTTCTCGCCGAGCCCGAAATCGTAATCGGCGAACAGGTACGCTCCCTTCCCCACATAATGCTGGTAACCGATCCCCGCGTCGAGATAATGTTGCCCAAGATCGTTGCCGTAAATCGGGGCGCTCATCGCCGGGTTCGAGACAAACGCCGTCGCAACCGAACCGTCGGTGTCTCCCGCGAACTGCCAGCCGTATTGCAGCCGCGTTCGCAGGCCGCGGCCCAGGCCGTGATTACCGTTCCAGTTGAAGGTCCCGTTCAAGCCGAATCGGGCAACCACCGCCAGCAAATCGGTCTTGTCGTACAGCATCTGTCCGTCATTGAAATCGTCGGCCCACGCCTGCTGGTAATCAATCGCGAAGAGCGGCAGGAGCGTCGAGCAGCGGTTCAGCCGGAACGGTCGGACCAGTTCGAGCGAGGCGTACGCCGCGTTGCCGTTGTAATCGGCCGTGAAATGATTCCCGCCCAGCCAACGCGAGTAATCGTAATCTTGGCGACCGTAGCCGAGGAAAGCGTTGAGGTGAATCTTGCTGCTGAACCGGCTGCGAGCGTACAGCGCGAACGTGTAATCGTTCGCCTCGGTCCGGGCGTAATCGTTTTTCGCCTTGACGTCGGCGTAACCGAACATCGCTCCGAAGACGCAATTCTGCGAAACCCGCCGGTCGAGACCGAGCAGTCCGCCGATGCGGTCGGCGTCGTAATCGAGAGCGTTGCCGTCGTTGTCGATGTCGTGGGCATAGCCGTACGCCTGGAACCAGGTGCGGAGCCGCTGGGCCGCGGCCGTGTCACACTGTTGTCCGCGATACGTGTTGGCGGAGGCGTTGTGGGCGGCGTAGGCTTCGTTGCGATCAAGCTCGACGAACGCGAACCGCCAAGGATCGAATTGCACGGCCCGCAGCCCGCCGAGCACCGCCTCGCCGCCGGAACGCAGCGGGTTCATGGCCGCGAACGCCGCGGCGTCGGTCGCGAGATTATCGAGCATGATTCGCAGCGGATCGGTGTCCGGCAGGGCGTCAAGCAGCGAGCCGACATTGACGAGGTTGCGTCCGGCTCCCATCGACCGGGCCAGCACCGCGTATTCCTGGCCGAGAAGGAGATTCAGGAACAGGTCGTTACCCTGTTGTTCCAGGCTTGCCCGCCAGCGGCCGGAAAGCCCGTCGATCCGGTCGTTGGAAAAACCGTTGGCGGCATTCAGGTAATCGACCGTTTCATCCGATTGAATAATCGTAAACGTCCCTTTGGTCAGCGAATTGAGCGCGATCCGGTTCGCGCCGGTCAGGACAAGCCCGCCCGAGACGTCGAACGAGCTGGCGCCAGTGCTGCTCGTGTCGATCACCAGCGTCGTCGCATCGAGCGTCAGCCCCCCTTCGAGCGTGAGCGTTCCGGTCGGATCCCCCGTGCCGCCCGGGGCGAGCCGCGAGCCGGATTGAAGCGTCGTGCCGCTGGTCGTGATCACGCGGCCCAGACCGTTCAAATCGCCGTCGATCGTCAGCGTCTCGGCCTGCAGAAGCCCCAGCACGCTACCGTTGCCGTTGAGCGTCAAACCGCCGTTTTGCAAAACCAGTTCGGTTCCGGCGGCGCCGGTGAAAGAGCCCAGCGTCACATCGGCGTCCGTGAAGGTCAGCCTGGCGGTGTCCGCGAGCGTGACACCGGTGCCGAGCGTGACCGCCGTGGCATCGGAAAGCACCACGGAGGTCGAACTTGAGATCGTCTCGCCGTCAAGATCGCTCATCGTAAAGGCATTGTAGATAATCCCATCGTTCAGGCGCGCGTTGGTCAAGTCGCCGTCCACTTGGATTCTGGCACCCGCAGCGATAGTACCGCCCACGCCGGACATGTCAAAGTCGCTCCCCTGCGAATACCACGAGGTGCTGCTCATGTCCAAACTGGTGAGCGTCCCCGTCGATTGGGCAAAGAATTTCGAATTGAAGGCGGAAAGGTCGATCGCCGTGAAGCCGGTCGCCTTACCGTTGGCGTCGAACATGCTGTACGTATTGCCCGTGAAGGTGCCGGTCAGGTTCAGAGCCGTGGCTCCTGTAGCGGTGAACTCAGCGCTGTTCGTCAAACCGGTTGCCGTGAGCGTACCGGTGACCGTCGTGTTCCAATTCGTCGTCAAGACACCGCTGGAAAACGTACCGTTGATGGTCGTGTCGTTGTTCAACGTCACCGCGTCGGCTACGGTAAACGAACTGTCCGCGGCGTCCGAATAAAAAGTCAGGGTCCCCACCGACTTGGCGTTGAACACGTTGGTTCCGGTGGAGAGATTGATTGTCGTGAATCCGGTGTCCTTGCCGGTGGCGGTGAATGAACTGCCTGCGTTGCCGGTGTAGGTGCCGGTTAGGCCGGTGACGTCGGCGGCGCCGACCGCGAGGGCCGCGTTGTTTGTCAAACCGACGGCGGAGAATGTGCCGCCGATGGTGTTGTCTGCATTGAACGTAGCCATACCCGAAACCGCGGTCGTACCGTTGTTGATAAAACCGTTGACGGCGTTCACCGTTATACCGAAGCCGGTTAAAAATTCCGGTTGATCGATTTTGACCAAGTTGTTATATTCTTTCTCTCACAGGAGAGAAAATCATGGAAGAATATCGGCTGACGGACCAACAGATTGCTTCGCTGAAAATGTTGCATCGGA